>JAYUMV010000128.1:0-1886 GCA_043762265.1 Chthonomonadaceae bacterium | reverse complement strand
GCGGACGAACGCAAAGCCGTTGGAGAGAAGGCGGGAATGGGACGCGCGGCGCGATCTCCCATTCTAGTAGAGCTGTTTACTTCGGAAGGGTGTTCGAGCTGCCCGAGCGCCGACAAACTGCTGGCGAACCTCGCAGCCACGCAGCCCATTGAAGGGGCAGAGATCATCGCTCTGGAAGAGCATGTGGACTATTGGGACCGGATCGGCTGGAAAGACCCGTTTTCGAACGCGGCTTTCACGAAACGGCAGTACGATTACGGCTCGCACTTTCATCTGGACAGCGTCTACACCCCGCAGGCGGTGGTCGATGGGCAGCGGGAGTTCGTCGGAAGCGACAAAGGAACGGCGACGTCGGCAATTACGGAAGCCGCAATGCAGCAAAAGTCGAAGGTCGCGGTACAGGTGACATCGGAGGACGCGACGCAGGTCCACTTGAACATCACCGTAGACAAACTTCCGAACCGGAACGATTCTGCGCAGATCTTGTTGGCGGTTGCGGAAGACGACCTGAAGATCCATGTCGGCAGCGGCGAGAACTCAGGGCGCAATCTGGTGCATCATGGAGTCGTGCGACGACTCACGACACTTGGCAACACTTCGGATAAATCGGCATTCACCACACAGGTGACGGTCCCTCTGGACCGCCAATGGCGTCGCGAGAGTCTGCGCGTCGTCGCCTTCGTGCAGTCTGAAGACAGCCGCCGTATACTGGGCGTCGGAACCGTTCATTTGAACTCTCTGCCGAAGGGCTAGCCTCGCGCAAGTAACTTTCGATCAGAAAACAGCGCTTCCCGAACATTTCCTTTCGGATGTGTTTAGGGAGCGCTGTGTTCTGTTAGTTTGCGTGTGGAAGCGAGTCACTCTGGGGAGTAGGGGGTGTTGAGCAGGGTGTCCAGGCGGTCAACGTAGGAGGCGAAGACCGCGAAAGCGCGCTCTACGGGCTCCGGAGAAGCCAGATCGACGCCAGCGTCGCGCAGGGTGTCGAAGGGGAATCGGGCGCCACCGGTCTTGAGAAAGGTGAGGTAGCGCTCTGCGGCGGGAGCGCCCTCTTTGCGGATACCTTCGGTGAGGGCGTTGGCTCCGGAGATTCCGGTCGCGTATTGGAAGACGTAGAAGTTGGAGTAGAGATGGGTTGGAAACTCGGCCCAGGTAATGCCTACGCGGTCGGTGTCCATTTCGACGCCGTCGCCGTAGCCTTCCTGGAAGAGTTCGGCCATGAGTTTGATGAGGCTCTGGGCGGTCAGGGCTTCGCCGCGCTCGGTGCGCTCATGGATCTCCAACTCGAATCGGGCGAGGGTCGGCATGATGAAGAAGTAGCGATGGAAGTTCGCCATCGCCTCTTCGAGAATCGCGATCTGAAAATCCCGGTCGGTCTGTGTCTTCAAGAGGTAGGAGCGCACCATCGCTTGGTTGACGTTGGAAGCGACTTCTGCCAGGAAGGTGCCGTAGTTGCTATAGACAGGCGGCTGGTTCTGCCAGGTGTAGTAGGAGTGGACCGAGTGGCCGAGTTCATGGGCCAGGGTGCTGAGACTGAACACATCGTCATTGTAGGACATCAGGATGAACGGGCGGACGCCGGGAGCCCCGCTGGAGTAGGCGCCCATGCGCTTGCCCCGGTTCGGATAGATGTCTACCCAGCGATCCGTGGTCGAGCCGCGCCGCATGATGGAGACGTACTCTTCGCCGAGCGGCGCCATGCCTTCGGCGATCCAGTCCACGGCCTGCGCGTAGGGAACGACCGGCGGTTGCTCGGAGAGCGGGGCCGTGATGTCGTAGACATGCAGGCGGTCGAGTTTGAGGGCGCGCTTCCGAATGTCCCAGTAGCGATGCCATGTCGGCAGGTTCTTGCGGAACGTGGCGATCAGGTTGTGAAAGACTTCGACGGG
>JAYUMV010000127.1:0-6715 GCA_043762265.1 Chthonomonadaceae bacterium | reverse complement strand
GAGGCCCTCTACCACGAGAGTCTGGCGCTGCCTGCCCTCACTCTGGCGCAGCGCGCGCGACCGGAGGGACTGCGCGTGCTGATCTGCGGGGGAGGCGATGGCCTTGCCCTGCGGGAGTGCCTGCGGTTTCCCGGTGTGGCGCATGCCGATCTCGTGGACTACGATCCGGAAGTCGTGGCGTTGGGGCGCACCCGTTTTGCCGAGATCAATGCCCACGCCTTTGACGATCCCCGCGCCCATGTCCATATCGCCGATGCCTGGGAGTTTCTGACCACGGCCCAGCCCTACGATGTGGTGCTGTGCGACTTCACCGTGCCGCGCCGTGCGGAGGACACCCGCGTCTTTACGCAGGAGTGGTATGCGCGTCTGGCGGAAGTTCTGACTCCCGATGGCCTGATCGGGCTGAACGCGGTCTCGCCGCAGCGCGTTCCGGAGGCGTTCTGGTGCCTGCGTAAGACCGTGCGCGCTGCTGGGCTCTCGGCGCTGCCCTACCGCGCCTGTATCCCCTCTTTCCGCGCCCAGGGCTACGGCGCATGGGGCTTTCTGCTCGCCTCGCCCCAACCCCTGACCGCGCCCCTACTGCATCGGAGTCTGGTCTGTCCGGTCCCGACCCGGCAGGCCGACCTCGGTCGGCTCTGGCGCGGTGCGCGTTTCTCCCGTGCCGAGCGCAGCCTGGAAGCGCAGATGCCTGTGCATACCCTGGCGAACGGCTGCCTGCTGCCGCTGCTGCTCAACCCCGGCCTGCCGCAGCGCGAGCAGGAGTCCGCGCAGCATCCCTACGATCTGAACCCTCTCCTCCGCGCCATTCCAATTCTGCATCCCTACCACACGCGCCTCATGGTGGAGACCCTGGCGACCCAGGTGATCGGGACGATCAGCGCCCTGGACCTGAAGAAGCTGCTGGATGCGGTCCTGCGCCGTGCTGCCGCGCTCCCGCAGGAGGTGCGCACCGAACTGACCCATCTGCGCGAGTTCCTGAACCTGAGCCCGATGCAGATGCAGGTGTTCGGCGCCTGGTGCGGGCGACTGTTCGCCGCACTGGTCCTGCTGATGACGCTGGCCAACGCCATCGCGCCCGACAACGCCTTCGCCAAAGGATCGATGGGCGGACACAGTTCCGGCTCCATCGGGCACAGCAGTTTTGGAGGCGGGGGACGCAGTTTCAGTTCTGGAGGCCGATCCTCCAGCGGCAGTTTCAGCGGCTCCAGCGGCTTCGGCTCTACGGGCAGGAGCGGCGGCAGCTTCGGACGCAGCGGAGGGAGTTTCGGCAGTTCGCGGGGCTTCAGCAGTTTCCGGAGTTCCGGCTCCAACAGCGTCTTCTCGGGGCGGGCTTCCGCTCCCGAGTTCACCGGCAGCGGCTTCCGATCCAGTTATGGCTCCGGCCATGCCGTCGATATGGAAGGCGTTTCGTACTCCTCCCGCTCGTTCTACTACTGGAATCGGGGCAGCTACTACAGCTATCCTTACAATGGGAACAACATTGGGAATAACGGAACCAATGCGGCCGCAAAAGCCGAGACGCATCCGTCGGTCTTTGTGGCCTCCAAAGAGATGCTGGTGCTGGACAACGGCGACATCGTCATTACGCTGTCGGATACCGCCTATCTGCTGGTGCGCAAGGGAACTGTCGCGCTGATGGCCGACAAGCATCCCGAACCGCTGATGATGCTCTATCCCGATCCCACGCTCTTCGAGAACATCCGCCAGCAGTTGGAGGGTCAGGGCAACGGGGTCGAGGCGGCGATCACGACGCGCCAGGACTGGCTCTCGTGGGTCGGCTGGACGAGCGCCCTGTTGCCTGCCGTCGGGGAAGACCGCAAAGAGTTGACCAACCTCCAGGATCTGGATCGCCGTCTGCATCTGGCCTACGACAACCTGGGCGATCCGCCCACCGGTTCCGGCGCGACACCGGCCCCGACAGCGGACGAGGTCGAACTGTTCATTGGCTGCCGCCTGGTCGCCGACGACACCATTGCGCTCTGCACCGAAAAAGGCGTGTGGGTCAGCACCGACGGAGCCACTATCAACGCCGCTGGCGTGCTGAGTCGCCCCTGTCCGCCCGCGCTGAAAGCCGCCCTCTACAGCGTTCTGGCCAAACTCAATACGGAGAGCGCCGCCGACTTGAAGTCCTACCAGGACGACCTGACCGTACAGGCGACCGATCTACAGTCTTACCAGAGCGATCTCGCCGAATATCAGTCCCTCCAGTCTCAGAACGGCTCCGATTACGAAGTGGACTACGGCACCGATTCGATCTCGGCTTCGGACGCGATCCGCCGAACCCAGAACAACATCGATCAGAACGCACAGGATACGAAGACCCTTCAGGCCGAAATCACCAAGCGGTCGCTTTTGCAGACGCGGATGGCGACGCTGCTGGCCCATTACAAACCGGGAAAATAGCCTATGTCTCTGGAGATTCGCGCCCTGGGGTCGGAGTGGGATAGCGTCTGGGATGCGCTGGTAGGACAGACTGCCGAATCGGGCTTTATGCAGTCCAGCGCCTGGGCCACCTTCAAACGCGCCGAAGGCTACGAGCCGCTGCGCTACGGACTGTTCGAAGCGGAAGAACTGGTGGGCGGCGCAAGCCTCCTGACCTACTCTGCGCAGGGCAGTGAAGGCTTCATCCTCTGCCCGGAAGGGCCGATCCTGCCCTGGTCCGATCCTGCGAAAGCGCGGGAAGGCTTGCGCCTCATCGCCCGTACGGTGGAGCAGCAGGCCGAGCAGCGCGGCGGACTGGGCCTGCGGATCGAGCCGCATCTGCCGCCGCCTCGTCCCTCCCTGATCCGCAACTGGACCCGAGCCCCTGTCGATCTGAACCCGATCCACTCCCTCGTGCTGGATCTGACACTCTCCGACGAAGCGTTTCGCGCTCAGATGCGCCCGAAAGGCCGCTACAATCTGGGGCTCGCCCAACGCCACAGCGTCACGATCACCCGTTCCCGCGACATGCGCGACCTCAGCCGTTTCTATCCACTGTTCGAAGAGACCGCGCAACGCCAGCGCTTTTTCGCAGAGCCGTTTGGCTTCTTCCTGAACCTGGGAGCCGCGTTGTTTCCGACCGGGCAGGCGGAACTGTTCTTCGCCGAGTGGCAGGGCGAAACGCTCGCCGTCGTGCTGGTGATCCTCTTCGGCCGTCGCGCGACCTATCTCTACGGCGGATCCTCGCCGCGCCATCGCCACGTCATGCCGACCTACGCCCTGCACTGGGAGGTGATGCAGGCAGCGCGCGCCCAGGGCTGTCTCGAATACGATCTCTACGGTTACGATCCGTTCGGCCAGCCAGACCACCTCTACGCCGGTTTTTCGCGCTTCAAACAGCAGTTCGGCGGCACCCGCATCGACAACATGGGCGCCTACGACCTGCTCTTCTACGACCGCGTCGCCGCCTCCCTTGTGGAACGGTTGACGCACGGCTGATCAGAATAATCTGTATTAAGATTACTGGTCAAATAATAAAAAATCTAAGTAGAATTCCCAGCAAGTGGGGGTCGAAAACATGCCGGCATCGCCAGCGGTTGCGTAATCGGCTCTGACTTATGGCACTTGGCCAAGATTTTGTCAAAAGACATGCTCGTACAGTGGAAAGGATGTGCCCGCTCATTCCTCTCACCAATGAACGCAAATATGCGGTCCGACAAAGCCGTTTTGTCGGCGAAATCCACGACGCGCCACCATTGGCGCTTGAGGATGCCGAACCACTGCTCCGCTTGGTTCATCCAAGCGCGATGTACCGGAGTGTGATACCAGACAAAACGTGGATGGCGCGCCAACCCGTCCTGAACTTGCTTGCCTATGTGCATCCGCACATTATCCAAAATCACTCCGATCACGCGGATGCTCGGAAAGATCTGGTGCTCTAACTGGTTCAAGAAGGCGATCAACTCGGTTTGACGCTTGCGCTCGGCAAGAGAACCATAGATTGCACCGGTGCGCATGTCGAAGGCACCCAACAAGTTTAGAGCGCCAGCTCGCTTGTACTCGTGTTCCAGACGCACCGTTTGGTCGATGCTTGCGCCCAAGGCATGAGAGAAGCGGGGTCTGATTCACTGCTGAGAACCTGTCCTCTACAATAGCAAAACATCGAGAAGACGGGGAGAAAGGAAGCAAAAACAGTTTGCAAGGGCGTAGGATATGAACCATAAAATTACCAAGAAACGATGTCTCTCCTACCTATACCTAGTGTTGTCGTTGTCCTTTCTAGCCAGCGGCTTGTGTAGCCTCACCCTGCATGCATACCGACAAGTACAGGCAAACCGAGTTCTGATCCAATCTCTAAAAGCAGATGATACCGTAAAAGGATTACTCGCCTTACAAGAGGGTGCGGATCCAGATATTTGCGAGCAGGACGCAAGAGAACCTTCGTTGCGTTCCTCTCTCGTGTTGCTCTGGCAACGTATGTGGGGGGACAAATCTACTGCCTCACACAGTTCGACGGCATTGTTAATCGCTGTCGAGCAGAACAACACTGTGCTTGTGAAAGCACTGCTATCGCGAGGGGCTCACGATATTCAAAAGGGGATCATCACTGTAGGAGATGAGGCAAATATCGATGTTTCTGTCCCGTTGTTAACCGTGGCAGTCACAAAAAAGAATAATGACATCGTTCAGTCGCTGGTAAATTATGGTTCGGATGTGAATGCAGTGGATGAAAATGGGCAGACGCCTTTATTCTATGCAGAAGACGCTAGTACGATGGAGGTACTGATTAAGTGTGGGGCTAACATCGCTGCGACCAGCCCCGAAGGTTTCACAGCTTTAGACCACCATGTGGATGGTGACAGAGGAGCATTCAATGCCGAGGTTGCTAAGGTACTTATCAACCACGGAGCCTGCGATGCAAAAGCGCTCTTGCTCGCTGCACACTCTGCGGAAGATCACGAGATTCTGCAGTCTCTGCTTAAAACAAACCTTCCAGTCGATATGCTAGACCAAGCTGGAGAGACACCTCTCCAGCTTGCACTAGGGCCGATGACCAGCGAGCAGGTAAGACGTGAAGTCGTTTTGACCCTCACGAACCAGCAATTGAACAGATCTATCATTGAAGAGTATAGGCATGTTGTACTCTTGTTGATCAAAGAAACCGCTAATCTTCAAAACAAATGCGGTGACGAGTCTCTGTTATTAGCCTCAGCCGGAAGTCGATATACGTTTCCAGCGGAAGATAACCGGTGGGTTACTGTCCTTAATGCATTGGTAGAGCATGGGGCATACATTAATACTCAGGATACGGATGGCCGCACACCCTTGATGATCGCCGCTTGGCATTTGCGACCAGATCTGGTAGAGTTCCTATTGTACCATGGCGCGTCGGTAAATATGCATTCGAAAACAGGAGAAACGGCTTTGTCAATGGTTAGCAGTAGCCTAGTTTACGGACGGGAGAAGGATCGGGTTGGGATCATCCGGATGCTTAAGGCCGCCGGGGCTTTATAATGTTGGGAAAGGGTGAGTTACCTTTTATTGACCTTGCGAACCGCCCTATCGCCAGCGTCGATAGCTTGGGTAACGTGGCCACCACGATTTTTGACAGCCTGAACCGCCCGGTTGCCGGTCAGAACGCCCTGGGCTTCTTCAGCACGACAGTATTCGATCTGGCGGGGCGGCGCATTGGCAGCGTCGATGCGGTCGGCTCACGCTACAGCACAGTCTTCGACCAGATGGGCCGCGCAGTTGCCAGTATCGATCCGCTAAACCGCACGAACACGACGGTGTTCGACCAGGCGAGCCGAGCGATTGCCTCCGTGGATGCTTTAGGTTTCCGCAGCACGACCAATTTCGATGTGGCAGGCCGCGCCATAAGCCGCCAGGATGCGCTCAACCGGCTCTCCACGACTGTGTTCGATGCAAACAACCAGACGATAGCTTGGGTCGATGCTCTCAACAATCGCGGTACGACCAACTATGATGCCAATGGACGTGCTATCTCCTCGGTCGATCCGTTGAACCGCCTCTCCAGTACGATCTTCGATCCCCTGAACCGCGCCGTAGCTTCTGTCTCGCCGCTTGGTTTCCGAAGCACTACCAACTTCGATGGAGATGGCCGAACCGTGAGTTGGCAGGACGCCTTGGGACGACTGAGCACGAACGTTTTCGATGCGGCTTCCCGCCAGATCGCTTCCGTCAGTTCGCTCGGTTTTCGCTCGTCCACCGTTTACGACGCGGCTTCTCGCGCAGTTGCCAGTCAGGATGCGCTCGGGTTCTTCTGGACGCATATGCTGGATGCGGACGGACGGATGGTTGGAAGCGTCGATCCGTTGGGCAATCGCAATAGCGCCGTTCTCGATGCAGTCGGCCAGACGATAGGGCAGGTCGATGCGCTTGGCAACCGCGTCAGCACCGTCTTCGACCCGGTCGGGCGACCTCTGGCACAGATCGATTCGCGCTCCTACCGAACCAGCTTCGTTTTCGATGTGGCAGGCCAGCAGATAGCCGTCGTCACGGCGAATGGCGGCATTACGACCAGCCTCTTCGACCAGCGCGGATCAATGTTCGCCAGCCAGGATCCTCTCTCCGCCTTTACCTCGTACCAGTTTGATCCTGTCGGCAATACCATTCTGCGCACCGATGCGCGTAACCTGGTTACTTCTTACACCATGGACGCCCTCAACCGCACGGTCGGCACCCTCTATGTAGACGGCACACGCGTCACCAACACCTTCGATGCCGCCGGACAGCCGATCTCCGAGCAGGATGTTACCGGGATCGCCTCCTT
>JAYUMV010000126.1:0-13955 GCA_043762265.1 Chthonomonadaceae bacterium | reverse complement strand
CCGATAACAGAACGGGGTCCTGAACCATAAAGCAGCTTCCTTGCCGGGGCGGTAAGTCGCCGATCCGAGCGAGATCATCAGCCCGACGGCCGCTGCATAGGCCCGGAGCTTACATAAGAGACAGTTTCTGGATTCTACCCTAAACCGACATAGAATTTTATCGATGCGTTGCCGATGCCGAGGCGCAAGCGGCCTCGAGCAAGCCAAATATCTTTGGACGAATCACGTCGATAGAAAGATGTGTGGCCGCGAAATCACGCGCGCGTCGGCTCGCCTGCTTCCAGCGTTCAGGGGAACTTGTGAAATCCGCAACGGCCTTTGTCAGTTCTTCAGGGGTTCGTGTAATATGAACGCACTCCGGTTCCAGGGGCGCCAGAACCCCTTCGGCAGCCGAACCGGCAGGCACACACGCCATCACGGGCAGGCCTGCCATGAAATAGTCGGAGGTGCGGGAAGGAAAGGAAAATTTACCGAATGCGTCGAGTTCCGAAGGGCCTGTGAGGTAGCCGAGATGGCAATCCGCTACCAGTCTATTATAGACGTCGCGGTCCGTTATGAACCCATGATTCGTGGTGACCTTCTGGAGTTCCGGAGGCAGATGATGAAAGCCCGTGCCCGCATATTCGATCTGTAGGTCTGGAAAACGCTGTGCCAGAGCGGAGCGCGCCTGGGTAATAAGCTGCGTACCGACCGGATAAGGCTTCCCAACTATTAAGAGGCGAACAGGCTGCCCGGCCTGCCAGGGAGCAGCCTCGTGAGGCGTGGAATCCTGACCAATGGGGAGCACACTGACACTGTCTACATCGAACTTGAGCAGCTCCGTGCGAATGGTCTCCGTCAAGGCAATCACGGCGGAGGCATGGCTCAGGAGATTTGCAAAGCCGGGCATGGACGCCGGTTTCAGGCCGTCCTCGTGATAGATGTCCATAATGTGGACGACGTACGGACATTTTAGATGGGTAAGCAAGGAGAAGGCGCGCCTGGCATGATTTTCGTGTGCAACGACGACATACGCGACATCGATCTGCGACGCTTCCTCTCCAACCAACGCTCTGAACTTCCTGAGATTGAGTTTGTGCAGGGGCCACCAGGAGTTCGGTCGTACGTTTTGAATGCGTGCGACGATCTTCCCTCCACGAGGAAGTTTCCAGAAGGGATCGGCAATCGCGTAAGAAGGCTGACATTCACTGACGCCACATCCACCGTCCCACAAATAAAAATGAGAAAAGGCCACTCCTTGTCCCTGGAACAGTCGAAGAAGCTGAACCCCGGTCCCATGGGTTCGATTCATCGCATATTCCGTGATAATCCCAACGTGCATCCTGTTGCCTTTCCTCGTGTTCCCAGCGCCCGGACACATCCTGCGGGGTCGCAATGTCCGGGTGTCCATAAGCGAACGCGACGAACGACGTTCAGAGCGGCGCGGTACGGAAGGTTCCCTCGAGAACCCGCAGAGTTCGGACAGCCCCTGGCTGCCGTGCCGGGAGAGGCCGCCGGTTCGCAGGCCCTAGTTCGTTTTGACGGTTTCGGAGCGTTTGCGTCCCGCCACATAGATCTCTTCAAAGATCGCAGCCAGGTTTTTGCTCAGCGACCACTGTGGGTAGTGCGCATGCATCTTGGCACGATCGCTGATATAACAGATGTGGTCGCCTTCCCGGTTTTGATCTACGTATTCGTACACCATGGGTTTGCCGGAGACGGCCTCCGCCATTTCGAACGCTTCCAATATCGAGCAGCTGTTTTCCCGGCCGCCGCCAAGATTATAGACCTCTCCCGCGCGGGGGTTCTCCATAAAGGCGTGGATAAATCTCGTGACATCCAGCGCATGGATATTGTCACGGACTTGTTTCCCCTGGTAGCCGTACACGGAATATTTGCGGCCTTCCAGATTGCACTTGACCAGATAGTTGAGAAATCCGTGGAGTTCGACACCGGCGTGATTGGGACCGGTAAGGCATCCGCCGCGGAGGCAGCAAGTTTTCATACCGAAATAGCGCCCATACTCCTGTACCATAATATCGGCGGCGACTTTAGAAGCTCCGAAGAGAGAATGCTTGCAGCGATCAATTCGCATGCTCTCGTCGATGCCGGCATAGTCTTCCGGTTTCGCGTAATCCCATCGCGTTGGAAGCTCCGTCAGGGCCAATTCATTCGGGGCGTCTCCGTACACTTTGTTTGTAGACATGTGTACGAAAGTGGCTTCGGGAGCGTAGCGGCGCGTCGCCTCCAACAGGTTCATGGTGCCGACGGCGTTGGTATCGAAATCTTCGAATGGCATTTTCGCTGCCAGATCGTGCGAAGGCTGTGCAGCCGTGTGAACGATCGCGGTGGGGCGGAGTTGTTCGACGAGAGCCAGGACCGCCTCTCGGTTGCGAATATCGACTTCGTGGTGTACAAAATTCGGCAGTTCGGCGACAAGTCGGCGCTGGTTCCAGCGTGTATCGCCCTGCGGACCGAAGAAGGCCGCCCGCCCGTTATTGTCTACACCATGAACGTTCCATCCCTCACCGGTAAAATAGGTGCAGACTTCGGATCCGATCAGACCGGAGGACCCTGTAACGAGCAGTTTACTGGCTAACATAAAAAACCCTTCACATTGTGATTTGGAGCCTGGCAGGTCTCGCTTTTGTGCACGATTGGAAGCATCCGATACCGCACCGGACCGGATCGCTACACAGCTTCCCATTTCTGGTTTTCGAGGGTTGGCAGGCCGCCGAAAAGGCGTTCGACCGAGTTGTATTTCAGGCAACTCTCCACGCTTACTTCGGGAAGAACATCGGCCTGTATGTCATTGCGGACAAAGAACGCATTATTGCTGTGGCGGTTGCAGCCCACCAGTCGGTAACCTTTGATGCCTGCGAGTTTATGAAACGCCGCCAGCGAAGCTCCGAAGTAGTTGCGTGGTTCTCCCCATTGAAAATCCGCTCGATAGGGAACGGTATAACTCTCCTGCGCCCCCCATCCGTTATTGTATTCCACCACCACAACACGCGGATTTATGCAGTCTATGGCCTTCCATATCCACCAGTCCACGCCATCCATGTCCAGCGTAAACAGGTCGATCTCGCCTTCCAAACCCTGTTTGCGGAGAAGGTCGTTTACGTTGTCCTTATCGATCCACGCGCTGACCAACTTCGGCATTCGGTACATGGAATCGCGATGATCTCCAAAGAAACGGCCCGCTTTCCGGATGTTCTCAGGGTCACCGTCGAAGAGAACAGCGTGCCAGTCCTGGCTCAGTATCAGATTGGCGGTATTGCACTCCGACCCAATTCCGGCGCACATCTCGGCCGCCATCCGGTTGGTCGTGCCGATGAGTGCAAAGATATAGAGGAGGATGCCGTCTTCGTCGAACTGCGAGTAGTTACGGAATCCGACGTCCGCAAACGCGGGCAGAGGACTCCCGGTGCGCAGCAGTTCACGGTATCGTAAAGTCAGCAGGATCTGAGTGCCCTTATCGACGAGTACGATATTATCGTGCAGATCATGCAACATCAATGCAGAAGTACGCTCGACGAATGCCTTGATAGATCGTTTTATCACGTGTCGTCAGTCCTTATATTCTATTCGAGCTTCGTCCGTCGGTACATGCAGGCGGTGAACAGGTCACAGAGAAGCCTGTTCCCTTTGCCACAGGCTGTTTCATGTTTCTCACGCGCACCTATTTAATCGGCTGTATCACAAAATTGAGGTACTCGCGTGGGAATAAAGGGGCGATTCTTCCTTCATAGCCATCCTGGTGATCGTTAAAATAGCGGGTAAGCCAACGGTCGAACCAGGTTTTAGTGGGTCCGCCCAGTCGGGTGGAAATCTTCTTCCAGTCTCTGCTGCTATAGTGAAATTGGTAGACGCTGCTGTTGTCCGGCGTGAATATGACATAGTCGAGAGTCCGAACAGCGAAGGAGGTCTTATGCGTCGGGTCGGTAAAGAAGTGACGACAGGTATAATGAGGCACTTCAATTCTCAATTGACCGGTGGGCTTGATGATGCGATGGAGCTCGTCCAGCACGGAGATCACGTCAGGCAGATGCTCCAGTACATGTTCTGCCACGACGTAGTCGAACGTATTGTCCGCGAAAGGATACGGAAATACGGTCAGGTCGTGGATGTGAGTGGCTTTCGATCTGGCATTGATATCCAGAGTTTCTGAATGTTCCCATACTGGACGCTGGCCGCATCCGATTTCCAGCATAACGGTATCAAGCGGCAGAGCCTTCAGCTCTTCGGGCGTAAAGCACGACATCCATCATCTCCTTATCTTGAGGTGTTTCCATTACGCCCCTCAAAAACAGCGCAGAATAAAGTTATACCCTGAAATACGAAATTGTGCCAAGTGGTTAACAGAAAAGTGAACTGCGATTCGGTGTCGAAGACGCTCTCTAAAAGGAACTCCCGGTTAACCTTTTGCCTGACGCGACGCGATGAAATGGGTAAGCGCCTGCGTCCAGGGCGGCATATTGTCGCGCCTCTGGAGTTCGAGTGCATAGTGCCGGAGCACGGAATAGGCGGGACGCTGTGTCGGCGACGGCCAGTGCTCCGCCGGCATCGGCTTGACTTGGACGTTTTTGAAGCCCGCCAACTCCACCGCTTTTACCGCAAATTCGTACCAGTTGCAGTGCCCGGAGTTCGTGACATGGTAAGTGCCGTAGAGCGGCGAGTCGAGCAGGGAGATAAGCATACGCGATAGATCCGGGGCGTAGGTCGGACTGCCGAACTGATCACAGACGACGCCGATTTCGGGCACCGAAGCGGCCTTGCGCAGAATGGTATCGGGAAAGTTTTTGCCGTGAATGCCAAACAGCCACGACGTGCGCACGATGAAATGGCGACGGCAGAGAGAGGCGACGAAGCGCTCTCCGGCCAGCTTCGATGCGCCGTAATGACTCAGCGGGTGCGGCGTGTCGAACTCCGTGTAAGGCGTCTGCTTGGAGCCGTCGAACACGAAATCGGTGCTTATATAGACAAGCGTGATGTGATGCGCCCCGCAGACGGCGGCTACATTCCAGGTGCCGAGGGCGTTGACACGGTACGCCAGATCGGGATTGCGCTCGCAGCCGTCCACGTCCGTGTACGCGGCAGTATGGATGACCGCGTCCGGCTGATGGTAGAGGAGGCACTCTTTGATCTGCTGGGTATCGGTGACATCGATGTGAACCCAGGCCGGCACGCTAAGTCCATCCCGAACGGCGGCGTCGGCACGTACCACCGCGTGCCCCGCGGCCTCCAGTTCCGCACAGAGGTCGATGCCCAGCATTCCGTTGGCGCCTGTTACCAGTACTTTCATAGTTTGAACTCCGAATCCTGGTCCTCATGACGTATCTCATCGACGGGTTCCGCCTTGCCCCTCCCCGCGTAGAGACGGTCGGGGAAATTGAAGACAAGGGCGTCGCTCTCTCCAACATTGCGGTAGGCATGTACCACACCGGGGGGAACAACCAGAAAGACAGGGGCCTCTTCCCCAGCCCGTAAAACCCATTTAAACCGCTCCCGGCCCGGCCGGTTCTCCCAAAGGGTGATCTCGAACGTTCCCGACATAAAGGCGAAACCATCCGTCTGATCGTGGTGCTCATGCGGGCCGCGTGCGATGCCGGGGCGAGTCATCGAGATGTAGCCCATGACAGGGTCGTAACCTTCCGGCAATTCATCTTCACGAAAAAGCTCGGTGAGCCAGCCGCGTTTGTCGTCGAAGCGCTGGAGGGAACGGGTGATTACACCTGGAATTTTGCTCTCTATTTCCATTGCGGTCATGCCTTGTGCAAAGTCCTTTCTTTAAGCGCGGTTACAGATCTTCTCCCAGATACGAGCCATAGAAGCGGACGAGGAACTCCCGGTAGCCCGGATGGGCGACGATCTCCCGCCACCAACCCTGATTCTCCCGATACCAGCGGATCGTCTGCGCCAGCGCCTCCTCGAACTCATACTGGGGCCGCCATCCCAGCGCAAAGAGTTTGGAAGCGTCGATGCCGTAGCGTTTATCGTGGGCGCCGCCCCGCGGGTCTTCGATCCGCTTCACCAGGGAATCGGGCTTGCCCAGAAGTTTCAGCAGACGCTCCACGATCTCCAGATTGGTCAGTTCGCCGTCCGAGCCGATATTGTACGCTTCGCCCAGCACCCCGTGATGCAGGACATGATCGATTCCGGAGCAGTGGTCCATGACATAGACCCAGTCGCGAACCTGTAGTCCTGTTCCATAGAGCGGCACCTTCTTATCATCCATGAGGCGAGAGACGAAAAAGGGGATCAGCTTCTCCGGGTACTGAAATGGGCCGAAGTTATTGCCGCAGCGGGTGATGAGCGTCGGGGTGCCGTACGCGATCCGGTGCGCCCGCACCTGCATCTCTCCGCCTGCCTTGCTGGCCGAGTAAGGCGTGTTGGGCAGCATCGGGCTTTCTTCGGTAAACAGCCCTTCGTCGATGGTGCCGTAGACCTCATCGGTGGAGACATGCAGAATGCGCTCCACGCCGTGCCGAAGCGCGGCATCCAGCAGCACAAAGACGCCGTATACATCGGTCTGGATAAAACTGCCAGGCTCCAGAAGACTGCGGTCGTTGTGGGATTCGGCGGCGAAGTTGACCAGATAATCGATTTTTTCGGCACGCAGCAGGCCGTTGACTACCGTCTCATCCTGGATCTTGCCGGGGTAGAAGCGGAAGCGGTCACGATTGGCAGGCTCGGCGTAGATGTCGGCAAGGGTGGACAGATTGCCCGCGTAGGTCAGGGCATCCAGCGCCACGACCCTATAGTCCGGATGGGTAGAAAGGAGATAACGACAGTAGTTGCTGCCGATAAATCCAGCCCCTCCGGTCACCAACACGGTTTTTGTCATTCCATTCTCCCTGCACACGTCGGTATTTACGATTCACTCTTCTTCCACCAGAGCTGCATAGTGGTCCGAGGTTAAACCCGGCGCCGCAGCGCGTCTTCACTGGGTGGGGGCGCGATCGGCCTGAATCAGTCTTTCGAGATAGGCGCCGTATTCTGTTTTCTGGAGCCGATGCGCCTGGGCGAGCACCTGTTCCGCTCCGATGTAGCCCTGCTGATAGGCTATCTCTTCCAGGCAGGCGATTTTCAGGCCCTGGCGGCGCTCGATGACGGCGATAAAGTTGCTGGCCTCCAGAAGAGATTCGTGGGTGCCGGTGTCCAGCCAGGCCATGCCGCGACCGAGAGACTGGCAGCGCAGCGTGCCTGCCTGCAAATAGGCCCGGTTGACGTCGGTGATCTCCAGTTCGTTGCGCGACGACGGCCGGATCCCGCGGGCGATCTCGGTGATATGCCTGTCGTAGAAGTAAAGCCCGACGACTGCGTAATTGGACCTGGGTTGGCGGGGCTTCTCTTCGATGGAGATCACACGCTGTTCGGAGTCGAACTCTACCACGCCATAGCGCTGCGGGTCGTTGACGCGATAGCCGAAAATGGTCGCCCCTTCGGTCTGCGCCGCACTGTGCTGCAGCAGCGCAGGCAGGCCGTGGCCGTAGAACAGGTTGTCGCCCAGAACAAGGCAGGCCGGACTGCCGTTCAAAAAGCGCTCCCCGATCAGAAAGGCCTGCGCCAGTCCTTCCGGGCGAGGCTGCTCGGCATACTCCAGCGAAATACCGTACTGGCTGCCGTCGCCAAGAAGGGCGCGAAACAGAGGCAGGTCGTGCGGCGTGGAGATCAGCAGAATCTCTCGCAGGCCGGTCAGCATCAAGGTGGAGAGCGGATAGTAGATCATCGGCTTGTCGTACACCGGAAGCAGTTGTTTGGAGACTGCCTGCGTCACCGGGTAGAGACGGGTGCCGCTGCCGCCTGCCAGAATGATACCTTTCATAAGACCGACCTCATTTTCTACCCTCATCCGATCCGCTCTCGTGAGGGCTGTTCCAAAAGCTTGCTACTTCGTAAGGCCCTTCGAGGCGAGTTCGTCGGCCGCCTGATTCACTCTGTCGTCCGCCTGCTGGGTGCGGCACCATTCGATCAACGCGGGAATACCCTGTTCAAAGGTCACTTGCGGCTGGTACCCGGCGACAGCGGCGATTTTGCGAATATCCCCGTAGCAGTGACGAACATCACCCTCACGGAACTTTTTCGTAATGACGGGGTCGATGGCTTTGCCCAGCCCGGCGATGAGAGCCTGGGCGATATCGAGGACGCTCAAATGCCGACCGGTGCCGACATTGAAATAGTCGTAATTCATGCCGTCGGTCTCCATTGCCAGAAGATTGGCCTGGACGATGTCGCTGACATGCGTGAAGTCGCGGCTCTGAAGGCCGTCCTCGTAGACAAGCGGCGCATTGTCGTTCAGGAGGCGGGAGGTAAAGATCGCGGCGATGCCGGTATACGGGTTGGAAAGCGACTGCCGCGTGCCATAAACATTGAAATAGCGCAGGGCGACTGTGGGAATCGCGTACGCCCGCCCGATCGCGAGACACATCTCTTCCTGGTCGCGTTTGCCGGTCGCATAAGGGGACGTGGGCTGCAAAGGCTTCTCTTCATCGGTAGGCAGCGGAACCAGCAGTTCGCCGGTCGCAGGGTCTTGAAACTCCCAGATGCCTTCCTGAAATTGCGAAAGCGGGCGAAGCTTGGGCGCGACCAGCTCCCCGCTCGGCCGTCTGTACCGGCCTTCTCCGTAGATGGACATCGACGAGGCGACGACCAGTCTTTTGAACTGTTCGCGGCGGGCAATCATGGCCTCCAACACAACAGCGGTCCCCACGGTGTTGATGTCCATATAGCGCACAATGTCGTACATCGACTTGCCGACGCCGACAGCGGCCGCCTGATGATAGACGACCTCGATGCCGTCCAGCGCGCGATCTACCGCCGCGCGGTCACGCACATCGCCCCTGTGGAACTCGACCTCCCGGCTCAGGTAGGCCGGCGGAACTTCCGTCGCGCCATGCACCTGCGCTTCGAGACTGTCCAGCACGCGCACGGTATGCCCTCGCTCCAGCAGAGCATCTGCGAGATGAGATCCAATGAAACCGGCGCCGCCTGTGACCAAAACATTCATAAATTCCCGCTCCTCTGACATAGATCCTATGTCGAGTGATTTCGAGGGTCAACCACTGAATCATCGACAGAAGTTATCTGAGTTTACCCTTAAATGCGACCTACTAATGAGCCGGAGGAAGTGTTTGCTTGCTCCGATTGCCGAGAGCATCAGAAGCAACGTCCGCCCAATGCACGCCGGAAAAAGTCTGCTTGAGAAACTGAGGGAGGACCAGATTCGCTAGAGGTCCACATCACAAAGAGCGACGC
Organism: Chthonomonadaceae bacterium; assembly: GCA_043762265.1. Taxonomy (GTDB): domain Bacteria; phylum Armatimonadota; class Chthonomonadetes; order Chthonomonadales; family Chthonomonadaceae; genus JANXLO01. Next base: position 4,718 of record JAYUMV010000126.1, on the reverse strand, counting down.
ACCTGTTTCTTGCTCATATAAGGGCGTTCGCAGAAGTGATAAAACCAGAACGCGCCAAATATCGCCGCCAGAGCGCCGATGATCGCGAAGACCCAGGTAGCATGTTTACCTAAATAAACATATACGTACGATACCATGCCTAAGAAGAACATGTTCGTCAGATAAAGACTGTACGAAAAGGCGCCTACTTTTGAAATGCTGTTCATCCCTGGAATTTTGTCTAAAAGCGCTTCTCGGGTATAAAGCCATACAAGCAGGCACGCAAACACGAGAGTATAGGTAAACGACTGCCTTGAGGAGTGGCCTACGATACTCAATGGTATGTCACGCCACACAAGGCAAAAAAGCATGAGTGCCGCCAGTATGCCTGCCCATATCTTCGGCTCCCGTCGCTGAGAAAACTTCACCAGGCTGAAGACGACAGCACCCATACCGAAATAGGGCCACATGTCCAGTGGGTAAAAGCGGTGGCCAGGAGCGATTATAAGTATCAGAACTGCTGCCCCAGTAGTAAGATATATTAATCGTAACAAAAAATCTATGTTTCGATTATTGCGTAAGCACCACATATAGAATGCGATGATCGTATAGAATGCTACTTCATAGCAGAGCGTCCAGGCAATGCCGTAAAGAAAGCTTTGTTTTAGCAATAGACTGGTCAGAGTGATGCTGCTCAAGTATGCCGGCACGGGTTGCCCAAAGCCGTCCGGTCCCATCAAATGTTGAAGCGAATGATGCCTATGCAATAAAGCATAGGTTAGTGTAAGTACCGCCCAACCCAACAAGGCAAACCAATAAGGCGGAAAGATACGTCGAAGACGCGCCATCGCAAAGGTCTTCCAATTCGCGTCAGGCTTGAGAAGAGTCGAACAGGCTGCTGCAGTGATACAATAACCCGAAATAACGAAAAACATCTCGACGCCCAGCGCCATTGCCCAACAAAGTTTCCCAAGAAGAGAGCCTTTGAAGCCCGGCGAATCCAACAAAAAGATATTGGTTGTATGATGGATCGTGACCGCAAGCGCAGCTATTCCACGCCACATATCCAGTGTGCCGTAGGGTTTACGGAAATCTACTTGTTCCATGACTGGTTTCTCCATAACGTAATCAAGGTCGCGCGCTGGCCTCCTAAAAGCGGGATGATGACGACCTTCCCAATGGGTTCTACCGTCTGAGAAAGAAGTTCAACGACGACTTCAGGACATAGCTGGGATAGAGCTTCAGCGCGTACAGATAGTGCCGACGAAACTGCTTCCAGTCGTGCTGACGCAAACTGGCCCGACTGGATCCAAACGCGATGCAGCCAAAACTGATGTTATAACGGCCTACGTTCCCTTGAATCGCATCGAGCGCAGAGCGATCGCCGGACGCCCTGGCCATAGCCTGGTTTCTCTGCATGACGTCGATCGCTTCCGCGTACATCGTGCGATAGTCGCGCGACATATTGTTCGCATGGATACGATAGTGCGCCTCACAGGTCGGAACAAAGGCGGTGGTAAAGTTGCGGCTGAATTTAAGCCAAAGGTCGTAGTCCTGAACAGAGCGATATTTCATATCGAAAAGGCCGGTAACTCCAAGACACTGTCTCCGCACCATCACTGTGCTGACACAGACGCCGTTGCCGCTCAACATGTCATGATAGGAGGGATGGGCGCGTCCATATCCCTCCCCAATCTTCTCTCCATTTTCATCGACCTCATCAAAAAGTGTGTTACACATCGCCACGGAACTATCCGCCGCAAATCGCTCCAACTGGCGCTCCAGTTTCGTCGGTTCCCATAGATCGTCCGCATCGAGAAAGGCCAGGTATTCACCGGAAGAGGCCATGATTCCAACGTTGCGAGCGATTGAAAGACCATAGTTTTTCTGGTGGATGATCCTTATTTTGGAAGAGAGATCTGCGATATACCGAATATCCTCGGTCGAACCGTCATCGACAATAATCAGTTCCCAATTGTCGAATGTCTGCGTGAGGACGGACGCCACGGTAGATTTCAGGAACTCTCCTGGATTGTAAGCAGGAATAATGACCGATACGAGTGGCACTTTTGTCTACCCTTCCTTCAGAGACCTCTTTTGAGCCTCTCGCAATAGGCCCGTTGCCCAACCGGGGATAATGCCCAATGGCGTGGAGTTAAGAGCAGTCATTCGGGGAAACGGCTGTTTGCGCTCCTACCCCCCGAGCAGCCAATGACTTTTATGAACCCTCAGAGGTCGTTTTACAGAGAACGATATCTTCGGCCTGGGATAGAGAAAAGGGATAGCCTTCAATCGCTTTATAGAAAATCCGTTCGCACTCTTCGTCATGGAGTTCAATCGCCATGTTGCGTGTCTGCTTCAGCCAGGGCGCATAGTTCTCCGATAAGATTACCGTTTCAGAACCTTCGATATCGATCTTAAGAATATCGATGAATTCATGGCCGCTCCCGCGTAAAAGCGTTCCGATGTCCACAGCTTCAACATCCGGTGTCTCTCCAGGCAGGCTTTCGCGCACCTGCGTGGACCATTCTGCGCCGTCCCGGTACGATCCCCGACACACTGTCAGGCCTGTGGAATGCGACCAGATCCCTGCCATATAAAGCTTGACACGATCCCCATACGGCTTCATATTCTGTTGCAGAATGGCGAAGTTGGCGCTGTCGGGTTCGACCGCGATCAGTTGCGCTTCAGGATAACGGTTGAGAAAGTAGGCGGCCGAATAACCGACGTTCGCGCCGCAATCGATTATCAACCGGACATCCTGCAAGTCGTTCAGAACGGCATATTCTTGCTCATTAAAAACCTGTGTAAAAACACTTATATCGCTCGTATCATACCGACATTGTAAGGGGTAATTACAGTCTTTACTGTAGATTCGATAGCACATCCCCTTCAAAGAAGGATGCCGACGCCGTAAAATTCGGTTGGCGTACACCAGTGCCGATTTGTTTCGTACAGCGTTGAACATTCCTACAGATGTGCCGGCTCGCCTCAACTCGGAGATCGCTGAATTCAGCCGTTGGAATAGAGCCATGATTGATTCCTTAATCGGCCTACAGTAACAGGCCGGCGCTCCTACCGCGCCAAAACGGCATACGCATCGATTTTACCCTATATCGCTCGTGCAGGCGAACACCTGCACTCGGCAACCACCTCCAGTATCTGATCTACCCGCGCATCCCAGGAGTGTTTGCGTGCCTCCACGCGTCTCGCTTCCGCAAGAGCGGGGCTTTCGTGCAGCGCCTCCTGAACCGCATTCAGGAAATCGTCTTCGCTGCGGGCGATACGCACCATATCGGGGAAGTCGCGAAAGCCTGCGATATCGGTCGCGACGATAGGCTTGCCGCCCGCCAGATATTCCCAAAGTTTGATCGGGTTCAGGCTCTCGGTAAACGGCGTCACCCGATGGGGCGCGATACTCACATCGAAAGCGCGCATAAACTGCGGCAGACGCGCGTAGGGGATTGGCCCGGTGAAGAACACTTTCCCGGTCGCCGTCAGCCGGTCCCAGTCGCTACGCGGCAGATGGCTCGGGCCGACCAGCGCGACACAGCCCTGCGTCAATCCCAGCGCCAGACGTTCGATAAGCCCGACATCCACACGGTCCGGGTGAATAGTTCCGGTATAGCCGTAGATCGGATGGGGCCAGACGGCCGCCTCTTCCGGCAGCGGCCCAGTGCCCTCCAAAACACAGCGATAGTGTTCGGCGTCCACTCCATTGGGGATGAGATGCAAGTTCCGTGCCAACTCTTTTTTGAGGTCGTAAAGCTTCTGCGAACAGACGATCACGGCATCTGCACGGCGGCACAGTTCGCCATCCTGTTCGACGATCAGGCGTGTGAGGGCTTCCGACTGCGTAAGGGTGATCCAGTCGTCTGTGATGTCGTAGATCGTACGGTCTTCGCCCATTTTCCCGATCATATGCACCGCAGAGTGCGGATTCAACCAGAGAACCGGGCTGCGGAATCCGAGTTGTTGGGCGATCCGCCGCACGTGGCGACGGAATAAGAACTCGTTGAAGCGCCTCCCCGCGGCAATGGTATTGGGGAGTAACTTCAAGGGCCGCGTGACATGGATATTCGGATACCCCGGAACCTGCCAGGTCGATGGGGCGCGCATCTCGGCTGTCTGCCCCTGTCTAATCTGATTCGAGATGTCCCGAACCGGGCCGACAAACAGAATTTTGCTCTGCGGAAACCGCCGCGCGATCTGGGCACAGACGAACTGGTTTCTGCGCCACACCTCATCCCAATGCTCGATGGAGACGAAAATAAGCTCCTGTGGCGCGTCCGATGCAGAACTCATACTTGCTCAATTAGCTTTCCGGGCAGAATGCCCTTTGCCGCGTGCTGTCCTGGGAGATCGACGTGCTTAGACGCCGCGCGGAGTGGGATAGCCTCGCAGATATCGGAAGAGATGCACCCCGATATGCCCAATTTTGACCACGGCTTCTTTCGGTCGCCGCTGCGCCAGCGCCTCGCGGACATGCCCGTACTTCTCCTGCATCTTGTAGACTTGCCAGGCTTTCCAGCCACGGCGCACGATCTCCTGCTGCTCCGGTGTATTGTCGACCGAGAAGAATATTTTGTAGTGCTGCAGACGCGCCTCCCGTGTCGTGCGCTCCGAATCGGTCGAGACGCTGCCCGCGTATTTGCGATAATAGAGCACCACACGATCCAGAAATCGGAGCGGCCCATGCCGACTGACACGAACGACCATATCCCAGTCCTGCGTGGCGG
>JAYUMV010000125.1:0-3611 GCA_043762265.1 Chthonomonadaceae bacterium | reverse complement strand
GGGCGCGACCAGCAAAGCGGTCGTGCGCGATGTCACCGGTGTCGCCGACAGCAACGGCAACCTCACCCTCAACTTCGCGGGAAGCAACCAGGCCTTCGTCAACGGCATCGAAGTCTTACACTAATCGGGTGGTTTTGATTTCCGTTCAGAAATGGCAAGCAGAGGAAGGAGGCGCTTTCAGCGCCTCCCTCCTCTGCTTGTTCTCATCCCTCTATGGACCTGCTTACGGGTTTACGCAGGTACCTGAAATCAAGATATCCTCGGCCTCACCATGTATATCCGGAATACGGTTGCCTTGCTGAATCTGTTCGAAGACTTCTTTGCGATGGACCGCGACGGTACGCGGCGCCCGTATCCCTAGACGCACCTGTTCGCCGCGCACTTCCAGAACCGTGATCTCTATATCATCGCCGATCATGATACTCTGATCGGGTTTTCGCGTTAATACAAGCACTTTCATCACCCTCCGTGGCTATGTGCATGAACGCTCCCACACGGGAATCGCCCTGAACGCAGGTAGAGGTTGCCCTCTCCTTACATAGCCTTAATAGAAATTGGAACTATTGCAGTCGTACCACGGTCACGTCATTCGTTTCTGCGATCTTCTTCTTATTCCACGCTTAAACCACACCGATTGTTCCCGAACCTTAAATTTTGATCCATCCGCCTGCGTCTTGACAAGAAGAGTAGCCTTATGGCACAATTCTTAGACTCGGTTGCCCGCTTTTGACCTTTAAAAAGGTACAAGCGGGCTTATTTTTTAAAGGGGGATCCGCTCTGATGGGCGCACTCGTTTCGATTATTATCTGCACCTTGAATCACGCGGAATACCTGCGGGCGACCTTACAATCTATTACCCGCGTGGATATACCTGCAGGCATCGAGGTCGAAGTCATCGTCGTTGACAATGGCAGTCAGGATCAAACAAGTGAGGTGGTCCGTAGTTTCGCCGTCTCCCCGGTGAACATTCAATACTTTAGCGAACCGCGTCGCGGCCAGTCGTACGCCCGCAATACTGGAATGGCCGAGGCTCGAGGCGAGATCTTTCTGTGGACGGACGACGATGTCACGTTGCCTGTCTCCTGGATCTCCGACATGGTCACGCCGCTGTTGTCCGGCGAGTATCAGGGAACGGGCGGACGCGTCAAAATGCATCCGTCCCTGGAGCGTCCCTGGATGACACGGTCGCACTACATTCGCCTCTCCGACACGCGTTGTTGGGCAGACGATTTCGCGGTGATGATTGGCGCCAATATGGCGTTTACACGGGACGTTCTCAAAAAGATCCCCGCCTTCGACGTGGAACTTGGCCCCGGACAGGCCGGTTTTAGAGACGACACCCTCTTCTACAGTCAGATGTTGGTGGCAGGCTTCAAGATCGCTGCCATCCCCCATTCCATCGTCGAACATAATTTCGAGCCTTCCCGATTGACGACGAAGTATTGGATCAAGAATGCGATCTCCAGCGGAAATTCGACGGCCTACATGAATCATCATTGGCAGCACGATCCGGTAGAGAAACCGGTCATGAAGGAGATGTTTTGGAAGACGATGCTGGCCGCTTTTCGAGCCACGCAAGGGCGGCGAGACCCAGACGCAGAGGGCTGCCATCGTTTTGAGATGAAGGCGGTGGAGAATGTGACTTTCTACCAGATGATCCGGAAGATCTCTTCCGAAACACGGCATTACGACCGGCTTGGCCTGGTAAAGAAGAACGGAAAAACCTGACGCGTTGTAGGAACGCTCCTACTACGCGTCCGACGTGCCGAGAGGAGGCGAAACCGAGGGAGGAAGGCAGGAAACGCCCCGTCAGTTGGATTTGCAGACGACGACTTCGACCGATTGTGAAAGCGCGAATGGATACGGGGCGATGGCGTTGTAGAAGACTCTTTCGCACTCTTCGTCGTGAAGTTCTATCACCATGTTGCGCGTCTTGCCTAACCATTCGGCGTAGTTGCGGGCGAATACTTCCGTCTCCGAACGTTCGATGTCGATTTTCAGGATGTCGATCTTTTCGAAACCGCTCTCGCGAAGCACCGTTCCGAGATCTGTCGCCTGAACGTCCGGCGTCTCCCCGTCCCGACTTTCGCGGACCTGAGTTGCCCACTCCAGACCATCCCGAAACTCACCCCGGCAAACGGTCAGTCCTGTGGTATGCGACCAAACCCCCGTTTGCAGTAGTTTCACGCGGTCCCCATAGGGTTTGAGGTTACGTTCCAGAATCGCGAAATTCTTGCTGTCCGGTTCGAGACAGATGACTTTCGCCTGCGGAAAGCGTGCCAGAAAATAGATGGACGAGTATCCGACGTTCGCACCACAATCGACGACCAGTCGCACATCCTTGACATCGTCCAGACAGTCGTACTCACACTGTTCAAAAACCGTTCGGAAGACCTGCCGATCACTCGAATTGTAGCGGCAGTTCAGCGGATATTCGACGCCCCGCGCATAGAGATAGTGCGTTTTGCCTTCCGGCGAGATCCCCCGCAACTTCATCAAGCCCGGGCTATAGGTAGGAACCACCTTGTTCTTAAAGGTTCTGGAGAGACCATTGGCCCGCACGGCTTTCCCGAGTTCCGCCGAGACCTCTCCGACTTTTCTAACGATCCTGCCTATCAAATTCATGCTTTGCCTTCGCGTCATCTCGTGAATTGAGGGAAGATAGCGCCCAGCTTACCACTGGACACCTTTACGGTCTTCGCTTTATTTTATCACATAGAACGCAATAACGGCAAGAGAGGAGAAGAATCCCTTGCCGTCGCTCGCTTCTGCTATCAGTGGCGAGATTTGCCTCCTTTTGGAATAATGCGGACCGGTGCATCCGTGATGTTGATACGGAACTCATCGGACAGGGCGCGAATGTCCGGGGTATACATGGCGTAGGCATTGGTCGGCAAGGCATGGAACTTACCCGGTATCTCGGCCCGAAGCTTGTACGTGATCCGTCGCTCGCCCTGCGGCAGCGTATCGACGAAGAAGGCAACCTTCTCATCCCGCAGTTCGAAGTTAGAACACAGACCATCGCCATAGGCCGTCCCGCTGCGCGTCTCCACCGCCTCACACCCGGCCGGTTTCATGTCCTCGAACACCACATAGTCGTAGTCGTTGTCGCTCTTGAGGTGCAGTTCCACCTCGATGACGTCCCCGCTTGCCAGTGTCGCGCCGTCCGCCAACGGAATACGCTCCGAGGTGTCTTCGACTTCGCCCGCCTTGTTGCGCTTCGTATGCGGCACGATTTTGAAGTAGTTCCGCTCCACTCCAATGGCATTGGCTACGCCTTTGATCGGTTCCGACTGATCGAAGAACTTCAGATACCCGCTGTAGTAGAGCGTTCCTCTTCCCTTCATCGTAATATGCAGATGCTGCGCTCCTGAAGAGAGCAGTTCATCCCCGACCAGGAAGCGGTTATCGAACAGCAGCGCATTCTCGGCGGTGATGGTATAACTCTTTTGTATCTTGCCGTCCAGGTCCACCGTTACGGTATAGTCCGGAGCGAACTCCTTCTGCGCCTTCGCATACTCCAGGAGCGCTTCGACCACATTCGCGGTCTGACGCGTCGAGGTCCAGTGTCCGCCGCGCCGATTGTCCACCAACCACCGAACCGTGCCTGC
>JAYUMV010000124.1:0-2450 GCA_043762265.1 Chthonomonadaceae bacterium | reverse complement strand
CTCTGAATTGGAAGGGACTTAGCATGCGTTTAGACCACGGTTTCGTGCTTTCGAATACACTGCGCGAACGTCTCCTGGCCTGTCGGGCAGAGTGGGACGAAGATGAGGGTGAAGAGCGACTGGAGCGGTTGCGGCAACGGGAAGAGGACACGGAGATGCTCCGTGCGATTGCGACGCTGCTGAAGGAGACACGATTTTCAGACAGGGCGATGTTAAGCCCTGCCGAAACGACACGCTTATTGACCTGGATACGCGTGTTGGCTCCGAATCCGAGCCTGGACGCGCGCCTCTTACGCACTCCAGGCGAACCGATGGCGTTCAACCACGACCTGCATGCACTCCTGTATGGAACGTCGGATCTGCCGTTGCGTCTGCGCGTCTTTCTTTCTCGCCGCGCGGTGGCAGGGCAGACCGCGACCCAGCTTCTCTGTGCAGTCTTCCCGGTCGAGCAGCCGTTTATTACGCACCGCGGCGTCGCCGCCCTGAAACTCTTGCCGGAAGAGCGTGCATTGGCCTTGCAGACAGCGCGGGGGCGGTACGATCTTCCTGAGCCAGGCGCTGTGTCCGGAAGAGACGGTGTTCTTGACAACGATCCTACTCTGCGCCTGCTCGCAGACGCTGTCGTCTATGCGGCCGTGCGGGAAGTTGTGGCGGCGCCGGACTACGTAGAGGTGCATCGGGTCCTGACAGAATGTCTCGCTGCCGAACCGCGCCGTCGTCGTACTCCTGCGCGAATCCTCTACCGGCAGGTTGCGCCGCACGCAGCGGTCGTCCGGGAACCGGAACGTTTCGACTATGCCGCGCGGGAAGAGGCGGAGGGGTCGAAACTCATGGCCCCTCCACCTGCGCCTGACACGGAGGGCATTCGGCATCGTGATGTGCTCTTACGGCTTGAAAAATATGTGGAAGCGCAGGGGTTTACCTATCCGGTAGGCACCATTCGGGACCTCTATATCAGTCTACAGACCAAACCATTTTGCATCCTGGCCGGGATCAGCGGGACCGGCAAGACACGCCTGACCTCGCTCTTTGCAGAAGCCCTGACACAGGACGCAGACCGGCAGTATCGTCTGCTGCCGGTTCGCCCAGACTGGGCCGATTCGACTCCCGTGCTCGGTTATGTCAATCTTTTGACCCCAGGGCCGGAAGGCAAGGGGCGGTTTGTCTCCACGCCTTTCCTTGATTTCGTACGGCGAGCCGCGCAACCGGAGAATGCTTATCGCGCCTACTTCCTCTGCTTGGATGAGATGAACCTGGCGCGTATCGAGCACTACTTTGCAGAGGCGCTCTCGGCAATGGAGACGCCCACACGGGAACTGTTGCTGCCGGACGGTCGCGCACTCCGCCTGCCCGCAAACCTCTTTCTGACGGGCACTCTCAATCTCGATGAATCGACGTACACGCTCTCACGCAAAGTGCTGGATCGCACGAACACCGTGGTGCTGCGGGAGGTCCGGCTGCGAGAGGAGGAGGGGGAACAGGTGACGCAGGATCCCCCTACCAGCCTGACTCCAGAGAGTTGTCAGGCAATGTTTTTGCATGCTCGCGCACGGTCCGTCGCGGCGGCGAGAACGAAACTGAGGGGCTTGACTCAGGATGGGAGGGACTATGCCGAGCAGATAGTCAACAGGCTGGCGGAAGCCAATGAGATTCTGGAACCGCATGGACTTCACTTCGCCTACCGCATACGAGACGAGGTGCTGCGCTACTGCGCCAACAGCTTCGATACCGATGGCATCGGCCTGCTGACGCTGGAGCCAGGGGCTACGGACGGCGAACTCAACTTGCGCCTCGCTCTGGACTTGCAGATGCTGCAAAAAGTGTTGCCTCGCCTCTCCGGCACGCGGGAAACCCTGGATCAGCCGGTGCGGGATCTACAGAGATGGGCCGAACGCGCGCAACTAGCACAAACCGTCCGCAAACTGGAGCGCATGCGTTCGCGCCTCGACCGGGACGGCTTTGTCACGTTCGAAGAGGTCTGATCGCGGAACAAGCGCGGAAAGGTTTTGTACTTGTGAGCTTCTCAGGGGGGGGAGGCGCAATGACGCCAGGTCGGCCTCATTGCGCGTCGGTCGTGGTGAGATAGAGGCTACAAAATCTGCCGTTTTGCAGACGTATTGGAATCGTCTTCTCGAATACAATGAAGGAAGCCAGAGAGCGGTATCGGAAAGCAGGAGCGATTGGCTCGTTGCAACGCTCGGCGGTCCGTTCAAAATTCATCGCAGGCCCGGCGCCGACCTCTCGCGCAACCGTGATCTGCACCCTGGAGACGAAGTTATGGCCATCCTCGATCCCACCGCCGTGCGCTCTTCGAAGGAACTGACACTCGACGACCTGCTCGTCTATGCCGCCTCACAAAAAGCGTCCGATATATTTTTGAAGGTCGGCTCACCGCCCGGACTACGTATCCTCGGGCGGATCGTCAAGCCTCCGTTGCCTTTACTGGATGC
>JAYUMV010000123.1:0-2176 GCA_043762265.1 Chthonomonadaceae bacterium | reverse complement strand
AAACTCCTGGGGGCGCGTGAGCATCAACTTGACAGGTGCCTTCGCCTTTTTACTCAATTGGCAGGCGATGTCGCCCGGCAGATCGATGCCGAACTTGCTCCCGAAGCCGCCTCCCATATATTCGACGATCGCGGTGACATTTTTCTGCGGCAGCCCTAGCGCCTGCGCGGCCTCGCCGGGGATCGTGAACGTGCCCTGCGTCGAGGCGTAGACCGTCGCGGAATCCCCGCCGTTATAGTCCACGGTGATGCCGTGAGTCTCCAGGCAGGTATGGTGCTGCATCGTGGTCAGAAACTCGTGTTCGGCCACGACATCGCACTTGAGCATAGCCGATTCCGCCGCTGCCCGGTCTCCGCGTTTTTCGTTGGGCCGGACGTTGCCGGTTTCATTCTGATAGACCTTCGGCGCGCCCGCTTTCGTCGCCTGCTCGAAGTTTACGACATGGCCGAGTTTGGTATAGACTACTTTGATGGCACGGAGCGCATCGCTTGCGATCTCTGGAGAAGTCGCGGCGACAGCGGCGACCGGATCGCCCTCATAACGGAGTTTCTTAGATCCGTAACTGATGACCGTCTTGACGCCTTCGATCTTCTCCGCGGCGCTGGTGTCGATACTGACGACCTGGGCGCTGGCGTGGGGCGAGGTAAGGATCGCCCCGAATAGCATGCCTGCCGGGCGCATATCGTGGGTGTACTTCGCGTGCCCCGTCACCTTCGCGTCGCCATCCACGCGTCGAAGGTCGTGGTTCAAGAGGGTATGTCCCTCGCGCGGTCCCCATGTCGGTCCCACCGTATCGTCTACCTCGATCTCCACGATGGTATCGATGCCGTTCACGACTTTCGGGACTTTGATCTTCTTCTTTTTTGGGGGATTTTGATTCTGCGGCTCGGCCATCTCTACGCTCCTCCGCGCATTTTTTGCGCTGCTTCCGCCACCGCTTCAAAGATATGCGGATAGGTGCCGCAGCGGCAGAGATTGCCAGCGCACCCTCTCTGGATCTCCTCGTGGGTCGGGTTGGGGTTGGATGTGAGCAGGGCGGTCGCGGACATGACGAAGCCGGGGGTACAAAACCCGCACATCATCGCGTCTCGATGGACGAACGCCTCCTGCACGGCGCTGAGTTCACCGTTCGGCCCGGCGAGCCCTTCGACCGTCGTGATCTTCTTACCGATCGTATCGACTGCCAACTGCATGCAGCCGTAGACGCTTTTGCCATCCAGATGGACGGTGCATCCGCCGCACGCGCCCTGATCGCAGACGAGCTTCGGACCGGTGACGGGAGGATCGGCGTGATTGCGCAGCGCATTGAGGAGGGTAGTGCGCGGTTCGATCTGCATCGTCATCGCCTGCCCATTGACCTGAAGCGTGACTGCCTGCAAACCCTGTTTCAGCGTGGTGCCCGCAGGCGGCTGGGCCAGCGGTTGGGGGTTGGCCTCCGCCTCGTCTGTCCCCAGCAGATCCGTGACCAGCGCCGAACCCGCGCCGACCGCTCCCACCCCCCGCAAAAACTGCCGACGGCTCAAGCCGTTTGTGCGCTCTTCGTCGGTTTCTTGTCTCTTCGACATGGAGAATTTTCCCTCCTACGATGTTTCCTGATTGTGTAATAATACCTCAGCCCTGACCCTAAGACCCTGGTGATCTGATTAGGAGTGATACCTGGCCATAAGAGCAGGTAGTGTCCCTCATGAATTCCTGGCCTTCCAGAGGAGAGAATGGCAGAATAAAACGGTGCCCCGTTACTTGACTTTGTAGATGAAGGTAGGATTGCTCATGCACGAGGCGTAGAACGCGTTGTCTTTCCAATCCCAACCGAAGTTGTAAAACCAACCTGCGGCCCACTGCTTCGAGGGAGTCCAGTCGGGACGGAAGTTTTTGCCGAACTCCGGGAAGGGCGCGACGAACTTCCAGGTTTTGCCCGCATCGTGGGTCTGCCAGAGCCCTATCTCTTTGTCCCTCCTCCCGACGACCGCGATCTCCCGTTCACTCTTACCGAAGAAAGGTCCCCAGGCGGCTTCCAGTGTGCTGCCCTGCTTCTGCCACGTTTCGCCTCTGTCTTTGCTCACGAGCAGCCCGTCCTTGGTGAGCCAGTAACCGACTCCCTTAACGACGCAGAGGACCCTTCCGGTCGGGGTGACCTCCGAGACTTTCGTCCAGGTAGCGCCGCTGTCCACGCTGC
>JAYUMV010000122.1:0-3227 GCA_043762265.1 Chthonomonadaceae bacterium | reverse complement strand
TGGTGCGCTGTACGGAACATCTCCTACTATAGCCGAATACTATGCGCAAGCCTATTCGGCGCTGAGAAAAGCAGGCGTTTCTCAGGAAGAGGCATTACGCTTTAGTTTCCGGTAAAATCATGTAGACATGGAACTGCTTGTGGCTGCGTCGTGGTCAGAGAGGAGCGACATCGGAACCCTTTTTCCGTAGTTTATGGTGACGAAACCCAACCGCAGAGGAGGATCCCGATGTCACCTTTACTTTACGGATTATGCAGCCGCTTGTTCCAGATCCTGGCAGGCGTCGGCGTGGGAACCAATCTCGGATTGTATCAGGTCTTCTTCGCCTTACTCTCCGGACGTCCCCTCCAAAGCAGAGGAGCGCTCTTTCCGGCCCTCGACGACAGTGGGCTTTCGCCGGAGGCCGTGCGCCGTAGTGTCGCAGCCGTGGCTTACGGATCCTGGAAAATCGCCGATCTCATCGACCCCTGGAAAAAGTGCGTACTCCGAGAATGCCGCTTCCGATCCCACAATTATGAAGGGTACTGCCCGGTCGCCTGTGATGTGGTCGGCTTCTTCCGACCGCGTCTGCAAGGGGCGGTCGGCAAGCATTACACCTCCCAGTCCGACAAAGCCCAACCTGCCGTCGTCTTTGGCATGGTCGCCACCGTCGGTTCGGTCGGTAACAAACGCCTGCCCCTGTTGCGCTCTTTGACACGCCAGCAGCCCCAGGAAACCGAAGTCCAATTGCAAGCCCGTCTGCTCAAAGAGACTGCCAGTACCCTCACAGGCAAGGAACTGCTCGTCGCAGATGCCGGTTTCTCTCTCGCAGACTGCCTTCTCTGCGCCGGAGCGGGCTTTGTGATCCGTCTGGATCAGAACGCCACGGCGCGTCGGAATGTGCTGCCTGCCTTCCAGGGGCATGGAGCGCGTCCCAAGTATGGAGAGGTCGTGCGTCCGCTTGCGCGCACCTATAAAGGCAACCTCCTCCCGGCGCCCCCTCCCGACAGGACGGCGCGTTGGAAAGCCGGAAGGCACTGGGTCACGGCACACATTTTCTTTGATCTGGTTCTCGCCGACCAAAAGCCGGGGAGTGCGACGTTTCGGATCGTGGTGATCTTCGATCCCCGCTACAAGAAACCTTTGGTGCTGGCGACGAACAAGCCGCTGACGGCGTATGCCCTCTGGCGTCTCTACGCGGATCGTTGGCCAGTGGAGCAGATGCCATTAGCAGCCAAGCAGATGTTAGGTTGTGAGCGTTCGTTCGTTCACAGTGATCAGAGCCGCTGGCGTTTGCCGGAGCTTGCGATGCTTGCGGGCAACCTGCTCACTTATGTGGCGGCTTGTGGGCAACCGGTGGCGACAGGTTTCTGGGACCTTTGTGCGCGTCCGACGTGTGGTCGGGTTCGTCGATTGCTGGGTCGGTTGCATTTTTCAGATTTGCCCTTGTTGTCGGGGCAAGTTCGAGAAAAGAACAGTCCGACGGCCCACTTGCTCAAGGGGGTAGCTGCCCACAGGCGCAAAACGCGGTATCCGAAAGCAGACAAACAAGGTATCAATGCATGATTTTACCGGAAACTAAAGTAATAACTATTTCTAAAATGGCGAGTTTCGATCAGGAAGTATCGACACCTCTCCTATTTGATGCCATTCTTTCTGCTTTGCGGTCTGAATTTGGATCCGGTAAAGCCCCCGCCCATCGTTGATTTGCGGATGGTCCTTTTCGATGATGCGCATTCTCTCAAGCGTGTCCGTCGCGGCAAGAGCAGGCATCAGCTTCAGATCCTTTAACATCGCGATGATATTGAGGTCAACCGTCAATCCCTTGTCAGAAAGGATCTTTGGATACCTCTTATAAAAGACAAAAAACGGGCGCTTCGCTTTGTTCGCTTCAACCTGCGGAAACTCTTTTGCCAGTCGTCCTATTTGCACGTCGTTAAGGGTGGTGACCGCATCGGCGATGTCCGGTATGGTCAACGGAACACCGGCGCTGCGCTGCTTACTCTCCCGCAACTGTTTGACCAGCGCATAGGAGTACTGTGCATCGTCTCCCATGAACCAGACAGGATAGTTGAAAAGCAGCACGCCATCTCGCCATTTATGCATCAGGCTTCCTCTGGTCCGCAGTTCTTCCAGGCATTGCTGAGCCGACTTGCCGACGGAAACTTGTATCTGGTCGTTCGGATCGTCTGGCACCACACCAATATAAGAGACGTGTTGGGCGTCAGCCAGTTGAGTTAGCAGGCGATCAAAAGGCGTGACATGTTTCCAGAAGCTGGTTTCCGCGACGGGGGATAGGGTACTCACGGTCAGCTTTTCCGGCTCTGCATGACGTAGATCGCCTGGCAGGATCCATCCTTCATAGACGAGCCCTTTCATATTAATTTCCATGACGCCCATATAGCTCCGGCTCGCGAAGCCATTCGCGTTCCCAACGCCGATACAGAGTGCTCTCGCAACAGGCTTTTGATTGCCGCTATTCTCTCGATTATACGAAAAACGCACGGTATCAGGCTCGTTCTCCGTGCGAACTCCATTGGTTTCGAAATAAGAATGGCCCGCTTCAGCACGGAGTAGCTTCTGAGTATCCGCATCTATGTTTGCCAGGGGCACAAAAATCGTTTCTCCTTTTACTATTTGCACTTGCTGATCTGGGGTTAGTGCAGTAGCAAACAAGCTTATTGCAGCCCAATACCGCGCGCGAGCTGGCGAGTCCTCGACATAGGTTTTTGCATCAGCATCATTGTCCATCATGAGTGCCTGCGCCAGTTGGTGGACGTTTGCCTGTCGCTCCTTTGGTGTCATGGCACCCATCGTCAACAACACAGCAAAGAGCTTGGCGGTATATTCGTCCGTCTCCCGCTGAAGACGCGCTACGAGAGCGCGGGAGGCTGCGGTCGAAAGAAGCTGGTAACTTGGCGGCTGGCGTTGTGCATCGGTGGTGATTTGCCAGGTCGCTTTGGAGAAACCGACGAGCGACCAAACCGAATTCATAAAGGTTGCTAAGGGGATGTTCTTCAGATGACAAGTTATCGGGATGCCCGAACTGATGTCTTCTGCCGGAATGGATACCGAAACCCCTGCCTGAGCGGAGATTTTCTCCAGCACCTCGCCCAGATACATCCGATCGGCATCGAAGTTGATAGGCTTATCGAGGCGAGCGTCAGACGCTCTCATTCTGACATCGATGATTTGTTGCGATGGGAGCGCTTGCCCCTGAGCACTCCCACCAGTGAACACCACAAAAA
>JAYUMV010000121.1:0-21272 GCA_043762265.1 Chthonomonadaceae bacterium | reverse complement strand
TAGAAGAAGCGGTGGTGGAACCGACGCTTGAGGAGACCGTCGTGGAGCCGATTGCGGAGGAGGAAGAATCCGTAGAGCCGACGCTGGAAGAGAAAAGAGAGCTGGAAGAGGAGGCCAAGGAGGAAGAAGCGCAGCCCGAGCCTGTCCCCGAACCAACGCCGGACCCGGTCGTCCCCGAACCGGCTGTCGAGGAACCGCAAGAGGAAGAGCCGACGATCGAAGAGGCGAAAGCGCCGGTGGTCGAAGAGCCGGAAGTCAAAGCGCCGACCGTAGAAGCGTCCCACGTCGAAGAAGCGGTAACCGAAGAGGAGACTGCGGCAGACGAACCGACGCTTGCAGAGGCAGCAAGCGCCGAGCCGACGGCCGAAACTGCACCGTCTCCCCAGCCAGCGGCGGTAGAATCGACGCTGGAAGAAACGGTTGTTGAAGAGCCGGTCGCAGACAATCAGTCTGCGGGGTCATCGCCGTCGCAGGATCCCGCGACGGAAGAATCGACAGCCGATACGCCTCCTCTTTCAGCGCCACCGGTTGAATCAACTGTCGCGGAAGAACCTGTCGTAGCGGCGAGCGGCGAGGAGCCAAAAGCAGTTGAACAGATCGTTGAAGAACCCGCTGCCTTGCCGACGACCGAGGAGGCTGCAGGAGGAGAGCCGACTGTGGCCACAGAGCCGGTAGAGGAGACACCTGTCGTAGAGCCGACTGTGGAGCAAGCAAAGCCCGAAGAGGCGGTGGCGGAAACTCCGGCCGCAGAGGCATCGGGAGAGACGGGCGTCGACGAACAGAATCCCCAGGAAGCGGCGATTGAAGATCAGAATGCGTCGCCGACCGAAACGAGCGGGGAAACCGCCACCGCAGAGCGGCAGAGGCTCGAACAGGAAACGACGAATCGCCAAACGGAAGAGAATACGCGTACCCAGCAGGAGCAACTTCGGGCAGATGCGGTCAATGAAAGGGTGCGAGAAGCCGACGCACGTCGCCTGGAAGAGTACCAACAACGCCAGGATGCCACCGCAAATCCGGAGCCTGTGCCGGAAACTGCGAACACCGTGACGGAGCGTCCTCAGCAGCCGGAAGTCTTGCCCGTCGTAGAGACGGAAACGACGCTCACACCTGCGATGGAACAGGTGGTCGAGCAGTTTCGGCAGGATCACCTGGATCTGAACGACAGGTTTCTGGCACAACTGGAGGCCCTGAGTCAACGTATCAATTCCCCTGGCGGACTCAACGCAGAAGGCACGCCCACCATGGCGGTGGCGGAAGAAGCGACCGGAGCGGCACAACCTACTGCGATGAGCAGCGCTTCTAACGACCGTGCCAGCGGTGGTGGCTCGAATATTGTCGGGACGGACGGCACGGTTCCTTCTGTTGCCGCTGACGGTACTGGCGGCGCACCGACATCAGGAGCCCCTGGAACCGCCGCCCCGGTGGCCAACGCGCCAGCCATCTCTGAGGAACCCTGGACGCCGCCCTCCGAGCCGGGCGCATGGCGCAGCCTGCAACAGGCAGAAGCGAGAGCGTCCGAAAGGATCGACTCTTCGGACATGCAGCCCGATTCGGTGGAACTGTCAGACCGGGCGGACATGCTTGCGGCGAGAGATCGCGTTCAGGCGGTGCAGGCCTTGGTCCCGAACTCTGCCGAGCCTGCTGCATCCTCTGCCGAGCCTGCTCCATCCCCGTCCGGGCCAGATCGCCTTGCGGAAGGCGGCGAACTCACCGACCATCCTATCGCAGACTATCTACGCACCGGGGGCGACGAAGGCGCGCCGGACTGGGAAAAGGTCAAAGATCGGTTTGGGGTGGCTGAGGCAGACAACTATCGTACGGATGTCATGCAGGAGATCGCAAATCGCTTCGGAGGGCAACGTACCGGTACCCTTGGCCCCAGCAGCGACATCGATATGAACTTCCCAACGGAAGAGGGCCGACGGAACGCGGAACAGGAGATGGAACGCCTGCTGGGACCGCAATGGGACGACGCGATGAAAGCCAGTTTCATGGTGGACCCGATCCGCAATCATCCCTATTCCGATCCTCTCCTGGAGATGACGCCCGAACAGTCCAACAGTCTGCAGCAGGAGTTGACTCGCCACTCCGAGACGGAAGTGCTCAACCGGATGAAGATGGCGGGCGCCGAAAGCGCCGTGGCACATCAGATGTTCGAGGAGATGTGTACGCGACTCGATGTCGATCCTACCGATGTGCCCGGACGCATGCGCACGCCAGAGGAGTTGAGCGATCTCGGCCGTGTGCAGGATCGCGGCATGGAGCAGTACAATGCCAACATTGGGCGACTGGAGGAGGAGACGCGCACTCCAGGCACACTCTCCGAAACCGATAAGCAGGCACTGCAGCAGGAGACTTTCGGTCTCTCGCAGGGCATCGCCGTTCGGCAGCTTCAGATCGACTCCGCCTATCCGGAACGCTACCTGACGCCGGGAGCGGTGAAGGCGCATGTGCCGCTCGATGCAGAGCGACATCCACGCGAAGCCACCGATATGACGGTCGCGGAAGCCTATCAGGATGTTCTAAACCAGCATCTGGAACTGGCGGAGTGGATGGGCAAATCCGAAGCGGAGCTGAAAACGGAGAATCCGGGCCAGGATCCAACGCGGGAGGATGTGCTGACACGCGCGGCGGAGAAGTACGAACTCTCGAAATACGCCTGGCGTGGTCTCTCGGTGGCGGAGAGAAGCGGCATGGAAGGAGCGGAGGATTTGACCCAGGTCGCGCTCGGCCTCTATCGGCCCGAAGGCGGCTCCTCTATGCGCGCAGACGCCGTCACGACCGAGATGGCGCGCGAGGGAATATATCAGGATGAGGCAGACAATATCGGCCCCGAAAGCGTGCCGGAATTGCGCAAACCCATCTTTATGAGCCTGGTGGATCGTCGCCTGACGGAACTGCAGGACCAACTGATAATCAACGGAGCACGCGACTTCGCGGCAGGCGAACCGCTTCCCGTTCCCGAACCCACGGCAACACCTCCCGACACTGCGCCGACGCCTACCAGCGGCCCAGAAAATCCTGCCGCGCTGCCGATGGTCGATCCCACGCCGACGGTCGTACCACCGACCGGGATCCCTGCGAACGCACAGCCCGAGCAGGAGCAACCGGCAGAACCGCGCGCTGCCGATCCGGTCGCTTCGGGGGCGGCAACACCGGCGGAGAGGCCACAGGAGGCTGCCCGAGCGGGGTGGGTCGAGCACCAGCGCCAGGTGCAGGACCAGCAGAGGGAGGAGCAACGCCTGCGTCAGGAGCAGTTCAATCGGCAGCAGGATCCTAACGCCCAGTCGCAAGCCCAACCGTCTCAACAGCCGCAGTCTCAGCATAAGCCCGATGAGAATTTACGCCAGATGCAGGCGGCGCAGTTAGAGGAGCAGCGCCGCAGTCAGGAGGACCTGCCCGCGCAACCGGTGGCTCCTCCTGTGCTGGAGGGAACCGTGCCCGAAACGCTGACAGGAGACCCGCGACCTGCCGTCATCAAGTCACCGCTCGACATCGCTCAGATGTTCGCGCAACAGTCGGCGCAAATGGTTGATCAGGTAGCCGCCAAAGCACGCGCCGACCTCGCGGCCAGAGTCACCGACATCATGGCTTCTCCCTCCGGTGGGGCAGATACTCCTGCGTTATCCTCTTCCGAGACATCGACCGGATTAGAGACGATTATAAGCGCGACGCCTCCTGTCCAGGCGCCGTCCGAAAGTGTGCCCGCTCCCGCCGTCACAACGCCGAATGGGCCGCCTGCTCGCGAACCCGACGCTCCGACCGAACTCTCCGAAGGGGCTGAGCAACCGACGTCCGGTGCTTCCAACGCACCGGAACCGACTCCTACCGCCATACCGTTTCTTCCCGGCTTGACGCAAACCGAGGCGAAACGCCGAATGCAGCGGATTCTGGATCAGACACCACCTCTTCAGGAGAGCACCTCCAGCAGTTCAGGGGAGCAGGAAGCCCCGACTCCGGAATCGGGAACGGGTGGTTCGGTACAACCGCCCCGAACTACGCCGCTATCGCGACCGCCCGACTGGACATCTCTGATGAGCGGTGGAGGGGGAGGCACGGGGCCTATCTCCGGTTCCGCCAGTCCCGGCGGATGGAGGCCGGTAGCGCCCACAGGCAACACGCCCAATAGCGGTGCGCAAACGCCACAACCGCCGGACAAACCAGAGTTGAATGAGGACGACAAGAGGTAAGGGGACTTCGTTGGGGAACTCGGTTGGCTTCAAGCCGTAGAGAAGGCAAAAGCGTCTGTCTGAGCCGCCGCTTCTGCTAAAAGGCAGGAGTCATGGTTCCCGCTGGCTAATGATTCCCTATGAACCCAACTTTGTACGTAAGGATGCTCGGCAACCTCACTGCGTCTTTCGCACATCTACCCGATCTTTCGCCCGTTACGCGCTTTCGCACGCAGAAGACCGCATCTCTCTTTGCGTTTCTTGCCTTACGCGCCGGTGTTCCACAGCCACGCGAGGAACTGATCGAGCGATTCTGGCCAGAAAGCGATCTCGATACCGGAAGAATGAGTTTGAGAACCGCGCTTGCCGCGTTGCGCAAGGATTTTGGCAGTGCACTCCACGCTGACAAGGTTTTTGTTACACTGAACAGCAGGACAGATCTCCAGCGATTCCATCTCGCTATACGGGCCGCGCGAAACGAAACACTCACCGAGCAGGAGCGGATCGCCGCTCTCCGTGATGCGGTAGAAGCCTATGGCGGCCCGCTACTTCCCGGCTTCTACGATGATTGGATCCTCCACGAGCGAGAACGCCTGGAGATAGAGTACCGTGCTTGCCTGACTGGCGTGTCCCGGTGGCATACGTCTCTCGGAGAACTGCCGACAGCGCTCGAATTTGCTTACCGGGCGGCGGCATCCGACCCGCTCTCCGAGGAGATACGCTCGGATCTGATTCGGCTTTTAAAGAAGATGGGGCATCCCGACGAGGCGCGCCGGCAGTTCGAGGATCTTGATCGCCTCCTGCAGGAGCAATTTGGCGAGCCCCCTTCGGCCCCAGTAGTCGCGATGGTCGCAGAAATCCCGGAAGCAGCCAGGGGGCGATCTCTCGCGGAGATCCGAGCAGTGCATCTGCCCGTCTCCCGTGGGCGGTTTCGCGGGCGGCACGACTTGCTGGAGGTACTGGCGAAACTTCTCTTCGGCGCCACCTCCGACGCGGAGAGTCCACGCCTCTTTACCCTCTTTGGTCCCGGTGGAATTGGCAAAACGCGTCTTGCAATCGAGGCCGCCCGCCGGCTCACAGCAAAGGGACACGTGGGCGAAACCTGGTTTGTGCCTCTCGCCGACGTCGTGACAGCCGATCAAGTGTGGAAAAAAATCCTCGAAACCCTTACGCTGACGCCCTCATCCACGATCCCTGCGTCTGCCCAGATAACCGCACGCATTGCGCTCTCCGGAAAAAGCCTTCTGGTATTGGATAACCTCGAACAGATAGCGCTGGAGGCTGGCGAGATCGCGTCTACCTTGCTCGACGAGACCCCCGAACTGACGATTCTCGTCACCTCCAGGCGACGGCTGGGTGCTTCGGGCGAATACCTGATCGCAGTTGATGGACTTCAAGAGGCGGATGCGCTCGGAATGTTTCTGGATCGCGCGCGAGGAGTTGCGCCAGAGTACGTCCCTTCAGAAACAGAGAAAGAAACGATTCGCGCGCTGACTACTCGCCTCGAAGGCTTCCCTCTGGCGATTGAACTTGCCGCAGCCTGGCTATCCGTCATGAGACCTGCGGAGATGCTGGCCCAGCTCAAAATCGGCATCCTCACTCTTCCGGAACGCGCGCTTGGCGAGCAGCGGCACGCTTCGATCACGATGGCAATTCAATGGAGCGTAGATCTACTTGGGCCGGACTTAAAGCGGGCGTTCCTGACACTTTCCGTGTTTCGAGGCGGCTGGGATGCGTCTGGCGCAGAGACGGTGTGCGGTGTCGCTCGGGATGCCCTTGCGAGCCTACGCGACCGTTCTCTGATCACCGCACAAACCGACGGCGGAACGATCCGGTTTGCCATGCACGAGGCGCTAAGGGAGTTCGGGGTGGCGTCGCTCTCTCCTGTCATATGGAAGCAGCTCACCGGGCGGCATACAGAATACTTTATCGCCCTGGCGGAATCTGTAAGCCATGAACGCCTTACGGCCGAACATGCCAATTTACGAGCGGCATTCGCTGCAGCAGGCATGGATCAGCGGCGACGGCTTGCCCAGGCGTTGATTCCGTTTTGGGACAAGTTCGGACACTGGCAGGAGGGCCAGGAGGCAATCAAATCAGTGCTTGCAGGATCATCCGATGCGCCTGCACGTGCTGGACTGCTTCATTCGCTGGGGCGGCTCTGTTACAAACTGAACGAGTTCAAGGAGTCGCAGATCTATCATACGCAAGCCCTTGAGATTTGCCATGCACTTGGCGACGATCGTGGTATGGGAAATGCCTATCACGCATTGGCGTCCACATCCTTCCATTATCAACCCGATCTGGAACGTTCGCGGATGCTGGCGGAACTTGCGCGGCAGCACTTTGTTAAAGCGGGCGACGCGGCCGGGCAGACGGCCGCACTCATTGGCCTGGGGGTTCTGGCCCTTGCGGAAGGGAATAGCCTCGCCGCCCGTAGTTTCCAACTGCAATCACTCGAAATCGCGGAAGCGGCAGGCCTCCAAACCGAGCAAGCGATCGCCCGCTGGCGTCTCGGCACTACCGCTATCACGCTGGAAGACTACGAGGAGGCGAAACGCCAGTTGCTTCACGCCGAACAACTCTTTAGATCGCTCCAGGAGCCAATAAATCTGGCCTATCTTCAGGTCTCACAGGGTGTGCTCGCACAGAAGCTTGGCAATCGTGACGAGGCAAGGAACAGTTATGAGCGTTCTCTGTCGTTCTTTCGCGAATTGGGCGAGTTATGGGTATGCGCGCTCTGTCTTGGCAATCTAGCCCGACTGTCCGCAGAGGCCAAGGAGTACGATCAAGCCGCCGCCCATTGGCTGGAATCGCTCAAGTTGCGCTTGATCGTGAAAGACGAGGTCAGCCTGGTTGCCGCTCTGGACGGGATCGCCGGAATGCTGTTTCGGCGATCCGCGGCTACCTTGGCGCAGGGCCAGGCCCGCGACGCAGTACAGATACGAGCCGCAACGACACAAATACGTGCAAACCTGGGAATAGGGCGGCCGGAAAGAGAAGATCTGCCTCCTCAGGAAGAGGAGGCACGTATCCTCCTCGGTGAAGCGGACTGTGCCCTGGCTGAACAGGAGGGAGGCGTACTTTCCCAAGATTCAGTCTTTCAATTAGCGCTCCATTGCCTGGCAAACACAGCGCCTAAGGGCCTGTAACTCTTTAACTTCCCGGTTTAAAAGAAGGTAGACGGCCGCGCTCCCCGGCCTGAACGCCGATTGTACGCCTGCAATATAGACCGTCTCGATCCTTATCGATTGAGACGGTCGCGATACTATACATGTCTGGAATCCGTGGCAGCTCAGGCGGTCTTACGTCCACGCTTTCGGCGCAACGCCATGCCGCCAGTCAACCCCATACCCACCAGCAGGGCGATGCTTCCGGGCTCCGGAGTGGCCGCAGACGCAGCGCCAGCCTGGATCGTCACGGTGCCGCTCCCATTATCATCGACACTATAGCCCGCTACTATGATCGGAAGTGAGCCCGGCGTCGTACTGGTCGCTCCGCTGTAAGTGTAAGAGGAAGCTCCGGGGTAGATATAGTCGTTGATCGAGGTTCCGGCTGTGGGGAAGAAGAACGCTGTGGTCCCGTCCGTAGCGCGGGAGACCAGCAGATCGGGGGTTCGAGCCCCGGAAGCCGGATCGTAGGGTGTGTTGGTCGAAGAGAAATACAGCCCCAGATCCCCCGTAGTTCCCCCGTAGGCTGAGAGTGGAGTCACCGCGTTCTGCACGAAGGACAGGGTATTGCTGCCGCTGGGCAACAGGATGGCGATGCTCTTGTTGTAGGTCGTCCCATTGAAAGTGAAGTCGAGCGGTGTGGCTCCGGAAGCGCCGTTGGTATCGTACTGGTAAACATGCGAAGTGGTCGCACCGGTCGAGTCGGCGGCGAACTGGAGCGCGCCGACCAGGTACTGATCGGCATGGGCCTGCGGAGCAGAGCAGAGCAGAGCGCCTCCGAGCAGCAGGAGGCTTGCAGATGCCGAGAGAGCGCGGCGAGAAGAAGAGAGTGTCGAGCCTGCGGAGAGAGCAGAGATACGATTGATAGTGCGCATGGTTGAGTCATTCCCTTTGAGAACAGGTACAGAGATAGAATAGTTGAGCTTTAACGGGAGGTAGAAGTCTTTGTGGCATGCATTGTGTCCGACTTCACTCCGCCCGTTTGTCTCAACCAGCCTGATTATAACAATGTACCGTGACAACAGCGTGACAACAGCGCAATGACGTGTTTTGTGATAGAGTAAGTGGTATCGGACGCTGCACGAAGGGGTGTGAAGCCGCCGTGCGTCCACCGGTCTCAGGGTTGGACATCGACGAGCGACCTGATTCGATCGGTGTCCTCGGGCGTCGCCGGGGTGAAGATCACGAGGCTCAGATCGGGTCGCCCATCGACTGCGAACGTCGAATATTCCAGTGTGATCGATCCGGCAATCGAGTGGCGAAGATGCTTGGTGACTTCTCCATGCGTGCGAACATCGTGATTGCACCAGAGCGCCGCAAATTCGGGACTCGACTGCCTCAACTCTTCGACTAGCGCTTCGACGCTCTCGGAAGCGCCTGCGCGTGCCACGTCCGCGCGGAAAGCCGCAACAGCGAAACGCATCGTGGTCTCCCAGTCCGCCGTCTTTCGGACGCACGGATTGCAGAAAAACCTGCGCAGGAGGTTGCGCTCCGCTGGCGCGCCCGCCGCTGCGCCGTCGGTCAGCACCGCTTCTGCGGCCCGGTTCCAGGCGACAATGTCCCATACAGCCGTTCTCACATACGCCGGACTGAATTGCAGCGAATCGAGTACCCGTTGTAGCTGCGGCGTGACTCCCTCGGGTGTCTGGTAGTGGACCTGAGGAGGCCGCTGCTGGGCCAGTAAAAAGAGGTACTCGCGTTCGGCTGCCGAGAGAGAGAGCGCGTTGGCGATCCCATCGAGCACATCGGTCGAGGGCGTTCCGCCGCGCCCCTGTTCGAGCCAGGTATACCAGGTCGCACTGACGTTGGCGCGCTGTGCGACCTCCTCGCGCCGCAGCCCAGGCGTTCGCCTGCGTGTCGACGAAAAGCCGAACGCTATCGGATCGAGCTTCGCACGCCGGCTCTTGAGATAGTTTCCAAGGAGATTGTCGTCTGAGTTTGCCATTTCCTACCTGTTAGTCCTCATACCGGTATAACGCCACTTCTTGTTATACGAACGCCAAGGTTGTATCATAGCAT
The DNA here is from genome assembly GCA_043762265.1 of Chthonomonadaceae bacterium. Lineage (GTDB taxonomy): Bacteria > Armatimonadota > Chthonomonadetes > Chthonomonadales > Chthonomonadaceae > JANXLO01. Next base: position 11,911 of record JAYUMV010000121.1, on the reverse strand, counting down.
TGTGATTGGCCCCGGCCCATCAAAATTCTCCGTTCTCAAGGGAAAGCACTCCACGGCAAAGGATACTACAATGCGTGTTTTCGTTACGGGCGCGACAGGCTTCGTCGGTTCTGCCGTCGTACAAGAACTCCTCCGTGCGGGCCATCGGGTGCTCGGACTCGTTCGCGCAGATGCGGCAGCGGCGGCGCTTGCCGACTCCGGAGCCGACGTTCTGAGAGGGTCGATGGAAGACATCGACAGTCTGAGAAGTGGCGCCGCCGCGTCCGACGGTGTGATCCATACCGCCTTCAACCATGACTTCTCGAAATTCGCGGAAAACTGCGACCTGGATCGGCGCGCCATCGAAGCGCTCGGCGTTGCGCTGGAAGGCTCCGACCGCCCTTTGGTCGTCACCTCCGGGGTCGCACTCCTGGTGTCGGGCCGCATCGCAACCGAGGAAGATGCGCCTGTTCCCACATCCGCCTCGTATCCCCGCGCTTCAGAAGCGACGGCGGCCTCGCTGGCAGCACGTGGAGTCCACGCCCTGGTGGTTCGTCTGCCGCCGTCGGTGCATGGCGAGGGCGATCACGGCTTTGTTCCAGCTCTGATCGGCATTGCGCGTGAAAGGGGCGTCTCAGCGTATATCGGTGACGGCCTCAACCGCTGGCCCGCAGTACACCGCCTCGATGCGGCCGTTCTCTATCGGCTGGCGCTTGAGAACCGTACGGTGGGACCCCGTTTTCATGGGATCGCCGACGACGGCGTGCCGACCCGAGAAATCGCGGAAGTCATTGGACGACGCCTGAACGTGCCGGTGATCAGTCTCTCCCCTGACAAGGCAGTCGAACACTTCGGCTTTCTCGGTATCTTCTTTGGTCTCGACTGCCCCGCTTCAAGCGCACAGACGCAGGAATGGTTGGGATGGCGCCCTGGCCAACCGGGTCTCCTTGCCGATCTCGATCAGCCGCACTATTTCAAGTAAGGAGGCCCTATCATCGGAGAGAGTACGCCAAAAGGCCCTATTTAACATAAAAAAAATCCTCGTCATCGGAGCATCCGGATTTGTCGGGAAGCGTGTCGCCCAAACGCTGCGTGCGGACGGATACGAAGTCCGTTGTCTGGCACGTAATCCGGATCGGGTTCAAGATTTGGCTAAGATCGGCTGCGAGATCGTACAAGGGGACATCTCCGATCTCGCGTCGCTACAGCATGCTTTGGAATCCGTCGAAGCGGCCTACATTTCGATCCATACGCTCTCACCCCAACACGTCGATACCGCCCGCCAGGGCTTTATGGAAGTAGAGAAGAACGGATTGCAGCACATCGTGACGGCGAGCAGGACGCACGGAGTCCGTCGCCTAATCTATGTAACGTCTCTGGGAATCGCATCGGATGCACCCGGTGCGTGGCTCCAAGGACGCTGGCAGGCAGAACAACTTTTGCTGAAAAGCGGCCTCGATGTGACCGTCATTCGACCTGGCCAGATCGTCGGGGTAGGCGGAAATGGTTTCAATATGATGATGAGCCAGGCCAGGAGGCCTGTTGCCATCGTGATGGGCAATGGACAGCAAAAGTTTCGTAACATCGCCTTAGACGACCTGGCCTACTATCTTGTTGGCGTGCTGAACGAGCGACGCGCGTATGGGCAATGTTACGACGTGGGTTGTGATGATGTCCTGACGAATAACCAGATGATCGATATTGCGGCAGACGTCCTGGGCCGAAGACCTCCTATCAAAGTCCATCTCCCACGGCCACTTCTGGGCGCACTTGCGCCGCTCCTCGAACGCATGAGCAAGTTCCCACAAGGTGCGGTCAAAGGCTTTCTGGATAGCATGAAGACCGATGCGGTCGGCGATCCCATGCCGATTCGCACGATCCTGACTCAGTCTCCTCTGCCCTACCGCCAGGCGATAGAACGGGCGTTGAGTGGTCCTAAGTAGGACTTGACTTGAATAAGAGTATCCCAGGTAACAACGCGCGAAGCGTATTTAACCGCCGTGCAAAGGAGAACATCATGATCATCGTTACGGGAGCCACAGGGAAACTCGGCCATTCTATCGTGGAGCGACTTCTAGAGAGGCTGCCGGTCGAACAGATCGGAGTGAGTGTGCGTGGTCCAGAAAAGGCCGCAGCTTTTCAAGAGCGTGGTGTCCGAGTACGCCAGGGGGACTATCAGGACCCCCTAAGCCTGTGCCACGCCTTCGAAGACGCTTCACAAGTCCTCATCGTGTCCTCGAACAGTTCCGGCGAAAACGCTGTCGGCCATCACCGAAACGCCATCGAGGCAGCGAAGGCCGTCGGCGCTCGGCGAGTCCTCTATACAAGCCACATGGGTGCGAATCCGACGTCGGCTTTCGCGCCCATGCGCGACCACGCAGCAACCGAAGCCATCCTGGAATCTGCGGGCATCGCTTTCACGTCGCTGCATAATGGGTTCTATGCCGGTTCGGCGCTCATGATGATGGGCAATGCTGTCGAGACGGGCCAACTTGTCGCTCCCGAAGATGGCCCGGTCTCCTGGACCACGCATGCCGACCTGGCTGAGGCTGCCGTCATCGCCCTGACGGAAGAGGAGCGTCTTAGCGGTCTGACACCACCCCTTACCGCCTCGACGGCCCTCGACCTTGCTGCCATTGCGGCGATCGCCTCGGGTCTCACCGGGCGTCCGATCACCCGGATCACCGTAACAGACAAGGAGTATCGGGCGAACCTGATCTCGCGTGGCACTCCTGAAGCGCAGGCAGATATGTTCATGGGTCTGTTTATAGCCAGCCGCCAGAGCGAATTCGCGGCTGTCGATCCTACCTTGGAGATCCTGCTTAGCCGACCGCCGACATCGATGCGCGACTTCCTGACGACCAGCCTTTCGAGTTAAACAGAAAATTGCCGCAAAGGAATCTACCTCGTTTACGACATTACAGCCCCATATTACGGCGGCGGATCATTCGGAGGCCAATGTACTCTTTTGCCCGGTAAAAGAGCTACCTACAAGGCCTTCGGGGAAAAAAGTCCGCGCCGCTTCAACCGGCTCCAACCCTGTCGGTTTATCGGCGCGCGTCCTCCAACTGTTTGGCACGCGTCTGGCTCCACATATCCTGCATCCATCCAGGATATTCGGAGGGGAGTTTGCTGACCTCGTCCAGCGATCGCAACTCCTCTGGAGAGAGGGCGACCTCCACCGCTCCCAAGTTGTCATTCAACTGTTCGATGCGTTTGGCACCCAGGATGACGCTTGTGACACTCGGCTGATGTAAAAGCCATGCGATGGCCAACTGCGCTACGGAGACCTCTTTTCGCTCGGCCATCTCTCTTAACACGTCGATAATGTGGTAGGCGCGATCCATCTCGACCGGGGGAAAGGCAAACGTCGTTCGGCGGCTTCCTTCCACCTCGGTTTGTTCTCGCCCATACTTTCCGCTCAAAAGCCCCCCCGCCAGGGGACTCCAGACCAGCAGTCCGACACCTTCGCTTTTGAGCATTGGAACGATCTCGCGTTCGACGTCTCGGCCTGCGATGGTGTAGTAAGCTTGTAGGGAGGCAAATTTTGCGAGACCCTGCAGCGTGGAAATGCCAAGCGCTTTGGAGATCTGCCAGGCTGCCCAGTTCGAGACACCGATGTAGCGGACGAGCCCCTGAGTGACAAGCGTATTCAGAGCGCCAAGCGTCTCCTCGATGGGAGTGGCAGGATCGAAGCCGTGCAGTTGATACAGATCGATGTGGTCTAGCTGCAATCGAGCGAGGCTGGCCCTCGCGCCGTCCAGGATGTGACTGCGGGAAGAGCCGCGATGATTCGGGCCTGTCCCGGTCTCCCCGAAGACTTTGGTCGCGACGATGATCTCATCACGCCGGAGCCCCAGGTTCTTGATAGCCTGCCCGGTGACACGCTCCGACTCGCCTCCGGAATACGTATCGGCGGTATCGAGGAAGTTGATGCCCGTCTTCAGCGCCTCTGCGAGCAGAGCATCCGCTTCGGCCTGCTCGACCTTGCCCATAAACGCGTACTGCCCGCCAGCTCCGAAAGTCATGGTGCCCAGGCACAGTTCTGAAACGAAAAGCCCTGTAGTACCCAGTCTATTGTAACGCATCGCGAATACCCTCCGAATCGATGGATGTTTGCCCGATGGACCAACGCTGGTATTGTGCATCCCATTGGCCCTCTGCGTCCAATACTCTTTTTATGTTACAATGATACCTGGAAGGTATCAACTATAAGGGGCTTAAACATGGAACTCCGACATCTCCGTTACTTCGTTGCCGTCGCGGAAGAGCTGAACTTTCGCCGCGCTGCAGAGCGCTTGTTTATGGCACAACCTCCGCTCAGTCGGCAGATACAGCAGTTAGAAGCCGAAATAGGAGTACTGCTGTTTCAGCGCGTCAAGAAACGTGTGGAACTGACGGCGGCAGGTGAGGTCTTTTTGGAGGAGGCACGCCGCACGTTGACCCAGGCGGACCAAGCGGTACGTGCAGCCCAGCAAGCGAGTAGAGGAGATCTAAAAAGTCTTAACGTAGGTTGTTGTGTTTCGAAATGTTCTGACGCCTTCGACAACGCCTTCCCAGGCTTCATGCGAGCGTTCCGCAAACGGCGACCCGATGTTGAGATCACGCTGATGGAGATGTGTTCCCCGACCCAGACGCGCGCATTGAACGAACGCCAGATAGACGTAGGATTTCTGCAAATTCCGATCACGAACGAAACGCTCGAAAGTCTCCCTCTTCTGGCAGAACCGCTTGTCCTGGCTTTGCCACAGGATCATCCTCTCGCGAACTGGCCGAATGTTCCTCTTTGCGCGCTCGCACAAGAGAGGTTCCTCTCATTTCCGCATCATGTCTATCCTGCTCTTCATGAGGAGATCGAAGCCGCTTGTGTACGCGCAGGGTTTCGGCCCCATATCCTTCAAGAGGTGGAGACAGCGCAAGCAGCGTTGAACCTGGTAGGGACCGGGATGGGTATCACCTTTGCGATCGCCGTAGCGACAGGCGTTGCGCCACCAGGTGTGATCTATCGGGATATCGAAGACTTTCCACGCCGTCTGGAACTTTCCATCGCGTGGCGGCAGGACAATTTTCCCCCTCTCCTGGCGGAATTCATCGCACTGGCGCAAGCGATGTTTTGAAATCTTATTATTTCTTTGTGCCGTCCTGTGCGGTTTCGGCGTCGGGCGTACATCTCTTATTGTAGTTCGAGACGACAAGGAGAAGAGGATGATACGTATGGCACTCGCAGCGCTTGGGCTGTTAGGAACACTGACGACAGGCATCGAATCGGAGGCAGCAGGACTGGCTTTCGATTTTAAGGATCCCAAGGAGATAAGCGCGGTCAGTCTGACGCTCGACTCCAAGCTGGAACCGATTGTAGGCTATGCTAAGGGAATTTCTGGCAGCGTCCATTTTGATCCGGCCAAACCGCAGGATACTACCGGCAAAATCGCGGTCGATGTCTCCAGCGTTCAGTTTGCCAACGAAGGCTATACCGCCACCGCACGCGGTTATGCCCTGAACGAGACCAAATACCCGCAAATATTTTTCACGATGCGCAAGGTCGTGAGCGGCAAACGCCTCTCCGAGAACGAGTTCCAGGGAATCATCGAAGCGGATTTCACCTGTAAGGGGATCACGCTCCCCCTGACCGTGCCTGTGACCGCCAGCTATTTCCCCGGACTGGCGGAGGAGCGTACCAACGGTAAATTCAAAGGGGATATTCTCGTCGTCCGCACCCATTTCGCGGTCAGTCGCACCAAACTCGGGATCAGCGAAGGCATCCCGATCAATCTGGTGGGTGACAGCGTCGAAGTCCGTGTCGCGTGCGTTGGAATCCACTATCAGGAAAATTCCAAACCGACGGACACGCCTCAGGCTACTCCCGTTGTTTCTGTCCCGAAGCAGCCAGTCAGCGGGCTGAACTACACCCTGCCTGAGATCCATGCCGACCACACCTCGGGTACCCTGAATCTTGCCCAACTCCAGGCCAAGAAAAACCTGGTGCTCTTTTTCTTCAGCGAGCAGTGCGGCGTGACCTACTTCTACAAACAGCGAATCCAGCAGCTTCAGCGCGACTTCGAGGCGAAGGGATTTACATTCGTCGGAATCAGGGCAGGCAAACGCGAGCATCCGAACACCCCGTTCGATCTGCCGGAACTGAACTATCTGCGGATGCCCTTTGTGGACGATCCTGTCGGGGACCTCGTACACGATTTCCATATCGGGCAGTCCGTTACATTCGTCGTACTCGACAATGCGGGTAAAATCCAGTATCGAGGGGGCTTCGACGACAATGTGGACGAGAAGCGGGTGACTCACCACTATCTGCGCAATGCGTTGCAGGCGCTGGCAACCGGCAAGCCCGTCCCGATTCAAGAGGGGAAAGCTATCGGCTGCGCTATCATTCCCCTCCGCTGACTCAACGCTCCTGCGGGACATCAGAACACCCGCGATGCGACCCTATAGGACAGCCACGTGCAGATCACTAACGACGAACAGAAGACAGCGGCCATTCGCAGCAAACGCGACTCCGATCTGCTGCGCCTCTTTGGAGAGCAGCGGTCGGAGGAGGCGTTCGCAGAACTGGGCCGTCGCTACACCCGCCTGGTTTTCGCGACCTGCCTGCGCGAGACCCAGAACCAAGCGCTGGCGGAGGACGCGGCTCAGGGGGTGTTCCTCCTCTTAAGCCAAAAAGCAGGGGGACTGCTGCGGGTCGATTCCCTGGCCACCTGGCTCGACACCGCTTCCCGCTATGTCTCCCGCAATCTGCTCAAACAGGAGCGCAGACGCCAGATGAACGAAGCCCGCGCCTTAGAAGAATCTTTGCCCCGTCCTGATCCTGGCAATCCGCTCTGGGAGCAGATCGAGCCGCACTTTCATGCAGTCCTCGATCGGCTAAAACCCGCCGACCGTGCCGCCATTCTGCTCCGCTATGTTCAGAATGAAAGTCTGTCGGAGGTCGGGAGCTACCTCGGCATCTCGGAGAACACAGCGCGGATGAGAATCAACCGAGCGATGGAGAAGATCCGCAACCACCTTGCACATGTTGGGATCGCGGTCTCTCTGGCTCTGCTGGCCACGTTATTGGAAGAGCAAGCCGCCCGGGCCATCCCCGCGCCACTTCTCGCCTCCATGGCGAGGCTGCACGGCAATGTCTTGCCGAACTCCCTTCCTAAATCGACTTTCGCAGCCGTGCGCCGAACCTCGCAGTTCCTGCTCCTTCTCTCTCTGCGCTTCCCGCTTTTCTTGTTGCTCACAGCAACTTTGCTCTTCGGGAGCGCTGCCGTCTATCACAGCCTGCAGCCGCAGCGTCTCTCTGTGGCGGAACAACGCCAACTCTTTACCATGCTGCGCGGAAACTGGATCGGAGCCCTGGACTACGCTGACGACAGCACCCACCAACTCTTCTCCACACAGACAACCGTAGTCTTCGATACCCAGGACAATGCGAACACCTTGCGCTTCGTCGCCACCTATCCCCATTCAGACCGAGAAGACATCACCACGCTGGCGGGCAATCCCTACACTGGCCTGTTCGTCGCCGATAACGGTGGCCCCCGCAGTTCACACAATCTCCACAGCGATGGCGAACTTATAAAACTCGGCCCCAACGAATTCACCTTTCGCGGATCCAGCCTCGTCCGAAATGGCTATGCGCGCCTCCGGCTCTCCCTCCAGTCTAACCGCGTGACGATCTACGAGGAGTATCGCAAACAGGACCAATTCCTCTATCAATTCCGCAACCGCTTTACCCTGCATCGCTAGCGAGGAAACTTGATCCAACCCGTTCTGGTCATTTTTCGGAACGGCCTTGGGAACGCGCCGCCAGTTCCACGTGTTTGCGCGGCGGTATCGTGAAAAAGAGAGCCAGTAAGAGTGAGAGGCCCACACTTGCAGCAACGCTGACAAACGCCAGACAGAAGACGACGGCATAGAGAATAGGGCCAAAACGAAAGGATTTTGTGATGCCTGTGGCGACTGTTGAGTCATGGTCTGGGCCGAGAAGCCGCCCATCTCGTGCTGCATAGTGCCAGAGACTCTGAAAACAGATGGCCATAAGCAGGCAAGTGCCCGCATAGACGAGGGTCGCGGGGCGCGAATCCGGAAGGCGGATATAGGTGGCGAGGAGGGCCGTGGAGAACGGCACAATCGTGACGCAAAGGAGTAAGAGGCCATTGAGGATCACAAAACGGTCGTCGGTGCGCTGAATCAGCCCGAAGACCCGGTGGTGATTGATCCATATGATCAGTATCGTGAGGAAGCTCATGACAAACGCAAGGTAGGCGGGCCATTCCGCAAGCAACTCGTGAGTCAGCGAAAACGCTGGGTTAGTGGGCTGGAGTGGGGGCACTTTGATGTCGAGAACCAGCAGGGTAATCGCAACGGCAAACACCCCGTCGCTAAACGCCTCGATACGCCCCGTCGTCTTTTCTGCGCTCATTTTACCTCTATTTCGAGACAACGTTTTGGACTGAAGCAACGAGCGCTGGGCAGTGACTATCTGGCTGTCTACAAACAGCCCGTCACTGCCCAGCGCTCGTTGGCATTGGGGTCGATGAAAAAATATAGGTGTCCTGACTCAGCGCCCATCCGAGCCTTCAAGCTTTACGAGCTTGTTGTAGAGGCCAAGGATCAGGATTGTCGGCGCCCAATGGCCTATGAAGTTCGCTGTCTTGTCTTTGCCTTTCACATGGCAGACCAGCGAGACAGCAATGGATCCAAGCGCTGCCCAGAGGAAAAGGTCGGAAGGCAATTTGGCGGTTTGCTGCTCGATCGATCGAGCGACGGGCCCTTCGCGGTGTTCGGGGTTCGGAGCGATTTCGGGAGTGGTTTTGATCAGTCCAGTCATTGTGGTGTGCCTCATCCATCTCATACAGAATGCCTTCCGGAGAAGGCTACTTAATGGACGATAGGAAACAACGAAACGTTCCCTCGCCTTGCGTTGCTGCCCATGCCGCAAAGAGAAGCCGGGCAGAGGTAGGTGATACCCCTCTTACCCGGCTTCTGACAGTGCGCTCTTTCAGGCAAATGCCGCCACTTATTTCGACGCATCCCTTCAAGGCAATAGGACTGACGATGTGACCGGAATTAGCGCGTTCCGGCAAAGTGCGTGACCCAGGTCACGTTGCGGTTGTCCAGGGGAACATTGAGCGGGCCGCGCACCACAACGCTGCCGTTGCCTTTAATCGTGTTACCCTCTCGTTTCCCGGTCAGATCGACCGAATAAATTCTTCCATCGCCCGTCAGGCGGGCATGGAGTTTGATCGTACCATCTTCACCGATCGGGACGTTCTTGAGGATACATGAGGCGCCAAAACAAGAAAATGCCGCAGCGGAATATTTTCGCGCTGCGGCTTCTTGTTGGGAGCGGGTCTGCACAGAAGTTCCCTCTGCGCAGTCCTACTTAGCGCTTTGCCTTGCGGCGACGAGTCAGCAAACTCGCGCCACTGATGCCCAGGCCGCAGAGGAGGGCGACACTACCGGGCTCGGGAGTGGCGTTGGGACCGGCATTCGTCTGGACGACGACATTGTCCAGGCCCCAGCTCTCGTTTGCGAGGGATTCATTGGGAGCGCCAATGAAGTTGAGCGAGAGGGCGCTTCCGGAATTGGCGAATGTGTAATTGAAGTGATAGACGGCATCCATCGGGGTGCCATTGAACGTATAACCAAGGGTATTCTTTTCGGCCGCGCCTGTTTGAGGAGCTTGACCTCCCGCATTCGGATTCGCCTGACTCTGGAACTGCTGAGTGTCGCCGGGAAAGTTGGCAAAGTTGGTCGCGAGCAGAGTCGGGCCACCGCTGACTGTCAGACTCCAGGGGTCCGGCCCGCCTCCGAACTGACCTTCCCCATCCATGGAGCGGATCATATACAGGTCGAAATTTACCGTGGCCGTGGTATGCGCCGCGAGGCCGGCCAAACCCAGGGTGACCGTCTGATTACCAAATTCACCGAGAAACATGTCGGCGGGATGTGCGAGGGTGCCGGGGGTAGTGCTGATGGAGCTGCTGGAAAACCCCGTCGTGGATCCGGTCTGAAAATTGTTGGAGTAGACGGTGACCTGCGCATGAGCGGGCAGGGCGGCGATCGCTCCGAAGGTGGTCAGCGCACTCAGGCCGATAACGGCCCCAAACGTGTGAATTCGCATCGATATTGCTCCTGTGATTATCCTTCATATACTCGGCAGACAGATCGTAGATCTTGTGGTTATCGCAAGCAAACCACGTTCCTCTCCTGTTGCAGGGTCGAAGCGCGTTCTGCGCCCGCCTGCCCCAGTCGATCTCATTATAAGGCTTCTGCCATTAGTGGATCATTAGGAATAGGGGCTCCAAGGGGTGGATTTCGCAGGATTTACCGGCTTTCTGGCGAATAGACTCGCATTCGAGGAGCCGATTGGCCTCCTCTTTGAAAGAACGACTTCTATGCATCACAATCGGTGGCGGATCTGCTTGTTGGGCAGGCTGCAAGTACAGAGTGACCACACGAAGCTTACACATCTCGCGATGCGGCGGGCGGGCGCGTTGTTGTCCTGTCTGGTGGTGCGCGCTCCCCATCCCGTTCCCCGCGAGGAACTGCTCGCTCTCCTCTGGCCCGAGGAGACGTCCGATACTGCGCGAAACCGCCTGCGCGTGCTGCTCAGCAATCTGCGCCGCAGCCTGGAGCCTTCCGACCCCGCGTCGGATAGTGTACTGGTGATCGAGCGCCATGCCGTACGCCTTGCCTCCTCCGCCTTCTCCTCCGACTACCACGATTTCTTGGAGGCGATCCGTGCTGCCCGAACCGCCGATGAAATCGAAGCGATCCTATTGCTGGAAAAGGCGATCTCGCTCTATCAGGGCGAACTGCTCGTCGGATTCTATGACGAGTGGATCCTGACCGAGCGCCGTCGTATGGCGGAGATACGTTACCAGGCGCTGCGCGATCTTGTCCAGCGCCTGACAAAGAGCGATCGGCCCAGGGACGCCATCGAGTATGCGCGGCAGGCGGTCGCAGCGGAACCGATGGACGAAGAGGCGCACTGCGACCTCATGCGGCTCTACGATACCCTCGATCAGCCCTCCGCCGGGTTGCGGCAGTACGAACAGCTCAAGCGTCTGCTGTGGGAAGAGTTGCAGGCGCAGCCCTCCGAGCTGACGCGCCAACTGGCTGCGCAGATCGAAGTGAATCTCGGACACGGCATGGCTCAGACTCGACGCAGTGTACGCCCGGTAGCCTTGCGCGACTCCGAGCAGGAGGCGACAGTTCCGCTGGTACCCGAGACGCTGCCTCTGCGCTTGACCCGTTTTTTCGGACGCGATCAAGAGATCGCCTCCCTGCGCAAGCTTCTTCTTCCCAAGAGTGCGCCACGTCTGGTCACGCTGCTGGGACTGGGCGGGATCGGCAAAACCCGATTGGCGATAGAAACGGCAGAGCAGTTGAAAGGCGATTATGCGGGGCGCGTCTTTTATGTCTCACTCGCCGAGCTTTACGACCCACGCCTCATTCCCAGTGCCATCGTGGATGCCTTGCGTCTCCGCAGCTCGCCTCTGATCGCGGCGCTGGATCAAGTCGTGTCGGTCCTCTCCGCCCGGCCTGCCCTGTTGATCCTGGATAACGTGGAACACCTGTTGGGGGATAATCTGCCGATCTCCGGCCTGGATGCGGAGGACGCGCGTACGGTCGTTCACACGCTCTTGCACCGTGTCTCCGATCTGACCTGTCTGCTTACCTCGCGCCAGCCGCTGGAGATGGAAGGCGAAGTCCAGTTTCCTGTTCCCCCGCTTCCTATTCCAGTAGAACCGCGTGAACGACAGGGCGAATCTGTCCCCATAGAAACGCACACGCTTTCGGCTGACCTTCTGCCATCGAGGCAGTCTCCGAGCGTACAGATGTTTGTGGATCGAGCGCAGTGTGTGCGTCCCGACTTCCAACTTACCCCGCATAACCTCGAATCCTTGGTGACGCTCTGTGCGCG
>JAYUMV010000120.1:0-13446 GCA_043762265.1 Chthonomonadaceae bacterium | reverse complement strand
TTGAACTTCCAACACATAATCCCTTGTAAGGAGGCCTGGAATGCCCCGTATGATCGGCAGTGGCTTGAGTAGACGCGAACGCGAGATCCTCGAAATTCTCTTTCGCCTTGGTAAGGCGACCGCCAACGATGTTCAAAATGCGCTCTCGGAGCCCCCCTCTCACTCGGCCGTACGCTCTATTCTGCGCGTGCTGGAGGAGAAGGGCCATATCACGCACGAGGAAGAGGGAAAGCGCTTTCTCTATCTGCCCACGCAGGCACACGACAGCGCCGCGCATTCGGCTCTGCGCAATGTCGTCCAGACCTTTTTCGGCGGCAGTCTCGAAAGCGCCGTGAAGACCTTTCTCTCCGCATCGGACACGCGCCTCTCCGATGCCGAACTGACCCGCATGGCGGAAATGATCACGCAGGCTCGCAAGAGCGATAAGGAGTAGTCACGATGTCCCGAATCTACGCCTCCTGGATTGCCGACCCTGGTTTTGCGTTTCTGGTCAGTATGACCGTCCGCAGCCTGGTGGTTCTGATATGCGCCGGTTTGATCGTCCGCGTCCTCCGCCGACGCGGCTCTGCCGCCACCCGAGGGCTGATCCTCTTCTCCGCGATGTGCGCCCTGCTGCTGCTGCCGCTCGTCTCGTCGTTGGCGCCGAACTGGAGCGTCGCTGTGATCCCTGCGACGCAGACCGAAACCGCCGATGCGCTGCAGGCGCCGCTGAACTCCGCTTCAGGGCAGCCTCTCGCCGCTGTGCCGACCGAGAGTACGGCTGCGATTCAGACGACTGCTTCCACCTCTGTGCCCTCCGCCGCCTCCACAGCGACTCCGGCCTGTCGCGGCTCATTTCTGTTCTGCCTTTGGGCCACCGGAGTCTTGGGATATGGTTTCTGGCTCGTCCTCGGTCGCATACGCCGCTCGACACTCGCCGCTCGGTGCCCTATCGTGTCGGAAGGCCCCCTGGTGGACACGGTCACCGCGCTGGCTGCGGAGATCGGTCTGCACGCCCAACTGACCGTGCGACAGGCGCAGACCGATCCCTCTGGCGCCATCACTCCCATGACCTGGGGATGGCGGCAGCCGACGCTGCTCTTGCCGATCGAAGTTTTGGAGACATGGCCGATAGAGCGTACGCGCACTGTTCTTCTGCACGACATTGCGCACATCGCCCGCCGCGACTGGCTCCCGCAGAGCATCCTACAGTGCGTCTGCGCACTCTACTGGTTCAATCCCCTGGTCTGGCGCACTGCCGCTGAGTGGGAGCGAGAAGCAGAACAGGCTTGCGACGACCGTGTGCTTCTCGCCGGGATCGCCGCGCCGGACTACGCCGCGCATCTGCTCGAAGTCGTCCGGTCGCTACACACCCTGCACCCGGTCGTCGCCCACGGCAGCGCCCATGCGATGGCAGCCCCACGTTCCAACGTCCAATCGCGTCTGATCGCGATCCTGGAGGAGCGACGGAATCGCCGCCAGGCTACCCTGACGACCGCTCTCAGCGTGCTGACGGTCGGCCTGTTCCTGCTCTTCCCGGTGGCGACCCTGAATCCGACGGCCCAGGCGACCGAGCGCCCTCTTGCGAAACCCGCACTCAGTCTTGCGAAATTTGATGCGAATGACATGCTCCAAAAAGCGACCGAGCACAATTGACGTGGCGAGTGGACGCAGGCAGCAACGCTGGCGGGCGAGGCGCTGAAGAAGAGCGGCTTGACGGTCGGAGAGCGTGGTTCCGCCTACTGGCTGTTGTTTGAAGCCGCATGGTGGCAGGGCGACGCCGACGCCGAAAACAAGAACTATACTCTGTACAAAGAGATCACCGCGAAGAATCCCGATAACAAGTGGCTACAGTTCAGCCTGGAGGTCGCCGACCGCTATCGCAAGAGTCCTAATCCCAAGGCAATCTCCACGACCGAAATCATCACAAGCATTGACTCTCTGATCCAGAACGGAGCGTATGCCGACGGTCTGCACTATGCGAAGTATCTGCTCGGCCGCCCCGATCTGCCGCAGGAAATCCGGGTCACTATGGCACCCTCATGCAGAACTTTACAGAGCCGAGGCTGAAGGGTAAGCACGTTCGTTACAGCGCCTATCTGAAGACGGAGGGAGTGACCAAAGGAGCAGGTCTCTGGATCGTACTGTTCGGGGAGAAGAGTCACAACCACGGATGGAACATGACCGCGAATCCCATTCATGGCACCAATGGCTGGAAGAAGGTCGAATGGGTCTTCGATGTGCCCGCAGACAACGTCGGCTTCTCGCTCGGCGTCGATCTGACCGGCAACGGCAAACTGTGGGTGGACGACTTCCACTTCGATGTCGTCGATAAGACGGTCCCAGTCTCCCCAGAACCGAACTGACGACACCCCCTTGATCTTGAGGCGGCACGCCTGTGCCGCCTCTGACCACGCTACACCTTGATCTTTTTCCAGGCTCCGGAGCGGAAAAGGCCATAGTTCAGAAAGCCGCCGACGATGGTGGTCAGATTGATCGCAACCCAGGCGCCGTGCGTGTTTTGATGCAGGAGAAACATCAAAGCATAGGCCAACGGCAAGCGCACGAGCCAGAGGGTAATGAACGTAAGCCAGGTGGGCCGGATCGTGTCCCCCGCTCCCTGTAACGCGCCGATCAGCACCATGGAGAGCCCGAGAAACGGTTCACTCACGGCGTTTGTGCGCAGATAGTCGGCTCCCAGGCGCAATACAAGGGCATCCTGCGTAATGAGGCTTGTCAGCGGAGTAGCAAACAGGAAGAAGACGAGGGCCATAAACGTCATTACACTTACACACTGCACTGCTGCCGCCCACGCATAACGCTCTGCCCGCTCCGTATCTTTCGCTCCCAGGCTCTGTCCCACCAGCGCTGAGGTTGCGACGCTGTACCCAAAACCGGGCATAAAGGCGATCCCTTCCGCCCGAATTCCGATCTGCATTGCCGCTACACCGGTAGCCCCTTCCACCGTGCGCGCCAACATCCCCGTAAACGACATCATTCCCAGAGTTCGGATCAAGGCTTGCAGGGCGGCAGGAATGCCGATTTTCAAGATACGCCACGTCCATTCGGGGGAAAGACGAAGATGGCGTCTTTGGAGGACGCCTTTTAAAGACGAATGGTACAGTAGGGCATAGAGATAGAGCGCGCACCCGACCCAGACCGAAGCCATGAGGGCGGTGCCTGCACCTCGCACACCCAACGCGGGAAAGCCGAACCTGCCATAGATCAGCACGGCATTGCCCGAGATGTGGACTGCGATCGTAACACAGGTGATAAGCAGGGGAGTCCTGGTGTCGCCCAGGCCGCGGAAGGAGCCTTGCAGGGCGTTCATGACAAAGAGAGGCAAGGAGCATAGCAACGCGACGCTCAGAAACTGCACACACAACACCGCCGATTCCGGACTGCGGTGGGAATCCAGCATCAAAGCGACCATCGGCCCGCGCCCCAGATAGGTGAGCGTCCCGAAGACAAGCGCGAGCACAATACTCAAAGTGATCGACTGCCCTGTGGCGAGCGCTGTCTGCTCCGGCTCCTTCGCGCCAGTGAACCGGGCGACGAGCGCGGTCGTTCCGACTGAGACACCCATGGCAATCGAAATCAACAAGAAGAGGATGCTTCCGCCGACGCCAGTCGCCGCCAATGCCGCCGCTCCGTTCGGAAGGTGCCCCACAAAGAAGACATCCATGAGGCTGTTGAACGTCTGCAGCAACATCGCTATCACGGAGGGCCACGCGAGCGCCCAGACCTGACGGTGAATATCGCGCTGTGTCGCAGAGGCGGAGACAAGGGGAAGGGGAAACGGAGTTTCGTCTGAGGGGATCTCCTGACCAGAATCGCCTTCGACCGCACGTGACGCCTGCGCAGGAAGCAAGTCGAGCGTGACGAGCTCTTGCGCAGGTTCGTTCTCGCCGTCGAGAATTTTCGGAGGTGTAGACATCAGGTTCCTTACTCTGCCCGGCATCAGGCCGGGATGAGTTCCAAACCTACACCCCGCAACATGTGCTTCTAAAGTACGAAGGAAGGGGCCAACTGGTTCGCATCCCCGTATCCTCTTGACCTTCTAGCCTTAGCAAAAGTTGCAGAGCGCCGATACTACTCCCGTTTCCGGCGTCAGGCAGGTGCGCCATCTCGTCGCGACATGAGCGCGGCAGGCAGCAGCGGCACCACGAGCAACACGAGGACGGTCGTTCCGGCATTGACCCAGACAAGATTACGGAATGTGAGATGAAAATAGGTGAAGAGTTGCGAGCCGACCCAGTCAGAAAGGGCATTGGTGAGGTTCCAGACGCTCATCATGACCGCATAACCGATCGATTCGCTGCCTTTGGGCGTGCCACGTGCCGCAAGGTCGTAAACGGGCAGCATCGCGAGCGTTCCAGTGATTCCACTGATGGCGGTGATGGCGATCGCCGAAGCCTCATTGCGATAGTAGAGATAGGTGATCGTTCCAAGCGCGTGCACGATGATGCTCCCGGAGACAAGCATCCGAAGGTTCAGTTTGCGGCACGCCGCGTAGTAGACAATGGTGGTGAGCAGACCGGTGCCTGCCGCTACGAACACGAGATTGCCCACGAACGGTTTCGAGAAGTGCAGCGTGTCGGTCTGGTGAAACAGCAAGGGGGTGCCAAACCCAGGCGAAGCTGCGATCAGAAAAATCATCAAGGCGGCATACAGAAGCGTGCTGCTTTTGAGCAATATCTTGAACTGTGACACCGCTTCGGCCCAGACCGAGCGGTTCATTCGCGCTACCGGCGCTTCCGGCAGCCCGACGAAAAAGAGAGGGACGAGAATCAGATGCAAGACGGATGCAGCCGTCATCGCCACCATAAAGGGCATTTTGGAGAGTTGCCCCCCAATGGGACCGCCCAAGAGACTGCCCAACCGGAAGGCGCTGATGCGCTGCGCCGTCAATCGCCCCGCCGCATTGAACCGCTGGCCGACCTCCACCATGACTCCGCCGAGCGACGTGCTCGTAAAGACAATGGTCACGTAAAGAATCGCATAGGTCGCCAACAGGATGTTGTAGGTGCGCGGCACAATAGCGAGGAGGAACCAGAAGAGACCCGATCCGAGCAGGCTGCCGAGGAGATACCAGCGCCGTCGGGTCCCAAAGAGCGGTACTCCATCGACGAGCACGCCTGCCAGGGGCTTGATGTAGTTGGTGAAGGCCCCCAGCGCAAAAAACGCCGACACAGCCGCCGCCGTACAGTGCAGCTTATCTTTCAAAAGAAACTTCATGGGCAAGTCGGCGACCGCGATCCCGAGGTTGGTGCCAGCCCACCCCAGCCACATCAGAAATGCCAGGCTCGACAACTTCCGGGAACCGATCCCATGCTCTTCGACGACAGCCTCACCGACTGCCGATTCGGCAATCCCGGTGGTAGCGGGTTCCCCATATTTCAGTTCCGGAATTTCCGGCACGTTCGTCTCCTTTGACGGGATCTCATAGACAGATCAGATAAATGCCGCACATATCGCGATGGACTGAAGTCCTTCGCTAGAGCGCTTCGCGCTGATTGTCCGCCTTCGCGGACACCTATCCGGCTTCCACGCTCGCTGCGAGGAAAAAGCTCGAATAATACGAGGTTTATCTGATGCCTCTATCAGTTCACCGTAGTTTGTTTGGGTTCGCTGCGCGGTTCGACTCCCAGCAGATTCTTCACGAAGAAGTCCTGAAGGCGGCGCTTGCCGTAGGGCGTTCCGGCGACCCCGTGACCGCTGCCCGGCGAGACCAACAAATCGAAATCTTTATCCGATTTGATCAGAGCGTTGACGACCTGCATCGTCGTAGCGGGATCGACGTTGTTGTCCATCTCCCCTACCATCAGCAGCAGTTTGCTATGCAGCTTGGGAGCAAGCGTCACATTCGATTGCGCGGCGTACTCGGGTCCGACAGGCCAGCCCATCCACTGTTCGTTCCACCAGATTTTGTCCATCCGGTTGTCGTGGCAGCCGCAGTCGGCCACGCCCGCTTTGTAGAAATCCCCATGCTGCAAAAGACCTCCCAGCGCGTTCTGCCCACCCGCCGACGTGCCGTAGATTCCGACGCGCGTCAAATCCATTGCGGAGTACTTGGCGCCTGCTGCCTGAATCCACAGAATTCGGTCGGGAAAACCCGCATCTCCGAGATTTTTCCAACAGACGTCGTGAAAGGCCTTCGAGCGGTTGTTCGTCCCCATGCCGTCGATCTGCACGACGATAAAGCCCAACTCCGCCATCTGCTGCAAGCCGGAGGCGGGAGAGAACGCCTTTGGAACGAACGACCCCTGCGGCCCCGCATAGATATTTTCGATAACCGGATATTTCCGGCGCGGATTGAAGTTGGCGGGCCGTACGATCACCCCATAGATGTCCGTCTGGCCGTCCCGTCCCTTGGCGACGAACCGTTCAGGATACCGGTAGCCGGTCGCGAGGAGGGCCGTGGCATCTCCGCGCTCGAGGTCGAGTACCTTGCTGCCATCCTCGGCGCGCCGGAGTTCATTCACGGGAGGCATATCGACGCGAGAATAGGTATCCACGAAAAAGCGTCCATCGGGAGCCGAGGTGATCGAATGGGTGCCGTCTCCCTCCGTCAGCACGGTCAGACCGGAGCCGTCGAAGTTCACGCGACAGTAGTGGAGGTAGTACGGGTCTTGTCCTGGTCGGATCCCGCCCGCCCGAAACCAGATCTGCCGTTTCGTCTCATCCACCCGATCCACCCCGCGCACCACCCAGTTGCCCTTCGTGATCTGATTTTTCACCTTGCCGGTCGCCGTGTCGTAGAGATAGAGGTGGTTCCAACCATCGCGCTCGGACATCCAGATGGCTTCGTGGGTCGCGTCCAGAGAGGAAAGATAGACTTTATTGGTCCAGTCGATGAACGTCTTCGCCTGTTCGTCGATGACGACTGTCGCCTCTCCCGTCGTGGCATCGACAGCGATGAGGCGCATCACCTGATGTCCGCGCTGATTGTAGAGGAAGGTGAACCGTTTGCCATCCGGCTGCCACTCCGTGCGCGAGATCTCCCAGGGATTGGGAAACAGATCGTCTTTGATCGGGATCTCGCGTTTGGTGGCCGCATCGAAGAGATGGGGACGGGGATGCGCGATACGGTCTCCTGGTTTGAGGTAGTCGAGCGTATGAAGTTTCGGCTGCTCTTGATCTTTCGGCGCAGACTCCACCAGATAGATCTTGTGTTCTTGAGCCGGTATCGTCTTGAACAGCACAAATTTGCTGCCGTCCGGAGACCAGATCGGTTCTCCCTCGTACGCGTCGGCGGCGACACCATCCTGCGTGAGTTGGGTTTCTACATTGCTTGCGAGTTCCCGCAGGACGACATTATGATCCTTCACGGAGACACGCCAACGCTGATTTGCGTCTGCTGCGACCCTGCGTCCGCGTCCGCGACGGGGCGTGGTGACTGGCCCGTCTACAACCGCCAGTAGCGGCATATCGTTTCCAACAAACGCGGCGAGCGGCTTGCCTGCCTTTTCGGTAAGCAGCCAGAGGTGCCCGACATAGGTATGCACATCCCGAACTTCGCCTGAGTGCAGCGCCCCATAGTCGTGCCGCTGGCCTTCGCTATCCACCCAGAACAGGGAAACATCTCCTGCCGTCTTGTTTAGGAAGGTCAGATTCGTCTCTTCCGCCCCTCCTACCGATCCGTGCGGCATGGCTACAGGCGACAGTGCTGTCGCCTGCCCCAAAGCCTCCGTCGCAGGTTTGACCTCGTAGGTGTTCAGATCACAGGTGAAGCTCTTCTCCCGTACCTGCAATATCAGTTCCGGCTTATCCGCAACGAAAGCGATCCGGTCGATCGGCAGATGATCGGCGGTCAGTTCGCGCCCGAGACTCTTGGAGAGCGCAGCCGCGACACGCGCGTGGTCGAACGCCGGTTTCTTGGTCGCCTGCACCGAGTCCACCAGCACAAATTCGCGCTTTCCTCCCGCGAGGTCGTTCCGATACCAGAACCGGTCACTGCCGGTGATCCAGTTCGGCTTTACGGTGGAACGCTGCACCTTCCCGACCATGAACTGCCCCAGGCTATTCGCCCGGTCGTAGTCGCTTCGGGACCCTTGTGCGTATGCAGGTGAGAGGAGAACCATAAAGAGCATCCCTATGAACGGGCGAGAAGTTCGCATTGTCGTACCTTCTATCATTACAAAGCGCGGAAGAGGCAAATAGGTCTTGTGGCGACCTGCCCTGCGACGGTATGTTCGGGATAAATCCCGCAGAAACCTGCTTGAGATGCGCGCTCATTGCCAGCGCGTCAGTGCGATCACGAGCAGGGCGGCCAGGGTGGCCAGGAAGACATAGGGAAGGGTAGATTTGAGGATGTCGTTGACGTCCGTTCGGGTGAAACCAGCCGTCCAGACATTCATCGTGTTGGTGGGATCGCAGACGCCCTGCACCATGCCGGTACACATCAAGGCGCCCATGACCAGCGTCGGCGCTAGCAGCGTGGTCAGAACGCCCCCGATGCCCGCTCCAAGTCCGTACAGATTGAAGGGACCCCGATAGAGCGCGAGAGGGCTGAGCAGGCCAAAAAACAGCACATAGGTCCAGGGCGAATGCGGCACAATGGCTGTGAGCAGCGGATGCATCGCGGCTTTCACCGGTTCGGACATCAACGCCGTTACGACCATGCCGATGCCGATCATCAGCCCGAGCACGGGCGCTACCGAACGGATGCCTTCGGTGATCGCCCCGGCCAGCGTCTGGACAATCTCTCGGGGGCGGGTCGTCAGGATGCCGTAGAGGCAGCCGATCGTCAGCGCCGCATTGATGTCGAAATCGATCGCGCGCAGATGTCCTGCGGTGAGTCGGTCTGCGAACTTGCCGCCAAGGATCAGGAGGACCGGCAACAGAGGGGTGAGCAGCGCCGCCGCCGGGATCCGCGCGGGCGCGGGCGCTTCCGCCGGAGTCTCCTCCCAAGCGCTGCGAACGGACCGGGCATTCACGACCACATAGACGACACCGGCCAGCGTCAGAACGATGCCGCACAGGGAAGCGAACTGCGCGACTGTTCCAACCGATACATGCAGCACATCCTGGTAGAAGCCCCATCCGGCCACGTTCCACATGCCGCCGATGCTGATCCCGAACAGGAGTGTGGCCGCAGCCACAAGCGGTCGAATGCCCACTCCGATCATCACCGGCAACACGAGAGTCCCTACCATAATGACGGCGCCGAGCCCGCTCAGAGCGACGAAAGCCAGGGCGCTCGTCAGCATCATCAACAGCGCGACAGGAATGGCCCGGTCACCCGCCAACTCCGAACTCTTCTTGACCAGGTTCTCGGCGATCCCGGTGGTGCTGACGATATACGCCAGTATCGCGCCGAACACCGCATTGGTCATCGCGCCCGCCAACCGAGTCGCGCCTTTGTCAAAGACCAGTGTCAACGCATCGACGGGGTGTTGCCAGGAGGTCAGCAGCGCGATCAGTACTGCCATGATCGGCAATGCCAAAAGCGCTGGCAGTCGCTTTGCATACATCGCCCCCGCCGACAAGCCAAACAACACCAGGATGATCCAGACCAATGCAATGCTCCTTCAGGCCGTGCCAACGCCACTGGGGCCGCAAGCGATGTGTCTCTTACAGTTTCACCAGCGGGCGAATCTTGAAGACCCGCCGCTTCGGGTTCGAGTGGGTCCCCTGCCCGAAGCTAGATACGAGTTCGCCGTAAGGGAACGGCTCCGTGGCGAGGAAGGGGGCTATTTCGAAGAACGGATCGCCCTGTTTCGGGAAGTTCGCCTGCCAATGGAATCCGCCCAACGGCTGGTATTGGGAGGTGCAGTCGTTGATAAGCACGAGTACCGTATCGTAACGCATGGTATCCGGCGTCGTGGCGGAGTAGGGCTTCATATACCAGCGCAAGCCGAAAGGGAGCGTGATATCGGGATTGTGAATATTAAGATCGGCTGACTGCTTGGGCACATAAAGGCTCTCGTCGAGAAACCAGGGCAGGGCGTCCGCCGGTTTGGAGTCGCCCTGGTATCCTCCGGGTGGAGGATCCACAAACGGCGGGTTGCGCGGCAGTCCGGATGCGTCCACAGGCAGAGGAGGATTTCCGGGATCGACGGTGACCTGGATCCAGTTGAAGTGGAGACATCCCGCTTTCGCGCCAGGCCACAGGATCGCCGCCAGTTCGTCGAGGGTCTTGCCGTTGGCTGGCTTGAACTCACCGATCAGACTAAAGCGCAAAAAGCCGTTTACGGTCCGCTGAGCCAGCCGAATCTCTCCTACGGAGTGTCCGCTCACTCCCCATACGTCGATAGGCGTCCAGATTTTCGGTTGCGCCTGCTGGGCAGAGGCCCCTGGCACCAGCCCCAACAGCACGATGCACCACAGCGCCCATAGCGCTCGCGTTCTGCCCTGCATAGTCTCTGCTCCCTCCTTCGCTCCGCCTGCACCGTATTCTACCCGAAGATCGAATGTTGTGAAACCGCGCGTTCGTTTGGTCGGTAGTGCCCTCGGGAAGGGTTTGGACCGCAAAGCGTCGAACTACCCTTTATCTACCCACTTTGAGAAGGAGACTGCATGGCGGTCGCCACAATTTCGCATTTGACCGTTCGTTATGGAGCGAAAACCGCCGTCAACGACCTTTCCGTCGAAATCCCGGAAGGTTGTGTGGGGCTTCTTGGCCCGAATGGCGCGGGCAAGACGACGCTGCTTAAAACTCTGCTTGGTTTCGTCCATCCTGCTTCCGGCGGAGGCGAGGTGCTGGGCATGAATGCAGTGACCGACGGTATGAAGATCCGTCAGCGCATCGGCCTTATGCCGGAGATCGACTGCCACATCCCCGGTATGAACGCGGTCACCTTCGTCGCATTGGCGGGCGAACTCGCCGGTATGCCAGCAAACTATGCGCTGGGGCGTGCCCACGAAGTGCTGGAGTACTGCAAACTCGGCGAGGCCCGCTACAGAAATGTCGAAACCTACTCGACCGGCATGAAGCAACGCGTCAAACTCGCGCAGGCACTGGTCCACGGCCCCAAATTGATCTTTCTGGACGAGCCGACCAACGGTCTCGACCCGGTCGGACGCGATGAAATGTTAGAACTTATCCGAGACATCTCACATGGCAAGGGCGTCAACGTCATCGTCTCTTCCCACCTTCTGCCCGACATCGAAAAGACGTGTGACAACGTGATCGTCATGCGCCAGGGTCAGGTGGTGCGGCAAGGGTTGGTGAGCGATTTACGAGAGTTGGGAGGCCTGACGGTTGACGTAGACCTTCGGCATCCTTCCGAACCGTTTTTGGAGGCCATGCGGAGGCGCGGAGCGACCGTCGTCAGTCAGGTCGGCGCGAATGTTCGCCTGTCATTGCTCGACGATACCGATATCGGACGGCGGCTTTTCGAAGCCGCTCGCGAAGCAGGGGCACAGGTACGCGGCTTTAGGCCCGCCTCTCGCTCCCTGCAAGACGTCTTTTTGGAGGCGGTTGAATGAACTACGATCTTCCCCCGCCTCCGCCTTCGACAGGCAGCTCAAACATCGCGAACCTTGCCTATCGCAACTACGAGGGTCCCCTGATCTCCCGTACACTACGCTGGTGGATCGTGGCGAAATCGGGTATCCAGAGCACTTTGAAGAAGCCGGGCTTCTGGGTCGCGCTTGCGTTCTGCCTGCTGCCTTACCTGATCCACGCCGCCATCTACTTTTTCCAGCAGCAGTTTCAACAACAGATCGAGGCCTCAGGAGGCCCTGTCGGCGTGCTGGGCGGCAGCAATCCGGAACGTTATGGACAGCTTGTCTATACCTGCCTGTGCAGCGATACCAACCTGCTCAGCATGTTCATCATCGCCCTTATGATTGGCACCGGCAGCATCTCCGCAGATAACAGAGCGAACGCGCTGATGGTCTATCTTTCCAAACCCATCACCAAGGGAGATTATCTGCTCGGAAAATGGGTCGGCATTTTCCTGACGCTTTGGATGGTCGCATTGCTGCCATGCCTGCTCCTCTTCCTCTTTATGATGGTGCTCTATACGAGCGATGGCTTCCTAAAAGAGAATCCGACCCTGATTCTGCGCCTCCTGGCCTCTACTCTGGTCGCTCCCCTGCTTCATACGAGCGTGCTGATTGGGATATCCGCTTGGTCAAAGTCGCCGCGTCTGGTAGGCTCCATCTATGCTGGCATCTATTTTGTCGGCGCGGTCCTCTCCGGTCTGTTAGGAAATTCACTTTTTGCTACGGACCCGGACATGAACAACCTGGTTCAGCACTTTTCACTCAGCGGGATCATCGAAGGCGTGATCCAGAACCTGCTCCATGTCAGCCTGCCGCGTCTCTTTTTTCAGCGACCGGACAATCCAACGCTCGGTATTCCTAGCGTTGCCCCGCTGGCCGTTGCTGCTGTCGTGCTGATCCTCGGAGGCATTCTGGCAGCGCGCACGAAAATCAATGCGGTGGAGGTTGTACGCGGATGATCGTTCTGGAACGGGTCTCCCGATGGTATGGTCAGGTGCTCGGATTAAACGACGTCTCCTGTGTCATGCCAGCCGGAATTACAGCGCTTCTAGGAGAGAATGGAGCGGGGAAATCGACCCTGATCAAAGTGATTACAGGCCAGTTGAAACCTACGACGGGCCGGGCGCTCGTTCTGGGCGACTCCCCCTTCGCCAATCCGCGTGTGTTTCGAAAACTCGGCTACTGTCCTGAGATCGAGAATAACTACGACGAGATGACGGGGCGCGAGTTCGTTACTCTGCTGGCCCACATGGGAGGACTGCCCTCGGCGACGCTGAAAGCCCGTGTTTCAGATTCGATTGAGACCGTGGGAATGACAGGGGCGGCAGATCGAAAAATCGGCGGCTATTCAAAAGGGATGCGGCAGCGAATCAAAGTGGCTCAGGGCATCGTTCACGATCCGGAAGTCCTGATACTGGACGAACCGCTCAACGGTCTGGATCCGGTGGGCAGACGGGACATCTCCACGCTCTTACACGACCTGGCAGCGCGCGGTAAATGCATTGTCATCTCCTCACATATCCTTTATGAAGTGGAACAACTCACCCGCAACATGCTGTTGATGCACAAGGGACGGCTTATGGCCCAGGGAGACATCTATCAGATTCGCGGCCTGATCGATTCCCATCCACACCATATCACGATCACCACCGATCAGGCGCGCTCGCTGGCAAAACATCTTCTGGATTTGCCCTATATCCTGAGCGCGAAATTCAGCGCCGAGGATTCTCGGCTTTTAGAGATCGAAACACATGCGCCGGATCAGTTTTACGCGCAGTTCCCCGACATCATTCTGGAACATGGCTACACGATTACCAATTTCGAATCTCCGGACAACAATTTGGAGGCGGTCTTCAAATATCTGGTGAACGGCTGAAACGACTCGCAGAGGCCTTCCGGCTTCACGGTGCAACGCCGTTCTGGAAAACGACACGTTTGTCAGATACCCCCGCCTAAAGGCAGGGGGCTTGCGCCTGGTCGTTAGGCGAACCCTTCGACCGACACAATAGGCCG
>JAYUMV010000119.1:0-28813 GCA_043762265.1 Chthonomonadaceae bacterium | reverse complement strand
AGTGGATGCCTCCTCCATTCCCCGACCACTTTCCAAGACAGCACGCGACCGCACTTATGTCCATGCGTCCAATTTACCCGAGGGCACCAAGCCTGTGGTCCCAGGATGGCAGTTTTCGACCCTTGCCCTTTTGCCCGAAGAACCCAGCAGTTGGACCGCTCCCGTGGACAGTCTGCGCATTCCGAGTGACAAAACGCAGGATGAGGTCGCAAGCGAACGACTGGGAGCGCTCGCTCCTCTGCTCAACGAGAGTGATTTGCTGCTCGGAGAGGGCTATTATGGCAGCGCAGCCTTTGTCACCTTATGGACAGATCTCCCCTGTTCCTTGCTGGCACGCTTTGCCAAGAACCGTGTGCTCTATCGTCCTGCTCCGCCGCGCACGGGCAAGAAAGGCGCTCCCCGCAAGGATGGGACCCCTTTCAAGGGTGCCGATCCGACTACCCACCAGACACCAGATGGTTTTTGGGACGGCCAAGATGAGCAGGGCCATAAACTGGAAGTCGCTTGTTGGCAGAACCTGCATTTCAAGAAAGCCCGCGAGGTAAGTGTTTCGGTTCTGCGTGTGACACGTCATGGCGCCGAGGATACCAAGCGCGATCCTCGGGTGAGTTGGTTTCTCTTTGTCGGCCCAATGATGCCTGCGCTTTCTCAGATCCCGGCCACTTATGCGCGTCGGTATAGCCTGGAGCATGGTTTTCGGTTTGACAAGCAAGACCTTCTGTGGGAGCAGGCGCGCCTGCGTACTCCAGAGCAGTTCCAGCACTGGACGGATCTGGTGACGTGCGTGCATTTCCAATGGGTACTGGCGCGTGACCTGTCGCGTACCCGGCGTCCTTGGGAGCGTTCCTGCCGTCCTGCCACTCCGCAGCAGATACGGCGAGCGATGGGGGGAATTCTTCGCAAGTTGGGTACGCCAGCGCGTGTGTGCCGAGTACGCGGAAAATCCCCTGGTCGCTCTGCTGGAGCGATTATCAAGAAGGCCCCACGTTACAAAGTCGTCTACAAGGCGACCGAAAAGACGAAAAAGGAAAAGACGAAAGTCTAAACGTCAAACAATGGAGAAGGGACCAAACATTTTAACCTTAATCAAGAAATGTCTCCTCCACCGAATCTACCTTATATTTTGCATCCTATGTGCTTCCTAATGCACCCAAATTCACTCAAAATTCCTCTTTTGTCCGCTTCTGTCCCAGAATCAGTTCCAGGATGAATTCTTCCTCAATTTTCGGAGATTCACACGGAGACGAGCATATAATTGAATTTGTAAACCAAGCAGACGACGATTCAGCCCTTCTGAATTGTTCGCCCTCCCTCAAGGATTGGCTTTCGACAGTATCGGCAATCTCTACGTTTCGGGTTATCCCGATGGCATAATTAACAAGTTCAACAGCAGCGACGTTCTCGTCGGAACCATTAACGACGGCAACCAAAATGGACCTAATTTTTTGGCATTTTCGAGGAATGGGGCGGCGGCGACTCCAGAACCCGATTCTATAGCCCTTCTCGCAGGGATGATCATATTAGCCACAAGCAAATCGAGGCTGCCTAACAAGCAGGCAGCCTCTTGACATTCGAAGAACAGTGGTTGAAAGATCATTCCACGCGGAGGACGATTTTGCCGAAGTGTGAGCCGCTTGCCAGATATTCCAGGGCTTGCGGGGCTTCGCTGAAGGAAAAGACGCGGTCAATGATCGGTTCGAGGTGGTTTTGGGTCATAGCAGCGAGCATGCGTTCGAACATGGCGACGGAACCGACATAGATGCCGTTGACGCGCAGGCTGCGCCCGACGATCAGAAACGGATCGATCTTGGAATCGAAGCCGGTCAGGATGCCGATTGCGCTGACAGTGCCGCCAGTGCGTGCAGAGCGCAGGGATCTTTCCATTGTTCCGCCGCCGCCGACTTCGACCACATGGTCCACGCCGCGCTTTTCGGTCAACTGCCAGACCGCCTTGTCCCAATCGGGGGTTGTTTTGTAGTTGAGGGTCTCGTCTGCGCCGAGGGCGCGAGCACGCTCGAGCTTTGCGTCGCTGGAAGAGGTGAGGATCACCTTCGCCCCTGCCATCTTGGCGAACTGTAGTCCGAAGATCGAGACGCCGCCCGTGCCGAGCAGCAGCACCGTTTCGCCGGGAGCGAGTTTCGACTGCTCGAACAGGGCGTTCCAGAGAGTCACGGCTGCGCACGGCAAGGTAGCGGCTTGTTCGTAGGTCAGATAGTCGGGCAGATGCACCAGACTCTCCGCAGGCAGCGCAACGTACTCCGCCAGCATTCCATCCACTGATCCGCCCATGGCCGAGTCATGCACCGAGGCGCGCACGTCGCCATCGATCCAGTCGAGGAAGAAGTTGGCTGCGACTCGATCGCCTACCGCTACCCGCGTGACCCCCTCGCCTATCGCCACGATCTCGCCCGCGCCATCCGACAGCGGAACGTAGGGACGCTTCAGGCGTGCATTCTGTGCAAGCGCCAGATCCTGGTAGTTGAGCGAAGCGGCCTTCACCCGAATCAGGGCCTGCCCTGGCCCTGGTGTCGGCGTCTCGCGTTCTACCAGCTTCCACCCCGCCGCCCCCTCTGCCGATTGGCTCTCATAGACCTGCATGATCAATTTCCTTTCGTCCGAACCACAATTTCATCGATTCAGTGAGGTGCGCGTGGTTCAAGACAGCGTCGGATAGTCGGTGTAGCCTTCTGCACCACCGCCATAAAACGTGGCGCGATTCGGTGGGGTGAGCGGCGCGTTGCGGGCGAGACGTTGCGGCAGATCCGGGTTGGAGATAAAGGGCACGCCAAAGGCCACCAGATCGGCGGCTCCGGAGGCGATGGCCGTATCGGCGGTCTCACGCGTGTAGCCGCCATTCACGATGAGCGGACGGCGGAACACCTCGCGAATGGCCGACGTGACGGGCGTACCCTCCGTCCCGATCGGTTCCACTACATGGAGATAGCCCAGACCGTAGTCGTTTAGACCCTGGGCGATCTGGGGGAAGTTCGTCAGGGGATCGGAGTCGGACATATCGTTGAATGGGTTGACGGGCGAGAGGCGCACTCCCACCTTGCCCCCACCCCAGACCGATGTGACCGCGCAGGTCACTTCATAGAGGAAGCGGGCGCGGTTCTCGACGGATCCGCCGTATGCGTCGGTGCGCTGATTGGAGCCATCGCGCAGGAACTGGTCGATCAGATAGCCGTTCGCGCCGTGGACTTCGACTCCGTCGAAACCAGCCTCTTTGGCATTGGTCGCTCCCTGCGCATACTGATCCACTACCTGTGAAATCTCCTCTATCGTCAGGGCGTGGGGCGTGACAAAGGGCTCCATGCCCTTGCCCGTGAAAGTCTCGCCCTTCGCGGCGAGGGCGGAGGGCGCGACCGGCTGCTGGCCCTCCATGAGCGTGGGATGTGCGACCCGACCGACATGCCAGAGCTGCAGCCAGATACGCCCTCCTGCCGCATGCACCGCATCCGTCACTTTGCGCCACCCGGCAGTCTGTTCGGGGGTGTGGATGCCGGGAGTGTTCGGATAGGCGATACTGAGGGGCGACACCTGAGTCGCCTCCGTGACGATCAGGCCAGCAGAGGCCCGCTGCGCATAGTAGGTCGCCATAAGTTCTGTTGGGACATGCCCCTCCCCCGCGCGGTTACGCGTCATGGGAGCCATCGCGATGCGATTCGGCAGGCTCAAGCCTGCCAGGGTGATCGGTGTAAATAGGGTGGGGGCAGTCATAGATTCTTCTCTCTTCCAATATACGTTGCCATGATGGCTGTTTTCCTCTTCATTCGTTGGGAGGGAAGGAGATCTTCCCTGGCTTATCTGTAACAGTCTTGGTTACGATTGAAGGCCGCAGAAAGGTTGCGCTTTTCCAACGCGAAATCCCTAAATCCTATTTACCCTAGGATTTAGGCAGGCCGTCGTCTCGATGGAACGACATCCTTCTCCGAGTCCCTTTGCGGCTCCCAACAGGGCGGCGCGCCTATATGAGCGACGACCTGCGCCAGATTCGTTTGGGAGAGCCGCGCTTCCAGCGCCTGTTCGGCCTCTTCAAACAGTCCGTAGAGCGCCTGCGTGATGGTTTTGCCGACCGTGCAGAGCGGATTGGGCTTTTGCAAAGGCAGCCCCAACAGAGGGCTCTCCTGGACGGCCAGATAGCAGTCGAGAAGGGTGATCTGTTCGGGCAATTTGCAGAGCCGCCAGCCGCCGCTGTTGCCGGGCCGTGATTCCACCAGCCCGGCGCGCCGCAGGTCACCGAGCAGGCGACGCAGGACGACCGGGTTGGTGGTGACGCTGATCGCCATATACGCGGAGGTCAGAGGCTCCGGATGGCGATGGGCGAGCAGAGTCAGGATATGGATGGCAACGGCAAAACGGCTGTTGGTGTGCATGGACGTTTCCGAACGGTTGGAGAGCAGGAGACCGTCTATTCTCCTTAAATCACGTTCTGTTTAGACAACGGTCGGCCTGCACAAAACGTTCCAGAAGGATCGCTATTCTCTCCCAGGTCTGTTATTCGACGGCGACCCAGCGGCGTTCGGCGCTGGCTTTCAGGACCGCATCGATGACCTGCTGAGCGCGCAGCCCGTCCTCGAAGTCCGGTGAGACTGTCTTCTCTCCTGCGGCGATCGCCTCGATCCAACGGTAGGTCGTGCCGGTTTTGTCCAGACGTCCCGGCCGGAAATAGTCCTCTTCGTCGTGTGCGTCGTCGGGCAGGGTGACCCCTTCCACGGCGATGACTTCCCAGCGTTTCGCCCCCTGAGGAATGCCGCGCAGTACTGTGCCAGAGTGATTGGCGAGGAAGTGCAGTCGGCCGGTGGTCCCGTAGACTTCGACCTCCTGATGCTGTGCATACGCGCCCTGCGTGGCCACCCAACTGGTATGGAAGATACCCTGAGCACCGGACGCGAACTCGGCGAGGAAGGCGCATGAGTCGTCGTTGCGCACTCCCGTGCGGGGGTCTTCGGTGCGAACCAGATCAACCCCTCCCGGAGACCCTGCCGTCTCGTGCAGCACGGTCAGGGTGTGTGCGCAGACGGCGGTGAACTCCTCGTGGGTGATATAACGCGCCAGGTCGATGAGGTGCGAGCCGAGATCGCCGAGAATGCCGGAGCCGCTGCGCTCGGTCAGGCCGCGCCAGCCCGGAGCGCGATTCAAGCCAAAGCCGCCATGATACTGCCCGGAGACATGCAGGATCCGCCCGACATAGCCCTCCGCGATCCTCCGTCGAAACTCCTTCACATTGGGGTTGTCGCGGTAGGGGAAATTCGCCATTCCGAGCAGGCCTTTTCCCCGAGCGGTCTCCGCCATCTCCCGCGCCTGCGCCGAGTCCATTGCCAGAGGCTTCTCGCAAATCACATGCAGGCCACGCCGCAGCGCCGCCATTGTCGCCGGGTGGTGCAGGTCGTTCGGAGTGCAGACCACGACTGCATCGAGCGGCACTGTGTCGAACATCGTCTCTATATCCGTAAATGTCTGCACGTTTGCGCCGTACTTTGCCTGCGTCTCCGCTTCATCCCGGGCCTTCGTGCCGCAGACCGCCGCGATCTCCGCATGCGGATGGTTCTGCAGCCCTGCCAGATGCCAGTAGTTGACCCACCAACTCGGCCCGATAATCCCTACTCTTACTTTTTCAGCCAAGCTCACGGTATGTTGTCCCCCTGTTTCTGTGCCCCGTATTATGACGCAAGCCGCAGGAGAAGTCAACGTACAGACGAACACGTCCTCCTGTTCTCGTAAGAGAGGAGGACGCGATTCTACAAGGCGGGAAGGCCCGACACGCGGGCCTGGGGTTGGCGCAGTCAAGCGGCGGTGGCGGCCCCTTCCCGGCGAGCCTCCTTTTCGTAGGCCAGAATGGTTGTCACATTCGTCTTTTCTACCGCCGAGAGCGACTTCGGCGTAAATTTCGGGTCCGGTTTATACCACTTGAAGCTGCAGAAATAGTCGTTGGTCCAGCGGTCGGTAAAGATCTTGCCATGCCGCGCATAGATCTCTTCGCGCAGTTTGGCGGCGTCCTCGATAAACATATTCGCCAACAGTTCCGCGTGCAGAGGTTGGGTCGCCAGGCTGTCGTGGAGTTGGGTTTCGGCTGCCACAATGGTCGCGACGTTCTGCGTCTCGACCGCAGAGAGCGCAGGTTCGCCAAAATCCTTGTGCGGACGATACCAGTCTTCGTCCTCGAAATGCTGTTGGATCCATTCGGTATGGAAGCGCTTGCCACGCCGCGCATAGACTTCGTTCCGCAGCAGCCGAAGTTCGCGCAGGCCCAAACCGTGCAGCAGGTCCGCAGTGATCGGCGTCTCCTGAAACAGCGCCATATCGCCCGGAGCCAGCGCGACATTGCGCTGTTTTTTTTGCGCCTCACGGATCGTCGCCAGGTTCTTGCGCTCCGTATCGTTCAACGCACCAGGGGCATACTTTGGGTCCGGACGATACCAGTAACGCTCCGCAAAGAAACTCTGCAGCCAGGGCTGTTCCGGAAACCGCTTGCCATGGATCGCTTCCACTTCCGCTCGCATAATGGTCCATTCGATCGCAGAGTGATGGCCCAGTTCCTGAGTCGTAAAAGTTTTGTCTCGATAGAACTTCAGGTCACCGGGCTCGATATGGGTGTGCAGGTGAAACTCCGCCTCCTTGATAGCATCCATATCGGCACGCTCGTTGTCCGTCAGCACCGTCACTTTGTACTTCGTGTCTGGATGGTACCAGGGTCGGGTTTTCAGCCAGTCCTGAATCGCCGCTTCGTCGAACATGCGCCCATGCTTTCCAAAAAGAATGCCCCGCATATACTTCAACTGTAGCGCCGACAGGTCTTTCAACTGATCCGCCGTAAGGCGATTGTGGACGAAGTCGAAACGCTCCCATTTCCCCAGCGGATCGACTTTCTGAGCCACACATGCCCTGCCCGACGCCACCCCCAGCGCCAGAAAAAGACAGCCATACATCCCACGTTTCCGCATATCCCCTACTCTCATACCGCAACCTCCGTTCCCAGCCACGCAACACACAGAGCAGAAATAACATTGCCTGCTTTCCTACTTGGGACTGGATTGCCCCGAGGAGGACGACAGACAGCGCACGATCCCCTCCGCAATCGCCTGGGCCATTTTCTCCTGTCCGGCTTCGGTCTTGATCAGGGCGGCATCGGCTCTGTTGCTGAGCACGACCATCTCGATGGTCAGCACGGGCACCTCTGAAAAGATCGAGCCGGTGAGCGCGCCCTGTTTGCTTCCCACAGCGGTTTGAGAGTCTCCACGCACGCCCCCGTTTTTAAGGGCGCCCTCCAGCGCCTTGCCCATCGCCTTGTCGAGAATCTTCGCGGCCTCATGGCTTCGCGCCATGATCTCCTGCGAGGGGCCGGTTTTGCCCTGCGCGGTGCCCTGCCGATCCGGATAGTAGACCGCATAGCCCTGATCCGGACTGGAGTCGCAGTGCAGGCGCACCATCAGAGCCGCCCCGGCGCGATTGGCGATCAGGGCACGTTCCTTATTCTTGACCAACTGCTTTTCCGCAGACTTGGTCATTACCACCTTCAGGCCCTTCGCGAGCAGCAGTTTTTGAAGCTTTTGGGCCACAACCCAATCAATATGTGTTTCCGTGGTGCCGTTCTGTACCGTCAGTCCATTGTTGACCTCCGACGGGTGCCCTGGATCGATACAGACGACGACCGTTTTAGTGGTCGGTGGCTGTGTGATTCCCGCAAGGGGAAGGCTCATCAGGCCAATCAGGAATACGCAGGCAGAGCGGACTGGTTTCATCACGGTTTCTTCTCTCTCTTTTTGTGGTTTGTGGTCTCAGTGTTGCGCCGATCTCGTAGCCAGCCGAACTCCTGATGCGCCGCATCGCGCAGGGCGCGCAGCATCGAGACTACCGGTGGCCCCTCGCTGAAAGCGGCGGCGATCGCATAGAGCGCTGCAAAGGAGAAATGTTTTTCGTTCGAGATCGCGTAGAGAGGTTCCCAACTGTCGGGCCGAAACTTCGCTTTGAAGGCATCGAGGCCATCGAAGTTGTAGAAGCGTTTGCCGTGTGCGCGGATCAGGGTGAGGAGCAGGCGCATCCAGGATGCGTTCGCCCCGGTATCCGTTTCCGCCCGCTGCGAAAGAGGAGCCAGCCCGAGGGTGACATACTCCGCCCCATCCGCTCCCAGACTCTCTATCGCCGTGCCGACCAGCAGTTCCGCCATTCCATTCGGCGCAGCCCGGCCGCGTACGATCTGCTCGATCAGCCAGCCATTCCGATCCGGTACAGGCGTTGCGATCAGAAATCCGAGGACGCTGTCATCGCTGGAAGCGACGAACAGACGCCGATCCCGCATCTCTCCTAGATCGACCGGTTCGGTCAAAAATCGCAAGGTAGGAAACGGATGGGTCGCCAGCCAATCCTCCAGGCAGGTCTGAAGCGCCGCATGTTGGGAACGGTCCAGAGCATCCCACTCGTGAACGGCCACCCCTTTATTACGTGCCCGATTGATCTGCGCACGCAGGGAAGAGTGCTTCTTCAGAAGTGCGGGCCACTCCTGGGGATTCCAGATCGGTTGGGCGCCGATTACGATCTCCGCATGGGTGGGCAGGCTCCGCAGGACGGTGCACAGGCGGTTCGCCGCCCCAAAATAGCAGACCCGATCACTCCGCTCTAGCGCCGCCTCTTCGAACTCCGCGACGATCGCCGCCAGGCGTTCCTCCGCACATACCGGTGCGCCCGCCACTACCTGGAAAAGGCCACGCCGTACAAAGCCCACAACGGCGTCTCCCTCTTTCGAGAACCAGTGCTCCATCGCAGGGTTCAGGATCTGATAGGAGGTCGCATTCCAGCCATATCGCAGAACCAGTTCCCGCGCACGCTGCAGCGACGCCTGCCCCCCGTTGCCCTCCTGCATCGATGCTGAACTCTCCGACAGAAGTCCCTGTCGCCTCGCCCGCTCTGCGCACCGTCGCACCGCCGCACAGACGACCTCCGGACGGGTGTGCAGCAGTTGGTGCCCTGTCTGAGGCAGCAGGACCAGTTCTGAAGAGGGCAGCAGCCTGTGCAGCCACTCCGCATGCTCCGGCGTCGGGACAATGCGGTCCGCCTCTCCGGCAACGATCTCTACCGGAACAGAAACCTGCGGATAGCGCGGGCTGTAAGCCCGCGCCAGGCGTCGGTCTGCCGTATTTTCATAGGAGAACACTTTCACCTGCCGGGGCCAGCGCAGCCAACAGGTCGCCGATTGCCGCGCATAAGCCGGGGGGACCCCCGCCGGCAAAAACGCCTTATGGAGATAGTAGCGAATAATCCTGCCCTTCATCAGTCGATGCACGGTCCAGAGGGAGAGGGTGCCGAGCAAGGGCACACGGGACGTATAGAGCAGCGGATTGGGGGGAGAAGAGGACGGTGCGACCCAGGGGGCAAGCAGAACTAGACCGGAGACTTCGCCCGGATACTCCAACGCATACATCATCACCAGGAGGCCACTCCACGAATGGCCGACCAGCAACGGACGCACCAAACCTAACCGACAGACCGCCTCGTGCAGCAGATGCAACTGCACCTCCGGTGTCGCAACCGCACGGTGGGGGCTTTCACTGTAGCCGTGCCCTGGCCGGTCGAACGCCACCACTTCGAACTCTCCGCTCAGCGTCTCCAAAACCGTATCCGCGAAATCCAGCAGAGAGCCGTCGCTGCCGTGCAGGGCCACGACCGGCGGTCCGCTTCCACGCCGCACATAGTGCAGACGCGCCCCCTCCACCGAGAGAAACGCTCCGGAAGGCGGATACTCACGCTCCGCCTTCCACGCCGAAACCGCTGTCCAAAGCGCCAGCCCGAGCCCGACAATTCCCAAGACGATGAGCCAGATCATATCGACCTCTACGCAGCGCAGGCCAGAGCGTTCATGCTCCTACCTGATGCATAATGGAGATGGTGCGATCGATGTCTGCGGAATCGATATCGAGATGGGTGACCAGGCGGATGCGGTGGGGAGCAGTGACGCCGCACAGCACATCGTGCGCGACCAGCGCGTCGGCGATCTGCGCAGCAAGGAGTTTGGTCTGGAAATAGACCATGTTCGTGGGGGGTTGGCGCGTCTCCAGCGTGATGCCGGGCACGTCGGCAAGACCTGCCGCCAGTTGGCGCGCATGAGAATGATCTTCCGCCAGTCGCGCGATATGGTTCTCCAAGGCGTAGACGCCCGCTGCTGCCAGGATACCGGCCTGGCGCATGCCTCCGCCCAGCATCTTGCGGAAACGCCTGGCCCGATCGATGAAGGCGTGCGTGCCGCACAGTACCGACCCGACAGGACAGCCCAACCCTTTCGAGAGGCAGAAGGTGACGCTGTCTGCGTAGGCCGCGAACTCCGCCACAGGAATCCCGGTGGCGATCGCCGCGTTGAACAGCCGTGCGCCGTCGATATGGACGGCAACGCCGTGCGCTCTCGCGAGCGTCTGAACTGCCTTGTGAATCTCCAGAGGAATGACTGTGCCGCCCGCCCGGTTGTGCGTGTTCTCCAAAATGATGAGCGACGTGCCAGGAGCATGCAGGTTGCTGGGATGGATGTAACCGGCGATCTCGTCCACGTCCGGCACTCCGGCCCGGTTGCGAAACTGCCGGGTTAGGACGTGTGCAAGGGTGGCGGGCAGACCCAACTCATACAACATAGAGTGCGCGTCGGTATCCATCAGCACTTCGTCGCCCGGCCGCGTATGCGTCATCAGGGCCAGCGCGTTGCCCATCGTCCCGGACGGCACGAAGAGCCCCGCCTCTTTGCCCATCACGAGCGCCGCCTGCGCCTGCAAAGCGTTGACCGTCGGGTCGTCTTCATAAACATCGTCCCCGACCTCCGCTTCCGCCATCGCCAGGCGCATCGCTGCCGTCGGACGGGTGACGGTATCGCTTCTCAAATCGATCACAGTATGCATCTTCCCAACCTCCTAACAAAATCGGTTTGCACCCAATCACGTCGTTCCCGTTTGTTCTTGCCAATGGGCGAGCAGGTGGGGTTCGACGAGAGTGAGGGGCAGACCTTGCAGGCGCTCGATAGCGGAAGGCAGAAAGCCTGCCGTCGCGACGAGGTAGGCGCGTTCCGCTTCGGCTTGGACGCGCCATGCCTCCACGGCTTCCACATCGGCGCCCCCGGCTTTCTTGCCTGCCGGCACACAGCGCAGCACCTCAAACCCAGCCTCGGATCGCAGGAGGAAGTCGCCGGGATACTCGCTATCCGCAGGTTCGGTATGATAACCGCGCTGTGTGAGCACTGCGGCGATCTCCTGCCAGAGTTCGGCGTCCGAAAGCGCAGCAAATCGCAGTGTTGCGCTCTGGAGCCTGTCTTCACGGGCGTTGTGCAGAGCGGTATGATCTTCTATCGTCTGAGCAGCGGCCTGTTTTTGCGTGCGTCGCGCCTGTTCGAGGCGCGAGGCGGCGTGGGCGCGGGTCTCCTGCTCCGTCTGGCGGCGCAGACGTTCCCGCTCCGCCCTTTCCCGACGGCTCCCCTGGAGTTCGGCGCGGCGCACGGCGGCACGCTGAAGGCGCAGTCGGTCTTCGCGGGTTTGCCACAGCAAGCGGAGGTGCAGGCCGAGACCGAAGAGACCGATCAGCGCAAATCCCGCCGCCAGGAGACGAGCGCCGCCCTCAGCCCAGACGATCCCTCCCACGCCCAGCAGCACCAGCAGCACGGAACCCAGCGCCAGACGCTCCGACCAGATCCTCAGCCGTCGCGAAAGTCGCCGTTCTCGCTTACCGGAGAACGCCCGTTTCTGCATGCCGTCACGCCTCGCCTTCTCCCTATTTAGTGTATTTTGAGACTAACGCTGAAGCCGTCGGTGTTCACGTTATGGATGTTCTGGCTCAGCCGATAGCTCGCTTCCAGACTGAAAGTGGAGTTGACCGGATACTCGACTCCAACAGACCCACTCGGGACGAACGCCGAGCGATCAAAGCCCATGTTTACGGAGCGCAGGCGTCCGTAGAAGAGACCCGCGTTGGCATAGATACGCAGTTTGCCGGCTCCATGCGGGGTGGAGATCATGGCGCTGGCCCCGAGCAGATCGTACTCATTGCCGCCGGTAAACGGCACGAAGTGGTCGCTGAGCAACAGTGTCTCGGCCCCACCGGAGAGTTCCAGGCCCCCGATGCGTTTCGGGCGCCCATAGATCGTTGCATCGTTGTAAAACTTCGGAGATCCGAAGACGGAGGAGCTCTTGCCGTTTCCAGTCAGAAAATAGCCGCCGGTATTGAAAAAGCCGAGGATCTGCTTCCCGATCGCATTGGCATCGCCGCCTTTGCAGCCGGGAGATAGGCGGTGCAGCGCGGCTTCTCGCTGCTCGACGGTCGCCATATCGGACAGCACATCCTGAGCGTGAGCTCTATGCGGCGCAGTCCAGAGCGCGACGGTGAGCGGGATCAAAACAACCAATTTACAGGCTGTTTTCGCCCGTGAAAGTGCGTAATTCGTAAACATCGGTTCTCCTTATCGGGTGCTGGGTTTCATTACGCCATAGCAGGAGAGTTCTCCTGCCGAAGTTGGCACACGTTGTGCAGTAGAATGCATACCAGGGGCGCTACAATTCGCACCTTCCCCTTGCCGGAGGCGCAATTGTATGCTACACTTGTATGGTATTCCTATCGGTTGCCGAACCGGCCTGGAACTTCTGCCCTCCGGTGCGAGTAGATACCGATAGCCGGATTATTCTACCCTGCCCGCGAGATACACTGCCGTGTTTCAAACTATTAAAGAAGATATACAGACAGTTCTGGACAAAGACCCCGCGGCCGGAAGTCGGTTGGAGGCGCTTACCTATCCTGGCCTGCATGCCCTCTGGGCGCACCGGGTCGCCAACTGGTTCTGGCAGCGTAAACTCCGTCTTTTCGCCCGAAGCATCTCACAACTGGGCCGCTTCTTCACCGGGATCGAAATCCATCCCGGCGCGACGATAGGCCGTCGCTTCTTCATCGACCACGGGATGGGCGTCGTCATCGGAGAGACCACCATTATCGGCGACGATGTCCTGCTCTACCACCAGGTCACTCTGGGCGGAACCAGCCTGGAGCGCACCAAACGCCACCCGACCCTCGGCAACGGGGTGCTGGTCGGGATGGGGGCTAAGATTCTAGGGCCGATCACTATAGGGGACTACTGCAAAATCGGGGCCAATGCGGTTGTCAACAAAGATATTCCTGCGAACTGTACCGTCGTCGGGATTCCCGGCCGCATCGTGCGGCGCAACGGCGAGCGCTTCGAGGAAGATCATGGCACGCAGGTCATGGACAATATCATCAACCGTGTGGATCCGCGTGACGCGACAATTCGGGAAATGCGCCAACGGTTGGAGTTGTTGGAACAGCACAGCGAGAAGTTGGAGAATCTGATCCAACGCATCGAAACCCACGAAGGGCTCTATCACGCCCACGATACGGCTCCCCGCCCTGCGCGGAAAACCTATTGCGTCCATGACGATGACAATCTGTCGGACGCCGATTATGCCTGTCCGCCGTTCGTCGATGATAACGAGTGAGGTCTATTTTAAAGTGTCCGTGACATCTACCCTATCCCAACCTGCCAGGCGTTCGCCTGTAAAGCGTATCGTTCTCCTCACTTCCCTGCTTGTCGCTGGCCTCAGCGCCGCCGCAATAGGCGTCCTGGCGCGTGTGCCGGACGACCAAATCGCCCCCGGCGTGCATGTCGGCAACCTGGACCTGAGCGGTAAATCGCTGCCGGACGCGCGTACAGCGCTGGAGCGCTGGGCGGAGTCTCAGCAGGCAATCGTCTTCACACTGCATTTCGCCCCGGATGCCGGCATCACAAAGTCCTGGAATCCCCCTGCTTCCAAGCTTGGCCTGAGTATCAATGTTCAGGCGACCCTGGACGCTGCCAGCAAGGTCGGGCACGATAGCCCCATCGGTCAGGTCTCACACTGGATCGGTGGCAGCAAAGTACTGCCGATAGCCGCGGTTCCGTTGGTAGATGAGGCGAAAATGCGCCTCTATCTGACTAACCAGATCGCCCAGGAGATCTATCGTCCTGCCAAGCGCGCCCAACTGCTCGCCACTTCTGGCGGCGGTTTTGGGATACACCATGAAGTCAACGGGGTAACGCTCGATAAAGACGCCTCCACGCAGACCGTCGCCCAGTCCTGGAGCCGCTATCTGAGCATTCCCCCTGCCACAGCGGCGGCTTCCGGCGCCCAGACACCCGGCGCTGTCTCGCCCGACAACACGACTGCCGCTTCAGCCCACGAGACGTCCTCGACAGGCGACGGACCGGATGCGATCCTGACGCCGCTGGCCATTGTCCCCGAGCTGACTGCCGCCGATCTGGAACAGATCGATGGCAAACTCGCGGAGTTCAGCACCTACTACACCGGCATCCAGAATCGCCGCGATAATATTGTCCTGGCCGCCCACCACATCGACGGCACCCTGCTGAAAGCAGGCGAGATTTTCTCCTACAATAAAGTCGTAGGACCGCGCATCAAGGCCAAAGGGTTCAAAGAGGCGCCGCAGTATGTCCGTGGCAAACATGTGATGGGCGAAGGCGGAGGCATCTGCCAGGTCTCCAGCACGCTGTTCAATGCCGCTCTGCTCGGAGCGCTGAAGATCGTGCAGCGTCAAAACCACTCTATGCCGGTCGGATATCTGCATCATGGCCGCGATGCGACTGCCTTCTACGGCTCCATC
This sequence comes from Chthonomonadaceae bacterium, assembly GCA_043762265.1. GTDB lineage: Bacteria > Armatimonadota > Chthonomonadetes > Chthonomonadales > Chthonomonadaceae > JANXLO01. Next base: position 14,182 of record JAYUMV010000119.1, on the reverse strand, counting down.
GACATGCAGTTCCAGAACGACACACCGGCCCCAATCTACATTCGCGTCTCCACCAAAGGCGGACTGCTCAACTTTACGCTCTGGGGTAAACGCACGCCGGGGCGTCAGGTCAGTCTGGTCAAGGGCCGTGAAGTCAATCTCGGCTCTCCGGTAGAGACTCATTCGGATCCGCATTTAGCGGCTGGTCGCCGTATCGTCGAAGAGCGCGGGAGCCCCGGCATCAACGTCTCCTGGACACGCATCATCAAGGAGAACGGTCAGGTCGTCAAGCGCGAGACTTTCCCCTCCCACTACACGGCCTTCCCGACCATTGTCGCCGTCGGCACGCGCGGCGCGAAGAAGCCGACCCCGAAGCCGGTCAATGTCGTTCCCACAGGTGTTCCTACAACTGTGCCGAACAGCGTGCCGCCCGTCACTTCGGTCCGCACACCCGGCCAATAACCTGCCCCACGGAGGCTCATGCTTTTTCTCGTCGCCACGCCCATCGGCAACCTCAGCGACATCTCCCTGCGCGCCCTGGAGACTCTGCGCGCCGTGGACATCGTTGCCAGCGAAGACACCCGCAAAACCGGATTGCTGCTGAAGCATTTCGAAATCTCCAAGCCGTTGATGTCGTTCCACGATCATAACGAGGAGCGGGCCAGCGAACGCATCGTGGAGATGCTGCGCGCCGGTAAAAGCGTCGCCCTGGTGACCGATGCCGGAACCCCCGGCATCGCAGATCCCGGCTATCGGGTCGTGCGTAAAGCCATCGACGCCGATCTTCCCCTCACCATGATTCCCGGCCCGACCGGGCTGATTATGGCGCTGGTACTGTCGGGACTGGCCGTTCATGCCTTCACCTTCCGAGGCTTTCCTCCTCGCAAACCCGGCCCGCGCAAACGCTTTTTCGGCGTGGACCTGCGCTCTCCCCATACCCTGATCTTCTATGAGAGCCCTCATCGTCTCGTCGCCTCCATACGGGACGCGCTGGAAGTCTACGGAGACCGTCCGGCAGCCCTCGCCAACGACCTGACCAAGAAGTTCGAGAAGATGGAGCGCGGCCTGCTGTCGGAGCTGCTGACGAGCGTGTCCAAGCAGAATCTGAGAGGCGAGTATATCCTCGTCATCTCCGGCCTGCCCGGAGGATCGTTCGCAGAAGAGGAAGACGACGAGCCGGAAGACGAGGAAGTAGAAGAAGTGGAAGTGGAGCCCGAGGAGATAGACGCGCCGGATGCATAGTCTCTCGCTCGTACATGGCACGATTCCGCTGCCGACTTTTCTGCCGGACGCAACGCTGGGCGTTGTCCGCTCTGTCGATGCCACCGATCTGGAGACCGTGGGGATCGATGCAGTCGTGATGAATGTGTTCCATCTCATGCAGAAGCCCGGCTCCTCCACCATCGGCGCTCTGGGAGGGCTGCACGGCATGGCCGGTTGGCCTCACCCGATCATCACCGATTCCGGAGGCTTTCAGGCCTACTCTCTGATCCGCCAAAATCCTAAGTTCGGCAAACTCAGTGACGCCGGAATTCGCTTCAAGCCCGAGGGCGCCGACCGCGAATTCCAACTGACGCCGGAGAAGAGCATTCAGTTGCAGCTTTCGTACGGCGCAGACATCGTGATCTGCCTGGACGACTGCACCCACGTCGATGACACGCCGGAGGAGCAGCGCCTTTCCGTAGATCGTACCGTGCGCTGGGCAAAGCGGTGTAAGGACGAGTTCAACCGGCAGTTGAAGCAGCACAAACGCCTGCCGGACGCCCCACACCCCTTGATCTTCGGGGTCGTGCAGGGCGGTGGCTCCCTGGATCTGCGCCGCGAATGCGCCGAAAAACTGCTGGAGATCGGCTTCGACGGCTACGGCTATGGAGGCTGGCCCCTCGATTCCGACGGTAAACTGCTCGCCGACATGCTGTCTGCAACCCGCAGTTTCATCCCCTCCCATTTTCCTATGCACGCGCTCGGGGTCGGGCATCCCGTAAGTGTCACCGACTGCTTTCGGATGGGCTACTCCATCTTTGATTCCGCCCTGCCGACCCGCGATGCCCGCGTCGGCCGCCTCTACACCTTCCCCTCCGATCCAAAGGCCGCTGACTTCCAGCTCACAGGCTCCTGGTTCCGCTATCTCTACATCGACGATGAAAAACACATCAAGACCGACCGTCCCATCTACCCCAACTGCCCCTGCCCTACCTGCACTCGCTACTCGATCGGCTACTTGCGCCATCTCCACAAATGCGGGGAGACGCTTTTCTATCGCCTGGCCACCCTGCACAATCTCCACTTCATGGCCCAACTCATGCGCCTGCTGCGCGCAGAATCGCTCGCTGTGGAAGCCGATGGAAGTGGATCAGATCCGCAACAGCGTACCGAACGAGAATGAAAGTCCCACCGGGTATGATAAGGGAGCGTTATTGCCCTATGGCATCGCAAATATCCTCTTTTGATAGGTCTTCCTGAACATGCTCAAACATCCCGAACTCACCCGCCGTCGTATCGAAAGTTTCATTGAGGAAACCCTGCGTCCCCAGTTATGGAGCCGTCAGGTCGCTCTCCACGCCTCCGTTTATCAACTGGAAACCGCTCTGCGTGACTACCGGGAGGGCGCGATTGCGGCGGCAGAGGCGGCGCACTTCGATTATGCGCCGGTTGAGGTGGGATTTGCGTGGGGGCCGGTCTGGAGTGATGCCTGGTTTCGCTTTACCGGGGAGATTCCGGCAGAGTGGGAAGGCAGAATGGTCGTGGCTCTGCTGGACTGCGGGGCGGAAGCGATTGTCTGGGAGGGCGACGATCCGGTCCAGGGGATCGACTCGAATCACAGGGAGTTTGTGGTTTCTGAGGTGGCACAGGGAGGCGCCTCTGTCTCTCTTACGGTGCAGGCGACAGGGATGAATCCGAATGTGAGCGTGCATGGAGCGCCCAAAGCTCCGTCCCTTACCCCCTTTACCTTTCGGCAGGCCAGCCTCGCACTCTACGATCCCGAGTTGTTCGGTCTCTACTACGATCTGAAGGTCGCTGTCGGAGTTCTGAAAGAGCTGCTTACGGATACACAACGCTATGGACAGTTGCTCTATGGCCTGAACACGGCTGTCAGCCTATGCGATGTCGAAGATCCTGCCAGTGTCATCGCCTGTCGTAAGCGCATTACCGACGACTATGAGAAGCCTGCCTCCGCGTCTGCGCATCGGATCAGCGCGGTCGGACATTCGCATATCGACGCGGCGTGGCTCTGGCCTCTGGAGCGCACACAACTCAAGTGCCTGCACACATTCTCTACCGTGCTGCGCCTGATGGAGCAGTATCCGGAGTTTCGCTTTGTCTGCTCTCAGCCCGCGCTCTATGCGTGGGTCAAGCGACTGGCTCCGAAACTCTATGCGCGAATCAAAGCCAAGATTGCAACGGGCCAGTGGGAAGTGACGGGGAGCATGTGGGTCGAGCCGGACTGCAACCTGAGCAGCGGCGAAAGTCTGGTGCGCCAGATCCTCCACGGCAAGAACTTCTTTCTGGACGAGTTCGGCATTGAGACGCACGATCTCTGGCTGCCCGATGTCTTCGGCTACGCGGCCTCGCTGCCGCAGATCCTCAAGCGCGCCCGCATCGACGTCTTCATGACGCAGAAGATGAGCTGGAATCAGGTCAACAAATTTCCTCACCATACGTTCTTGTGGCAGGGCATCGATGGCACCCGTGTCTTTACCCACTTCCTCCCCTCCGACACGCCGAATGGCGACGTGAGCCCGAAAGAGTTGGCGCACAGCAGCCGCAACTTCCGCGACCACGACCGCGCCACCCGTTCGCTCTATCTCTTCGGGCACGGCGACGGCGGAGGCGGACCGACGGCAGAGATGATCGAAAACGCACGGCGACTACAGAGTGTCGAAGGCATGCCGACGGTGACCCTTGAATCCGCTAACGAGTTCTTCCGGCAGGCGGAAGCGGAGGCGCACGACCTCGCCATCTGGGTCGGGGAGCTCTATTTGGAACTACATCGCGGCACCTACACCACGCAGGCACAGAACAAGCGGAGCAATCGCAAGGCGGAGTTCGCCTTGCGGGACGCAGAATTCTTGAGTGTCGTCAGCCCGGCAGGCCTAGTCGCCTATCCGCAGCAGACATTAGACCACCTCTGGAAGACGGTGCTGCTCAACCAGTTCCACGACATCATTCCCGGCTCGTCGATTGCGGAGGTCTACCGAGACAGCGCCGAGGACTATGCCGCCGTTGCCGAGGGCACAGACACCTTGATTGCCGAGGCGACCGAAACATTGGCGAGTGGAGTCAATACGCGTGGCGTCAAACGCCCGGTCCTGGTCGTGAGCAACCTGAGCCATTTCGCCAACGAAGCTGTCAGCGTGCCCTTAAACGCAGGGGAAAACCCTGTCACCGCCATCGGGCCAGAAGGCGATGCCATGGCGGTGCAGGTGATTGCGGGACCGGAGGGCGGGCGCAAAGCTCTGTTCGTCGCCAAGAACGCGCCGCTGCACGGCTATGCCGTCTGGGATCTCAACGCGACGACCGTTCCCGTAGACGAGGACGAAGACGCCGTTACCGCTTCCACCACCCATCTGGAAAACGCCTCGTTGCGCGTGGAGTTCGATGCAAAAACCGGCCTCATCACGCGCCTCTTCGATCAGGACAACGAGCGCGAAATCCTGCACGAAACCTACACGGTCCATGCCAACGGCAAGCGCGACCTGAATGTTCTTCACTGCGCCAATCAGTTGGTGCTGCACGCCGACAAACCGCTCTCCTGGGACGCCTGGGACGTCGATATCTACGCCTTCGAGCGAGGACGCGTGGTGACCGAACTGGTGAGCGCAACGGTCGTGGAGAATGGTCCAGTGCGGGGAGCGATCCGCTTCGAGTGGGCGTTCGGCAGATCACGCGTCGTGCAGACCGTGCGTCTGACCGCAAACAGCATGCGCCTGGACTTCGTGACGGAGGTAGACTGGCAGGAGACCGACACGATGCTTAAGGTCGCCTTCCCGGTCGCCATCAACAGCGCCCGCGCCACTTACGAGATCCAGTACGGGCATGTCGAGCGCCCGACGCATACGAATACCAGTTGGGACCAGGCACGCTTCGAGGTCTGCGCTCAGAAGTGGGTGGATCTCAGTGAAGGCAACTACGGTGTCGCGCTGCTCAACGACTGCAAATACGGCCACGACATCCAGGGCCACACGCTGCGCCTCACCCTGCTCCGCTCTCCCCAGGCCCCCGACCCCAATGCGGACAAGGGAATACACCGATTCACTTACTCGCTCCTGCCCCACAATGGCGACTTCCGGGAGGGCGAGGTCGTGGAGAACGCCTACGCCTTGAACGCTCCTCCGGTCGCGTCCGCACTTCCCGCGAACCGACCAGGACCGATGCCGCTCGAACGCTCCTTCTTTGAAGTCGATAATGCCGCTGTCTTTATCGAGGCGATCAAACGCGCCGAAAAAGAGACCGCCATCATCGTGCGCCTCTACGAGGTCCACAATACACGCGGCTCCGTCACCCTGACCACGACACTGCCGATAAAATCGGCCTGGTACTGCGACCTTATGGAGAAGAGTCTGGCGGAGATTCCTATCAGCGGCGGCGAAATGCTTCTGCCCATTCAACCCTTCGAAATCGTGACCATAAAGCTCCTGCTATAAATCGGCCTCTTACTCCCACTTGCCCTACCCAATCAGTCCAACAGATTATTCTGCCATCTTGCAGATTATTCTGCCATCTTGGAAATGGTTTTGGAAATGCCGCTATGTTAACCTGTAGGAAGAGCGGTATCCAACGCCCACCGAGTCTGCCGATCCTTGTCACCTACGGACAGCTTGGGCGCGTATCGACCCGTTTCCTGGATACGGAGCCCTCACGTGGTAACACGCAGGAAGGCAGATCCAATCTCTTCAGGAGGTATGTTATGGCTGAGAATGTCTACAGTTGGCCACCCGAGAATGCGGGACCGGACGTGGTCTTTTATCTGAATGTCGCCGCAGGGCAGAGTTTCCGTGCCACTTTCGTGTCGGAGGCTGCCTGGGAAAATGCGCTGATTATCTGGCACCTGACACCCAGTGGCTGGCAGAAGATCGATGAACGCGGGAACTACTCTCGCTCGACCGGGGATCTCGATATTCCGGTAGATGTCTTCACGGCACAGACGTATGCCTTCGTCGCATGGCATAAGAATTCGGGGCCGGATGGAGGAGAGCGCTGGCACCAGTCCTTCCGGATGCGGATTCAACAGAACGGGTTTCCGAATTGGGAAATAGGCTGGCGCGATACTCCTCCCCCGGACCCGCCGGACTGGAGAAACGTGAAGGTGACCCTTTTCCACTCCACCGGGTAAACGCTACTGCCCTACGGTGAATCACAAAAGAAGGTGGTTCACCGTAGGGCAGTTCACTTTGCGCCAGTATTCTCTCTATTCCGAAAGAGAGCCATGGGTGAAGGCTAGCGTCTCGGCCTCCTCAAAAGTGAGGGCTTGCCCACGCTCGAAAGCGGCTTGCCATGCCTTCTCGCCCATGATCCTAGAGAGGTCTGCGGCAAGTTGGCGGTAAGCCTGCTGCGCATCGACAGCAATAACGAGCGACTGTTCTCGTATCCTTCGTTCCACACCTCCTAGGAGCAGTGCGGCTTTTTCGTGGCGTCCGTCGGCAGCATGGAACTGGGCCGCCTTGCGCAGACATTGTGTCACGCTACGCGCCTCCTCGATTTCTTGAAAAATCGTACATCCTAGATGCAGTTGTTCCAGCGCCAGGGGGATGTCTCTTTTCCGAAAAGCGAGGGCCGCCATATCCCAGCGTATCCAGCCTTCGCGGTCAGGAGCGCGATTGCGGCGGCTTGCCAGGATGCCCTGCTCCAGATACTGCCAGGCCGCCGGATAGTCCTCTTTCTCACGCGCGTTGTCGGCGAGATCACGCAGTTTGTTGGGAAGCCCATCCGGCTTATGCTCGCGCACCATCGGCAGGAGTTCCTCCCAGTACGCGTGAGCCTTGTTCCACTCTCTCTGTTCATGAGCGATCTTTCCCATCAAGTCCAGCGCAGGCAGCAACAGGCGCCAATCGTTCTCCTGCCTTCCCCGCTCCAACTGCGTCTGCATACGACGCAGCGCTTCCGACATCGCCCCTGTTTTGGCAAGCATCTCACACACTACCATTTCCATGGTGGCGATAAAAAAGATCTCGCCCTGTTTATGCGCGCTTTGCAGGGAGGCGTCGGCATAGGCGAGCACCTGCAGATCGTTGCCGCGTTCGCGTTCCAAATTAGCCAATACGGACAGCGCAGACATTTTCAACTGCTCTTCGTCGCACGCAGAAGCCATCTCTACGGCCCGCAGAAGCAGCGTCTCTCCCGCAGGATGCCCTGTCCAGACGGCCCAGCATCCGGTCTGGAACGTAATCAGCAGGGATAACAAATTTGTCGGGAGTGGATCGGCTTCCAGGCGCGCAATTCGGGTACGCCAGTCGCCGGGCTTTTCTAAACCACAGAGATAGAGACGGTATTCCAGCCAGAGCGCCGTCTCAGTATTCCGTTCCTGCCACCAGAGATGCGCGGCGCGCAGATTATCATAGTTCAGTCTTACCTGCGCATACCAGAGAACGGGATTAAACTCTACATTCTGCAATTTTGTGCCCCGCGCCAGTTGAAGAAAGAACGCGGCATGGCGCTCGCGCTGGATATCTTGTTCCTCCGGTGAGAGACATTCCGCTGCATACTCTCGGGTCATTTCCAACAGGCGATAATGCTCCAGATCCTCCTGAGGATCGTAGACGACTAATGATTTTTCCACCAGGGATAAGAGCAGCAAAAGAACGGATTCTGACTCCGAGGGACAGATCGCCTCCGCCGCCTCCAGCGTCCAGCCTCCCACAAAGACAGACAACCGGCGCAGCAAAACCTGCTCTGCTTCGCTCAGCAGACTGTAACTCCACTCGATCGTCGCGCGCAGAGTGCGGTGCCTTGGCAGTATCGGGTTTCCGGCGGAGAGCAGCCGAAAATAGTCCTCCAGCCGCACGGCAATCTCCGGGGCGGACAGACTGCGGAAGCGGGCAGCCACCAGTTCCAGGGCGAGCGGCATCCCATCCAGGCGACGGCAGATCTGCGCGACGGCCTCTGCGTTCTGCACGGTCAGCCGAAAGTCTGCGGATGCTGCCGCCACCCGCTCTAGCAGCAGCGCCACAGCATCGTAAGAGAGCAGGCGCGTCGTTTTGGAAACAGGATCATTTGCACTTCCGAGGGGGGGCGTTTCCAGAGGCGAGACTTGCCGCACATGCTCACCGACAACGTGCAGCGGTTCCCGACTTGTACAGAGTATGTGCAGGAGTGGGCATTGACTCAATAGAATCGCCGCAATCTGCGCACAGGCTGGCAGGACATGCTCGGCATTGTCGAGGATTAAGAGCAGTTTTTTACGGAGCAGGAAGTGGCGCAGCGCTTCCTCTGGAGAGAGATCACTCTCCGTCCGGAACCCCAAAGTGACCGTAATGGCTTTTACGAGAGTTCCGACATCCGAAGTGGGCACGAGATCGACGAACACCACCCCATCCGCATAGTGTTCCGCCACCATCTCCGCGACAGCGATGGAGAGGCGTGTCTTTCCTACTCCGCCTGGCCCTGTGAGAGTGACGAGGCGGGACGCTTGCAGCGAATCGCAGACCGCTTGTCGATCGCGTGTTCGCCCTACCAGAGACGTAAAGGGGAGAGGGAAGCGACGGTTTTCCGGAGGGAAAGAGGTTATCTCCGAGCGAGAATTCGAGAGGAACTGGGCCTGCTTAAGCAGATCACGGTGGAGCGCCACCGTTTCGGCGCAGGGCTCCATGTTGAGTTCGTTGCGCAGATGCTGTCGCAGTTGCCGAAACTGCTTTTCGACCGCTGCATAATCTCCCTGCTGTCCCAGGATCTGCATCAGGCGCCGATGGGTCTCCTCACTGAGCGGATCGGCTTCTAAGGCACGCCGCAGCAAGCGTGCGGCGCCGACGCTATCCCCGCTCTTGATATGGTCGTCCGCCAGTATTTCCAGAACCTCCAGGTACCGTTCTCGGCGCACTGCGCGTTCCGACGCCACCCAGTCCGCATCATGGGTCTCCAACAGCGGCCCACGATACAACGCGGCGGCCTGCAATAGGGAGGCCATGTCTCCACGCGCGATGGCGGCATCGAAAGCCACCACATCGCAAAAGGCCCCCGCCAGATCAAATGTGAGGGTAGAAGCGGTGGGAGAGAACAGGCGATAGCCCTCTGCCCCCAGCACCTGCCGCAGATTGCTCAGGCTGCGGCGCAGGTTATTGAACGCCTGTGCCGAGGGAGTATCAGGCCAAAGGGTTCCCGCCAACCACGTACGCTCGACGGTCTGGTTGGTGCGCAGCACGAGCAGAGACAGAAGCCATTTTTCTGTGCGACTTCGGGTGCGGGGGAGAGAATGGCCGTTCTGAAGCAGGTCAAAGCCACCGAAAAGATGGATCTGAAGCCGTTCCAGCGACGGCAAATCGGTTTGCAGACTCTTCGAGACACTTTCCGGAGATTCCATACAGGCCAATTATGCGGATAGAAACGGTTTTCCTGCCCTTTTGGAAACGGTTTGGGAAACGCCACTGCGTTATGCTGTAGGAAGGAATAGCACACAACACTTTTCCGCATAGATTCGAGTGGATGAAAGGAAGAAAAGAAATGTCTCTGCACAGATTTCGGGATAAAGAACACGGCTTTACCCTCATTGAGTTACTCGTGGTGATCGCAATCATCGCGATTCTGGCGGCGATCCTGTTCCCGGTCTTCGCACAGGCACGGGAGAAGGCGCGACAGGCGAGTTGCCAATCCAATCTGAAGCAGATCGGTCTGGCCCTGAAGATGTATGTTCAGGACTACGACGAAACCTGGCCGGATGGACCAATCGACGGCTTTTCTTACGGCCAGGCCGGAGACACAGGCAAGAACTTCACTTACCCAGGATGGGTTTCCAATGTGCTCATCCCATACACGAAGAATCAGCAGATCTACCGCTGCCCCTCCCTGCAAGGCTCCGGTTTCTATGATCCTTTCAATGGTGGAACGGCGACCACCAATGGTCCCAATCAGACCAGCTATGCCTACAATTATCGGTCGTTCAAGGGTGTCACCGAAGCGCAGATCCCAGAGGTTTCTGGCGCTATCGTGATGGCGGACAGCGCCAGCACTCCCTGGTGGGACTGTACCTATGAAAATGGAGGATGTGGCTGGAGAAGACGCGACTGGGCCGCGCATATCGCTAAGAACTATAAGATGACCGAGTACCATGGGCAGAAGAACAACTACCTCTTCGAAGACAGCCACGTCAAGAGCGCCTCCTGGGACAGTTTCAAATGGCAGAACCTCGCCGCCCAGATCAATCCCGGCTGCAACGCCTACGACAAGCCGCTCGCCTACATCGTCCCGGACAACAGTTGCGGACCATTCTTTCAATAAGCCGTAAGGTGCGCTGATCGCCGACGTCTCACGACATTCGAGCCACAGAAATCGTTTCTGCGGCTCGAATTTTTTCTCCTATGAGAACACGGTCGGAGGTTACGGGTAGATGCCGCGCAGGGTGCTGGCGTCGGCGACACGTTTGACGCCGATCAGATGGGCGGCGAGCCGCATATCGACGTTTTCCCGTTTCGCCATCGTGCGTACATCTTTGTACGCGCGCACCATGATCGCTTCCATCTTGGCGTTGACCTCTTCCTCCTGCCAGAAGAAGAACTGCAAGTCCTGTACCCATTCGAAGTACGAGACGACCACGCCGCCCGCGTTTGCGAGCACGTCCGGCACGAGGAACACGCCGCGGTCGTGCAGGATGCGGTCGGCGGCAGGCGTCGTCGGTCCGTTGGCGCCTTCGATGATGATGGGCGCTTTGATTCGACCGGCGTTCTCGGCGGTGATCTGGTTCTCGGTTGCAGCGGGAACCAGGACATCGACGTCCAATTCCAGCAGTTCGCGGGTGCCGATGGGGTCTCCGCCGCCGTGAGTGGTCAGCGTGCCGTCGCGGTTGGCGCACTCTCGCAGAGCGGCGATGTCCAGTCCATCCGGGTTGTAGAGGCCGCCGAGCGCATCGCTGACGGCGACGACCTTCGCGCCCATCTCCGAGAAGATACGCGCCGCCACGCCGCCGACGTTGCCGAAGCCCTGGACGGCCACCCGCAGCCCGTGCAGATCATGCCCCGTCTCCTTGATCGCCTCGCGGGTCACGAAGACGATCCCACGCCCGGTGGCGTCGTTACGCCCTTCCGATCCGCCGACCGCAACGGGTTTGCCGGTCACGACCGCAGGAACGGTACGGCCCTGTGTCATGGAATAAGTGTCCATGATCCAGGCCATCGTCTGCGGGTTGGTGCCCATATCGGGTGCAGGGATGTCGGTGGTGGGGCCGATGACGATACTGATCTCCGAAGCGTAGCGGCGGGTGAGGCGTTCCAGTTCCGTGTTGGTGAGCAGTTTGGGGTCGCAGACGACGCCGCCTTTAGCGCCGCCGAAGGGGATATTCACGAGGGCGCATTTCCAGGTCATCCACATCGCCAGCGCCCGCACCTCATCTATGTCGGTCGTTGGGCTGTAGCGGATACCGCCCTTGCTGGGGCCTCGCGCGATATTGTGCTGCACACGGTAACCGGTAAAGATCCGGGTTTCGCCCTTGTCCGTTTTTACCGGAAAATTGACGGTCAGTTCGCGTTGCGGGTGTTTGAGTATCTCATGCATGCCTGGATCTAGTTCCAGGTAGCGGGCTGCAATACCGAGTTGTTCCAACGCATTGTGATACGGATTACTGCTTTCACGCGGCAGTCCCTCCCGCACAGGGGTTTCCAGTAAGGGCGGGCGGGTCTGCTGCCGCGCCTCCTCCGGATGGGAAAGTGCAATGCTCATCTGATTCCTCCTCGAACCTGAATAACGACAGGCCGGTTGACAATGGAAGAGAGAACTCTCGAACCCGTCGGCTTCGCTGCCGACGGCCACTGTCCGGTTCTATGTCGCCTCTATAATACCATACGAACAACGCATTGCAAGCATTCCCCGATGCCACAATTTGCAAAAATACACAAGAACGGGGTCGTCTTCACGATCTACGGGGTTGTGTCGTTCTCCATAGAGGAGTTTCAGAAATGGCGGTGAATTTGAGGTTGCATACCGACCTCTGAAAATTTTGCGATGGGAGTTGACTCTGTGATAAGATCGAACGCCTCCACACCAGACATCGATGTATCGTCGCTCAAGACCTTCTGCACTGTCGGCAAAGAGGTCGAGGATCTCAACGGCTATGTCGAGGCGGAACTGCTGCGGTAAGAGGGGCAGGGCTGTCTGACCCACATGTGGTTCGGCGGCGACTGGCCAAGCTACGACAAGACTCGCATTCGAGTCTATGTGGACGGCGAACCGCAGCCGGCGATCGACATGGAGATGGGCCTGGGACACGGTTACGGTTTTGGAGAGAGCGCCTCCCCCTGGGGATCGGAAAAGATGGGCAAGACCGGTCATCCCAGTGGAGTCTACAACACCTTCAAAATTCCTTTTGGGGACGGTATCCGCGTGACGGCACAACGGGCGCCGGAAGCCCCGGACGGAGCGCCCTTCTGGTGGATCGTCCGAGGAACCAAGAATCTTCCGGCCCTGCATGCGGGTGTCCGTCTGCCGGAAACGGCGCGTCTGCGCCTCTACACCTTGACCGATCATGTTGCTCCCCCCTTGGAAGAGTTCGATCTCTGCCATGTTTCCGGTGGCGGCGCACTCCACCAGGTCACGATGGCCGGGGAGAGTCTGCGCGATTCGGGCGACTGGAGAGATTTCGGCTTCATGGAAGGCTGCGTGCGAGCCTATATCGACAGCGAAACCAAACCGGAATTTCTCTCCTCGGGCCTGGAGGACTACTTTCTCAGCTCCGGCTATTTCCACCACAACCAGCGCTTCTACGGCCCGGTCGCAGGCCTCACCTATATCGACAAAGCCGCCAACGCCTTCTCCGCCTACCGCTTCCACGACGACGATCCGGTCTTCTTCCAGAAAGGCTTTCGCCTGACCTGCCGATGCGGTGAGGAGATCCACGGGAAAGTCTTTCACGAGCCCCAGGAAGCCCGCTATACGGTCTACGTCTGGCTCTACGCGTGGTGATCTATTTCGCCTCTTCGCAAACGTGCCGTGTGAGCCGTCTCGCCCCCTGAGACGCACTTCCATTTTCTCATCAAAATAATCTCTTGTGCCTCTTGACAAACCTACACCTGTATGTTTATTATAACCTACAGGTGTAGGTTGACCTGTAGGAAGGAGCTTTACCGATGCATGCAGAGGAGCTTTTGCCTCCCCTTTCCGAGGCGCAGACGGAGATCATAAACGTAGTTTGGGACCACGGGGCGGAGGGGGTGACTCTGACCCAGGTGCACACCGTCCTCGCAGCCCAGCGTGATCTGGCACGCAACACGGTCCAGACACAACTCACGCGTCTGGTGGAGAAGGGCTGGCTGCTGCACCGCGCGGTGGGCAAGGCGTTCTACTACCGCGCGACGGTAGCCAGGGAAGATGCCCGGTCGCGTGTGCTCAACCGGATGCTGACGGCGGTCTTTGAAGGCTCGACGGAAGGTCTGGTTATGACGCTCCTGGATGGCCGCAAGCTCTCGAAGGCGGAGGCCGATCGTATCCGCGCTTTGATCGAAAAAGCCGAGGAGAGCAAATCATGAGACTGCTGACCCTTCTGGCTCCGGCAGGCGTGGTCGCCTACACACTGAACACGAGCATCCATCGAGGGGCGACACGGAGAGTCCCGTAGGACTGGTCAGACCGTTGTCGTTGTAGTTAATCAACAATTCCATCGGTGATGAAGACAGCGCTGATGGTGCTTCCACCGGCCCCCGCTGGGGTTATATTGCTGATGGTCTTAGTGGCTTCCGTGTAGGTGTAGCTATAGCGATCCAGGTTCTGAGCCCCATAGTCACTGACGTAGAGAAAACCGGTAAAATCGCCTGCCTGCGCGGCCAGGGACAACGTGAGCAGACTGACAAACAGGGCGGGAATGGTAACAGAACGCGAGATTGGCATCAGATAGTTTCCTGGTTAGGGTGCATAATAGCGGTCGTCTTAGAGACGTATACAACAGCGGCTCGCCCTTTTGAATCACAATATCATAAAAACATACCAGGAGACCCCTGCCTTCAGGCGGGGGAGGAATGGTATCCTCTCTGCCGAAGGCTCCTCCTGTCCTTTCTCGTTTTAATTAGTT
>JAYUMV010000118.1:0-15518 GCA_043762265.1 Chthonomonadaceae bacterium | reverse complement strand
GGATTTTGGTCGCCGGGACCATCACGCCGAGGTTGACCACCTCGTAATTATTGCACTGAAGTACAACGGCGACGATGTTCTTGCCAATATCGTGAACATCGCCCTTGACCGTGGCGATCACAATCTTGCCCTTGGGTTTGGCATCTCCCAAGCGCGCTTTTTCCGTCTCTATGAATGGAATCAGATGGGCGACAGCCTGCTTCATCACCCGCGCCGATTTCACCACCTGCGGCAGGAACATCTTGCCTGCGCCGAACAGATCGCCGACGACGTTCATTCCCGCCATCAGCGGCCCTTCGATCACCTGCAACGGCTTATCGTACTGCTGGCGTGCCTCTTCGGTATCCGCCTCGATAAAGTCCGTGATGCCCTTGATAAGCGCATGGGACAGTCGCGATTCAACGGGCTCCTGTCGCCAGGCATCGTCCTTGACCTGAATTTTGCCCTTTTCGCCCTTGACCGTATCCGCGAAGACGAGCAGTCGCTCTGTGGCATCCGGTCGCTTGTTGAGCAGCACATCCTCTACCAGACCCAACAACTCCTTCGGGATCTCTTCGTAGACCGCCAACTGCCCGGCATTCACGATGCCCATGTCCAGCCCTGCCTGGATTGCATGGTACAGGAACACGGAGTGCATCGCCTCGCGCACCACATTGTTGCCACGGAAGGAGAAGGAGATGTTGCTGACGCCTCCGCTCACCTTCACGCCGGGCAAGTTCTGCTTGATCCACCGAGTCGCCTCGATGAACGCCACGGCATAACCGTTGTGCTCCTCGATGCCCGTCGCAACCGTCAGGATATTCGGATCGAAGATAATATCCTGTGGCGGGAAACCGACTTCTTCCGTAAGGATCTTGTAGGCCCGTTCGCAGATCGCGACCTTTCGCTCGAAGCTGTCGGCCTGACCGTCTTCGTCAAAAGCCATGACGACGACCGCCGCGCCGTAACGCCGCACGAGTTTCGCCGATGCTCGGAACTTCTCCTCGCCCTCTTTCAACGAGATCGAGTTGACGATGGCCTTGCCCTGAATGCACTTCAGACCGGCCTCGATGACTTCCCACTTCGAACTGTCCACCATGATCGGAACCTTCGAAATGGAGTCGTCCGGGCCGACAAGGTTCAAGAAGGTCGTCATCGCCGCCGCGCCATCGAGCATGCCTTCGTCCATATTGATGTCGATGATGTTCGCACCGCTCTCGACCTGCTGCCGCGCCACCGTCAGCGCCGCATCGTAGTCCCCCGCCAGGATCAGCTTCGAGAACTTCGGAGAACCGGTGACGTTGGTGCGCTCGCCCACATTGATGAAGTTCGTCTCAGGCCGTAGTGTCAGGGCTTCCAGACCGCTCAGACGCGTATAGCCCGGCACGTCCGGCACAACGCGAGGCGGATATTTCTTCACGACATCCGCGATCGCCCGGATATGATCCGGTGTCGTACCGCAGCAGCCGCCTACGATATTCAGCCAGCCGTTCGCCGCCCACTCTTCCAACTGAGGAGCCAGCGATTGCGGCGTCTCGGGATAACCGGTTTCCGAGAGCGAATCGGGCAGCCCTGCATTGGGGTAGGCGCTGACGAAGATCGGAGCCATTCCGGAAAGCTCTTCGATATGGGGTCTCATCAGATCCGGACCATAGGCGCAGTTCAGCCCAACGCTGAGCAACGGCGCATGCGATACCGAATTCCAGAACGCTTCGAGTGTCTGGCCGGACATCGTACGGTTGCCCATCATAAAGAGGCTCGCCATCACCGGCACTCTACGGCCCCCCTCATCGAAGTATTTCTGAATGGCGAAGAGGGCCGCCTTCAAGTTCAGGGTATCGAAAGTCGTCTCGGCCAGCAGCAGATCGGACCCTGCGTCCATCAACCCCTGTACCTGCTCGTAATAGGAGGCAACCACCTCATCGAACGTCACGGACCGCTTGCCAGGATCATTGACGTCGGTTCCGACGGAGAGCGTGCGGTTCATCGGTCCGAGCGAGCCCGCGACAAAGCGCGGTCGGGACGGATCCTTCTCCAGTATCCTGTCCACCGCTCTGCGTGCGATCTTCGTCGCCTCGACATTGATCTCGTAGGCTAGATCCGAAAGATCGAACTCGGCCATCCCGATGCGTGTCGCACTGAACGTGTTCGTTTCGATAATGTCCGCGCCAGCCTCCAGATAGGCGAAGTGGATATCTTCGATGATGTCCGGGCGCACGAAATTCAGCGTCTCATTATTGTTTTTCAGATCGATGTGATGGTCGCGGAAGCGTTCTCCACGATAGTCGGCCTCTTGCAGTTTGTAGCGCTGGACCATGGTTCCCATCGCGCCGTCTATGATGAGAATCCGCTCCTTCAGCAGCGATACTATGGGATGATTAGTGTCCATGTTCCATTCTGTCCTTTCGTGTAGCCATCTCTCGCAGATTTAGCTCTGCCCAGAGCACAGCATTGAGCGGTTCTTCGGGCATATCCGGGTCCGGCAGTTCCCGAACCGACCCCGAAATGCGTTCTATTTCGGCTTCGATAAATGCGATCAACGCCGTGTCCGTCGGTTCAGCGCCAGCCTCGCCACCGACGCGCTTACGTTGTAACAATTCTGACAATTTTGATCGGATTTCGTGTGCAATCGTAATTCCCGCGAGCGTCGCGTCGAAATTCGTGGGCGGAGGCGTCCCCTGCTGCTCCATCCACCGCACCGCAAAGAGAGGCCGCAGCGCGTAGAGGTACTTCTTCAGCGTGACCTCCGATCGCCCCTCCAAAAACTCCTTGTACGTCCTCCGGGCCATGCTGAGATAGTGATGACTCATCCGCATCGGAGAGTAAGACGCCTGCGCCAGGGTTCGCAACTCAGTCGCCAGGTTCCCCTCCTCCCGATAGACCGTCGGAGAGAACAGCCACTCCATCAAGGGCGGATTAGAACTCCGAAACAGGTTGAGCGCTTTGACGAGGTCCCACCCGTTCATATCCAGGGGATTTGCGAGGGAGGTGTCGATTGGTATCTCGATGACGTCACGCAGTGGGCGCAGGCGCACATAGTCCGTCACCGGGCGGAGGTAGAGGAACCGCACATCGTAATCACTGTCCGGCGAAGCGAATCCCCACGCCCTACTCCCGGACTCGACCGCATACAGGATCCGCACATTCTCTCGCAGCTCGATCTGTTCCAGTTCTGCGCGAATTGTTGCACTCGCTTCCGTCATGAGATCCCTTCGCAACATAAAAAGAACCGGTCTGCCCCCGACTCCTGACCTCTATTATACCCGACACCCCTCCCAGACCAGGTTCTCCGCTCAGCCCATCTGGGTGATTCGGCCCCCTGTCACCGGCAGATAGGCGCCGGTAACGTAACCCGCCAGATCGCTTAAGAAGAAGACGCAGGCATTGCCGATCTCGTCGGCGCTGCCGTGACGGCGCAGCGGCAGCGTCTGCGCAAAGTTTTTCGAGCCTTCCGACTCCGTGTCTACTTTCTCGTCCGCCATCCAGCCAGGAGCGACCATATTGACTGTTATGTTTTCCGGGCCGAGTTCGCAGGCCAGAGAGCGCGAGATGCCCACCATCGCCCCTTTGCCCGCCATGTAGACCGACCAGCCCGACGGAGCCATATCCCACAGTTCCGTAACGATATTGACAATGCGCCCACCGCCCTGCGCGAGCATCACAGGCCGCGCCGCATTGATCGTATTCAGCACGGCCGTGCAGCCGAACGCGAAGGCGTTATCGTAGTCGTCCTGCGTTGCGCCCAGGAGCGAACCGTTCTGCTTCCCGCCGATGGCATTGTTCACGACACCGTCGATACGCCCATACCGTGCCACCACGGCCTCCATCATGGCGGCGACCGCTTCTGGATTGCGCACATCGGCCTGAAACGCCGTCGCTTCGCCTCCGGCTTGCTTGATCTCCGCAACGACCTCCTCTGCCTTCTCAGCACTCTGGCCGTAGTTGACCGCGACCTTCGCGCCCTCCCGTGCTGTGACCCGACAGATCGCTGCACCTAGCCCTCGCGCTCCTCCAGTCACCAGCACCACTCGATCCTGTAACAGCATCACGTTTCCTCCTCTACGGGTATAATTCTAAGGTGAACCTTGATCGGTTCAATCCTCACCTCTGCGATACGACCAGGAGACCCGGCCCATGCTGCCCGAAACGAAATCCTATCTGAATCTGCTCTGCGGACATCTCGAATATTTCTCGCATCGCCTGCGCCAAATGCCTCCGGAAGCCTGGGACTCGACGCCCGATGTCGCCGCCCCTACGGCTCGCACCCTGGCTACCCATACCTGGCAATGGCTCCAGTGCGACCGACACCATATCAACGAAGCCGATGCCTCCAAACATCCGCGCATCCCCGACGCCCCCACCGACACCGCAGCTTTCTGCGACGCGATGGACGCCGAAAATGCCGAGTGGAACAAACTGCTGACCGAAATGACTGAGGAAGGACTGGACGCCAAACGTTCGCAGTTCAACCAGCACGAGATGACCGTCCGTCAGTTTATCTGCCACATGATTCAGAATACTATCTATAAGCACGGGCAGTTCGCCACCCTCTTCTTCGCGCAGGGCCTGGACGGAAAAGAGCCCTACTCTGCTCCCTTCCCCAACCCAATCTACGAGGAGGTTTTCGGCCCCTTCCCTCCCGACGGCAAACGTGTGTAAGTCCTGATCGGATCCTCTTGTCAGGTTCGTTTGAACTGTTTGTCCAGTTCGTGAAACGGCAGCATGACCACGATAGGCCGCCCGTGCGGGCAGAGGTACGGATTCTCGGTTTCTGCCAACTGCTCCAAAAGGCCCTGCATCTCTTCGATGGTCAAAGGGTCCCCTGCCTTGACGGCCATCTTGCAGGCGTTGGTGATGGTGACGTGATCCTGCTGTACAAGGAGGCGGCGGGAGATCGTCTGGTGCACCAGCTCGTCCACCATATCCCGCAGGATCTGCTCGTAAGGCTTTTTCACCAGGACAGCAGGGATCGAGCGAACCACGAAGCTCTCTCCTCCAAATGTCTCGATTTCCCATCCGGCAGCGGCGAACGCAGGCAGATGCTCTGCCAACAAGAGGGCTTCTCTTCGGCTCAACCCTAGCGTCAGTGGCAGCGCCAGGTGTTGCACGGGGATCCCATTTGAGAAGCGCTTGACCGTCAGACGCTCGTAGAGAACGCGCTCGTGCGCCACATGCTGATCTATCACTGCGATTCCATCCGGAGTTAAGGCGATGATATAGGTGTTGCGCGCCTGCCCGAGCACCTGAAACTCCCGTAGCTGCTCCGCAAACGGTTTCGGCCGGGGTCGCTCCTGAATCTCTTCTCCCGGAACTGGACCGTTCCTAGGTGAAAGTGGCCACGGCCTCTCGCTTGACTCGGCAGGCAGAGGAGAACGAACCTCGGAATGTGGCGCGGTATCGCTGGGCGTGGAGGCGCTTGTGTTCGAGGAGGCCGCCTCTCCTCCAGAAGGCCCTGACGGCACGAAGGTCTCGAACGGAGAGAAGGAGGACAAGGAGTCATTGGAAACGAGGGTGCTGGACTGGAGGCTGACGCCCGACAGAATCGCCTCCCCTGCATGTCGCTCTGGCCTATCCGTGGTCAAGGGGAGTTGTCCCTGCCAATGCGGCGCTTCCGCATTCGGATTGGGAGGGGCCGTAACCCGCGCCACCGGAACAATGCCATAGGCCAGCAAGGCGGTTTTGACCGCCTGGCTCACGGCATGGTGCAGTTCCCCGTCCCGCGTGAACTTGACTTCGGTTTTAGTTGGATGGACATTGACATCCACCATGTCCGGGCTGATCTGAATGGCAATGGAAGCGATTGGATAGCGGGCGTCCGGCGTGAGCGCACGGAACGCCTCTTCGAGTGCGTGCGTAAGAATTCTGCTCTTGATTGGGCGGCGATTGACAAAGAAAAGTTCGTGAGAGCGACCTGGGCGAGAGATGTCCGGCGTAGAGATGTAGCCGGACACCTCCAGGCCTTGCGCTTCGTATCGGATCGGTATCAGTTTGCGGGCGATATCACGGCCCCAGAGCGCCGCCAGCGCCGCCAGCGGCTCGCCAGATCCCGGCGAGGCAAAGGTCTCCGCCACTCCCTGCCGAAACCGGAAGGCGACCTCGGGATAGGCGATCGCCAACTGTCCCACAACCTCCATCGACCGCGAAACCTCCGTCGGTGTGCTTTTCAAGAACTTCAAGCGGGCAGGCGTGTTGAAGAAGAGCTCGGCAACTTCGATGGTCGTGCCGTCTCGCACGGCTACGGCCGCCACATCCACCAGATCGCCGCCCACCACGACCAACTGCGTGCCACTCTCCTCATCTGCCGGTTTGGTGGTTAAAGTGAAGCGCGAGACAGAGGCGATAGAAGGAAGCGCCTCTCCTCGAAATCCGAGCGTCTGGATGGCAAACAGGTCGTCCGCCGAGGTGATCTTGCTCGTGGCGTGGCGCTGCAGCGCCAAAATCGAATCGGTGCGGGTCATGCCGCTGCCGTTGTCTGCGACTACGATGCGGGTCTTACCGCCGTCCTCCAGAGAGACGGTGATCTGAGTCGCGCCTGCGTCGATCGCATTTTCGACCAACTCCTTTACTGCAGAAGCCGGACGTTCGACGACCTCGCCCGCCGCGATCCGATTCGCGGTATTTTCATCTAACAAAACCACGCGATCCTGTGCCATTCCCGACTCCCGTTCCAACTCTAAACCCTATCTCGTTGGCGCAGACCGATAGGCGTTTGTCCACGAGAGATAGTACACAAGATAGTACACAGAATTATACCCTAACTGCCTACGGTCGGCCGACTTAGAGAGGCCATTCCGAGACCACAAACATCCGATAATGTAAAGTAGCAGCGCAGCAAACTATGATTTTTTGAGTGGGGCTAGCCCCACTCAAAAAATCGGGCCGCAACGCGGCCCGATCTTCACTAGAAAAGCAATCTCTGGAGAAAGCCAAACTCTCCCCAGAGATTGCCTGCGAATCGAATTCCTCGGTCCAGGACACTGCGGCTATTGCAGTCGCGTCTCTTCGGTAGCGATCAGGTCGGTGATGTAGGTCGCTGCTCCGTCCACGGGCACGGTGGCACGAACGCCGGGCGCGCGGCGTAGGCCGATCTCTACTTCGCCGGTCGCCAACCCCTTCCCCACCACCACCATGATCGGGATACCGATCAGTTCCATGTCCTTGAACTTGACGCCTGCACGCTCCACGCGCTCGTCGAACAGTACGTCCACTTTCTTTGCCTTCAGTTCCTGGTAGAGCTGCTCCCCGGCCGCTACCTGCGCCTCATCCTTCATGTTGGCGATGACGATAGTCACCGTGAACGGTGCAATCGAGATCGGCCAGACGATTCCCTGCGCATCGTGATTCGCTTCAATGGCAGAAGCCATGGTGCGGCTGACACCCAGGCCATAACAGCCCATCAGAACTGGCAGTTTCTCCCCTGTTTCACTCTGATACAGCGCCTGC
This sequence comes from Chthonomonadaceae bacterium, assembly GCA_043762265.1. Taxonomy (GTDB): domain Bacteria; phylum Armatimonadota; class Chthonomonadetes; order Chthonomonadales; family Chthonomonadaceae; genus JANXLO01. The sequence continues at coordinate 8,096 of JAYUMV010000118.1, read as the reverse complement.
ATGTCCTTGCTGTACTTCGTGCCTAACTTGAAGATATGGCCGACTTCGATGCCGCGTGCGTCGGTCAGGTGGCCGTCTGCGCACCGGGCGCAACGATCTCCTGCGACCGCTGTTCGGATGTCCCCCCAGGCCGTCACTTCGAAATCGTGGCCGGGCGTCACATTGCGCATATGCGCGTCTGCCGTGTTTGCACCAACGACGTAGTTGCCACCTTCTCGCAGTTCGTTGTCTACGTAGATCGGCAGCGCCTCCGCGAGATGCACCGGCCCGGCAAAACCGACCGGTGCGCCTGTCACCCGCATCACCGTAGGCACGTCCGCGAGTTCCACGACCTTCGCTCCCACGACGCGGGCGAACTTCGGCAGATTCAACTCCCGATCCCCGCGCACAAGCGCCGCCACTGGTTTGCCATCTGCAGAACAGAGAATAGTCTTGATCAGACGTTGCGCAGGAACCGACAGGAAGACACTCACCTCCTCGATCGTATGAGCGCCCGGTGTGATGATGACCTCAGAAGGCAGAGGCTCTTCGCGCTCCGGAGACGGATTCACGGGCACCTCGGCACGCTCCGCGTTCGCAGCATACGTGCAGGTATCGCACCGCAGGACCGTGTCTTCCCCGTTCTCTGTCAGTACCATGAACTCGTGGTTCTCGCTGCCACCGATAGCGCCGGGATCGGCCTCGACCGCCAGATACTCCAGACCGCAGCGCCGAAAAATCTTGCCATACGCTTCGTAGTTGGCGCGATAAATAGTGTCGAGACCCGCTTCGCTGTAGTCGAACGAGTAGCCGTCGAACATCGTGAACTCGCGGCCACGGATCAGGCCACCGCGAGGCCGGGGCTCGTCCCGCTCCTTCGTCTGGATCTGGTAGAGGTACATCGGCATCTGCTTCCAGGAGTGGATCGCGTTGCGAACGATGTCGGTCACGACCTCTTCGTGCGTGAAGCCGAGAAAGAACTCCCGCTGATTGCGATCTTTCAGGCCGAAGAGGACAGGGACCGCCGACCGTCCGGTCTCATCCAGCAGTTCTTTGGGCACCAGGACAGGCATGTGAATCTCCTGCCCGCCGAAAGCGTTGGCCTCTTCCCGTACGATCTGCGCGATCTTCTCATGGACCCGCCACCCAAGCGGCAGATAGGAGTAGACCCCGGCGGCGACACTGCGCACAAAGCCGCCGCGCAGCAGCAGTTGATGACTCGTCAGTTCCGCTTCTCGGGGAACTTCCCGCAGGGTGGGAAAGAACAGTTGCGATGCTTTCATAAAAAACTAAACGCTCCTCACTCGTGATTGAACTCAATTCTCAGTTTTGGGGAACCTCCCCAACCTCTCCTTCGCAAGGAGGGGCCGAGGGAGGTCTATCGTATTTTGCCGCGACCGGCAATATAGAGGGTCTCTTCGACCGTATCATTTCGGAAGGTCGTCAGGGAATTGTGCATATTGACACAGGTACAGGCGTGATTAGGAACGACGCGGACTTTGTCCCCCACTCTCAAGGAGGTCTGCCCTTGCGCCATCAGGTGCCCATGCTCTTCGCTGATACCAGAGAAAGTCAGTTCCGGATGATCCAGGACATCGCCAAATGTCTTCTCCTCGAATGGGTTGTCACTAGCAAGAGATTTCGTGCCCGCATCGATCACCACGCGTCCGTCCGGTCGCACACTAATGACCGTGGACAGGACCGTCAGGGCGCAGCGGTCGGCGGGGACACCACGCCGAACCTGCGTGCGGTCATTGAACACATAGACGCCGGGGCGCAGCTCCGTCAGATCGGGCTCCGTTGCCAACAGCTTGGCGCCGGGGGTGGAGCCGACGCTCACCACTCCACAGGGCGTCCCCTGGTCCCGTAAGGCGAAGGCGGTTTCGCGCATCTGTACGGCGACCGCTGCTGCCGCCTCTGCATCCACGCCGCCGTCCTTCCCACGATAGAGATGGCCCTCATGGGTGAAGATGCCGAGAAACGTCAGACCAGGGTGGTCAGCCACCTGTTTGGCCAGCAGCAGCGTCTCTTCGAGTGAGCGTGTCCCCGAGCGCCCCAGTCCCGTATCGACTTCGATCATGACCGGCACCTGCCAACCGTGACTCTTTGCTGCCATTCCGATCGGTGCGGCGACCTCCATGCTGTCCGCACCCACACGAATCTTCGCATGCTCCAGAAGTGACATCAGTCGCTGAATCTTGATCGCCCCGACGAGCTGATTAGCGATAAAGATGTCTTTGCAGCCTGCATAGGCCAGAACCTCCGCCTCCCCAAGTTTAGCCACCGTCAGGCCAGACGCACCCGCCGCCATCTGCATCCGTGCGATCTCGGGAGTCTTGTGGGTCTTAGTATGGGGCCGTAAGGCCTTGCCGCCCGTAGAAACACGCTCCGCCATTTCCGCGATATTGCGCTCCAGGCGGTCGCTGTCCACAAGCAGAGCCGGAGTGTCCAGGTCGTAAATGCTGCTCATTTTCACCTCGATTGTAGAGAAAGACAGGTCGTTGTCTTAGAAAGTTGCATGCCGCCCCTCATTCGCTTTCGCGCTCCCGGATTCCTCCCAATATGGCCGTTTGCAGCGGACAGGCAACGGAAATCACTTCTACCGCGTATTCTAGTGCAGTGCATCGTCCCCGCTCCTCGTGTGATTGAGAAACCATGCGGAGATGCGCATCCTACCGAAAACGATTGTGAGGAAATAATGATAGGGCGAACTCTTCTGCTGCAGATGGCGAGCAACAAGAATCTGGAAACGTTCGTGCGCAACAACGGCCTCGCGGTCCGATCCGCCAGCCGTTTCGTCGCGGGAGAATCCGTTACGGCTGTCATCGCCCCGGTCCAGGCGCTGAACGCGCAGGGTATCTCCGCCACCCTCGACCTGCTCGGCGAAAGCGTCCAGAATGAGCAGGAGGTCGCCGAAGTTCTCGATACCTACCTGCAACTCTTTCAGAATATCAACGCGCAGAAGTTAAACGCCAATGTTTCGATCAAATTGACAGCCCTCGGACTGGACATCGATCCGGAACTCTGCTTCCGAAACATGGAGCGTCTGCTCAACGCTGCCGGCCCCGACCAGTTCGTGCGGATCGACATGGAAAGTTCCGCCTACACGCAGCGCACCCTCGATCTCTTCCTGCGTCTCTGGAACAGCGAATCGCAATATCGAAATGTCGGCGTGGTGATTCAGTCCTACCTCAAGCGCAGCGCCGACGACATCGAAATGTTGATTCGGTTGGGCGCGCGCGTCCGTCTCTGCAAGGGCGCCTACAAAGAGCCAGAGACCGCTGCATTTCCCGACAAGGCCGAAGTCGATGCCAACTATGTCCGCCTGATGGAGCGGCTGCTGAAGGACGGCAACTATCCCGGTATCGCCACCCACGACGAGAAGATCATCGACGCGACGAAAGCCTTCGCTGCCGCCCAATCCATCGGTCTGGAACGGTTCGAGTTCCAGATGTTGTTTGGAATTCGAAGGGACCTTCAAACTCAACTCGTCAAGGACGGCTACCGTGTCCGTGTCTACACACCCTTTGGCACCCACTGGTATCCGTACATGATGCGCCGCCTCGCCGAGCGCCCTGCCAACGTCTGGTTCGTGCTGAAGAACTCTTTCCGGGGCTAATTCACACGCGCCACTATTGCCAGCGGAGCAATGCGGCTCCGGCTGGCCCGAGGTTCACTTCCGCGTTCACCGTATCGCTGTTCGGCTTTTCGGCCCAGGCGCTCCATTTTCCGGTCTTCAAGTCAAGTATCTCTACGGCATGCTTTGCCGTGGACAACTCCAACTTCCCCTTCGTTCCATTCTTGTAGTCCCGATTGGTCACCAGGACATAGAAATAGCCCTTTGCTCCTCGGAATGCCCCGATCGTCAGATTATTATCCCCGGATGCCTTGACCAGCGATTCGTCGGAAGCCGGAGAGCCGTCCGGAGGCACGGTCCCGGACTGAAACGTCTCCACCACCTGCGCATCGTAGAGCCAGGCTCCCAGCGCCTTGACTTCCGCATTTACCGCCTTCACAGGCCCGTAGAGTGGGCCAGGACTGCCGTCTCGATTGCGGATCGTGTGGCTCCACTGGAAAGACGGATCGTTGGGCTGCCAGTAGGTGAAATAGGCGAGTCCCCTTCCCCCATAGACCAGGGTCTGCATGGCTTCGAAGCGAAGTTCGTTCTCGGTGAGGGCGCGATACGGCCCGTGCTGCACCGAGAGCACGATCTGCCAGAAGGGCGTGGGGGGCGAAGTAGATCTGGCCACGCGTTGACCTGCCGCCAGATTGCCGAAGAAGCCCGTTCTATCGCCGTCTTTCAAAAAGTGATAGTGATCCCAACTCAAGACATCGGGTTTCACGACTTCCATGTACCGGCTCAGATACTGGGCGTAGGTGAGGCTGTTGAGTTGACTGGGATTGGCAGTAAGGTCGGTGGTAGCGTAGTTTGGCAGCAGATTGATGAAAACCATGTGGTCCGGGTCGAGACGGTGGAGTTCTGCAACGACCTCCGCCAGATCTCCGAAGCTATTCGCACCGGGTTCGTCGGTGAGAAAATAGCCCATCAACGCGATGCTCTTGCGGTAGTCGTTGACGATGTCTGCCAGCGCCTTTTTGCCGGTAGGGCTGTTGGTCAACGATAGAGGCATACGTGGGTCGCTGATAACCGCCTTCATGCCGGTCTTCGCCGCAAGATCCAAGATCTTGCGGTTGCGGGCTACGGACGCGGTGCCTTCGCAGGGCGGCATGACTAGATTGAAGCCCGCATCCGCGATGGCCGTAAACTGCTCTGGCGTAATATACGGATCAGGCGGGCCGCACCAGAACGTAATGGGGAAGGCTTTGGGAGGCCAGTTCGCATTTTTGTCTTTCTCTTGCCCATTCGCAAAGGACAGAGAACTCAGGCCTACGAAAGCCATCAGCAAACAGTGCCAGGAGAACCGGTACATAAAAAAACTCCTCATCCCAAAATCATGCCAGTGAAATCCGCTCTCTCCCTTGACTTCCACCCCAGCTTGCCCGCATAATACTCCGGGCCGTCGCTTTTAGGGTGGCCGCCGGAGTGTAGCGCAGTTGGTAGCGCGGGTCGTTTGGGACGATCAGGTCGCAGGTTCGAATCCTGTCACTCCGATAGAGACCTCCCCAACCCCTCCTTCACAAGGAGGGGCTTTTTGGTACCGTCTCCCTTCCTTAAGAAGGAGGGGCCGGGGGAGGTCAGGCAAAATCGACAGGACCGATGTGGCCGCACCGCTGACAGCAGATGTCGTTTGCGATCGGCCGAAATGCGAGGCCGCTTCCGGCGGAGAAATAGGGCAGAGAGGAGACCGATGTGCCGCCACATTTCTCACAACGGGCTCCGACCGGAGGCCGGACGGCAGTAGGAGTGGCATCCGCCTCCCCAATCTCTCCCAGCGGATGCATACGCCGTAAGAGAGGTGTATCATCCCGTGGATCGTTCGGATCGGGCAGAGGCTCTTCGCTCATCGCGGTCTCAATTCCAGGGTCAACGGCAACGCGTCGCGCTCCGGTTGGAGGTCGGCTCCGCCGATGCCGTGCATCACTGCGATCTCTCCACAGTCCGGAAATTTGGGGCAGTAGACGCACTCCGTCCATACTTTACGTGGCAATACCGACCTGTCCACGATCTGAAAACCGGTCTTGGCAAACAGTTTGGGGACATAAGTCAAGGCGAATACCCGTGCGATTCCGATCTCCTCGGCCTCCACCAAACACGCCTCGATCAGCGCCCGCCCGTATCCACGTCCCTGTGCCTCATCCTCGACCGCGAGCGACTTTAGTTCCGCCAGATCTCTCCAGTTGACGTGCAGCGCGGCACACCCGACGATTTTGCCTGCTTCCTCGATCACAAAGAAGTCTCGAATATTTTCATAGAGTTGACTCAGGCTGCGATGCAGCATGGCATCTCGATCCGCGAAACCGTTGATGATCTGCTGCATCGCCAACACATCCCCAGTCCTGGCCCGCCGGAGCCGACCGGTTCCGGCGATCCTGTGCGGCCGTTGCGCCTCTACTTGCGTCATCCCCTTACCCTCGTCTGTTGCGACATTGTTCGACATAGTTTCATTGTACGCGAATCAGCGCGACAATGCAACCCTGCCAACCTCGCCAAATCTGTCCAGATCGCATTGACCTATGGCCATAGGAGCGATATAATGGGCTATCGCAGCAGGACTATCCCCCTGCTTCCCGAAAGCTCTCGCCCACAACAAGGAGCCGCGCCGTGCGTTGTCAACCTATCTCATTCTACGTTTTTGCCACCTTCGGGTTACTCCTCTTTGGAAGTTGGCGATGGCCCCTGCAGACAGACACAACGACAACCGTACAGGAGATCGCACCCGGTGTTACCCTGACGCAGACGACCACCCTTGGAACTGCGCCGCTGATGACCTACGTTTTACATATCGACCGTCATACGCCCGGAGTGCGGATCCAGGTACGGCAAGCACTCGATATAGTGTCGTACGGCGGAGCGGCACAGGGACGAGAAACCATGAGCCATATCGCGGGACGCACGGGAGCGATCGCAGCGATCAATGGAGATTTCTTCCCCTTCAATGGCGATCCGACCAGCCTGGAAATTCGGGATGGCGAACTGCTCAGCGAACCGATCGGCTATCGTGTTGCGGTCGGCCTGAGCCGTGACACGGCTCGAATGCAGATCCTTACCTCTCGCGGCGTCGTGCGCACAGACGACAAGACGGAGATCCTCCTGAACGGAATCAATCATCTGCCGCATGAAGGGGAGACCGTCGTCTTAACGGCAAGTTACGCCGCTGGCGCGAAGTTGAAAGAGGCCGCGACCGTCGTGACCGTAAAAGGGGCTGCCCTGCCCTTTCATGTCTCCCGCGACCTCGCGGGGAACATCGACTCGGTGTTGAATATCGCGGCGGACCAACCCCTGCCACATTGTGACAACGACACGCTTCTGATCGTAGGAGCAGGCTCGGCCAGCGCTGTCCTGGCGGCCCATTGTGCTTTTGGAGACGCGCTCCACGTGCGCTATGATCTCCTGGCAGCCCCACCGCTACCCTCCGCACCGGGCGGGCTCGATGTGCAGGACGCACCACATCCCCTATGGCAGGACGTTGAACAGGCCGTGGGTGGTGGCCCCTGGTTGGTGCGGGATGGGGAGATCTTCGTCGATGGCGACGCGGAAAGACTGTCGCCCACGGATTTCGTCAATGCGCGTCATGCCCGGTCCGCCATAGGGATCTGCAAAGACGGCTCCGTCCTGCTGGTGGCAGTCGATGGAAAGTCTCCGGTCAGTCGGGGCGTGACCCTGCCGGAACTGGCCGATATTCTAAAGCGCGCCGGAGCGCAGCAGGCGATCAACTTGGACGGGGGCGGCTCAACGGCAATGGTCGTTGCAGGGCGCGTGATCAATACCCCTTCCGATGGCCGCGAACGCCCGGTCGCGAACGGAATCCTGGTGTTCGCAGATGCGCAAAAAAATAAGAAGTAGCCGGTCAGGGCGCCATCAGCGCCCGCAGGTTCTGTACCATGAGCGGCTCCAGTTGGATTCCGGCGGAGACGCTGGCCTCGTACTGATACAGTTCCAAACCATAGTCTTCGGGTGTCAGAATATAGCCGAGTTCATCGCCCGTAAGGCCTAGCAGAAATTTGGGCTTCCCATGCATGAGACTCTTGAGGTAGAAACCGATGTTCGGGAGGACTTCACCGGGCAAGGTCAAGAACTCGGCGTCCCCGATAGTGACGCGGCATACCTCCGTCACCACATTGCCGCCGTTCATTTCGGATTTGGGAAAGATCTTCAGCGCAACCAGCGCCTTGAAACGGGGATTATCGAGTGGCACCTCGAACACCCGTCGGGCCGCAGTGATCGGAACTGTGGATATGGGAGGCACGCCTTCCAGTAGTTCCAGCACACGCTTGCCCAAACTAGTGCCGATCGTCTCCGCTGCCGCCCAGTTCTCGCCTTTTGGCGTTGTCGTCTCATCGAAATCAGCGGTGACCATTCCCCCTTGCGCACCGTTGAGATAGAGACAGATGCCTCCGCCTGCGCCTTCGACCGTGTCGTACAACCAGTGCGGAAAGTCCGCCGTCATATGGTGCGTATTCATGATTTCGGGATGGCACGCGTAGTTGACGAAGGT
>JAYUMV010000117.1:0-16659 GCA_043762265.1 Chthonomonadaceae bacterium | reverse complement strand
AAAGGGAAGGGATGGGTTATGGGGGGTTATGCGGCTCGGGATGCTCACGGTGATCACCGTGGAGAGTTTGTCGAGTGAGTGGCCAGTACTGTCGAAGAGTTCCACGGTCAGCGTGTCCTGAGTGGGTGTGGTAGGCGCTGTGTAGTCGATCGTAGGCGTTGTCGTTGTCGCCGTCGTTCCGCCACCGATATGGCCGGTACCTGTCAGTGCCCACTTAAAGGTGATTCCTGAGTCTAAGGGAGCGCCGTTGCTATATTGCACGATAAAAGTTTTTGTCGTTGCAGAATCGAGTACAGGCGAGGTGGGAACGATCAGAAGACGCGTCTGAGACAAAACGAGGGTGGCGTTTCCGGAGAGGACCGTGGTAGTAAACTCCGTGTTGTCGATCCGAAGCGTGATGGTCTGATCGCCTGCTGTATTAGTGCCGGGCAAGAAGCGAACGATGTGTTTATCCGTGGCGAACTGCCGCCCCGTGTGGCCTGCGTCGTCGGTCAGGGTGGCATTGCCCGTGCCTGCTAACTCCCAATGATACTTGCGATACGGTGTGTAATTACCGATGTAATCCGGGGTGGTATCGAGCGAAAGGGTGACGGGGGTACCGCTAGTTCCATAAGCGGGCGGATTTGCGTTTAACTTATACTGCACAGACGTAACAGTATAGTCAAGAATCGACACGCTTGGCGGATACGACGGTCTATCTAAGCCCGTATATGCGCAGCTTTCGAAAAAAGCGGAAGCAGGGAAATCCCCAAAAGGAACCAGCCAGTTGAATAACCGATGTGTCGAGTTCAGCAGTATTCTGGTGATGTCGTTTGGCCTTATGTCGATTAAGGTTCCGAGTACTTGCAGTACTTGTACTATCAGAGCATCGTTTGCCAGACACGCATTGATGATGCGGTTCGCGCTCCCAGCGGCATCCTCTCCCAATCCGGCGGCTGTAATTGCCTGAGCGATGTCAGGGCTCAAGGCGTTGAAATGTCCTACCGTCGATAGGAGTTCATCGCGTTCTAACAGCACTCCCCCTCGACCTAACGCTTCCATGAAATTAAGAATGGCGATATGGGTGGCCGTTCGCTGGTATAACGGAGTGAGTATGGATTTCCAGACCGGATAGTAAGGCTCAAATCCAGCGCGCGAGGTCGAAATGGGAGAATTGAAGACCGGGCGCAGCGCAACAAAAGACATCCCTCTTGATTGATCGGTAGTTTGCTTGAGAGGCGTAGTCAAATCCACCGCTGGAATAGTAGAGGGAACTATGCGGTAAGTATAATAAGATAACAAATCTGGCCCCGATACGAGGGAAGCAGGAGTATCGTTCGTTGCTACTCCTTGCGCGTCAAACCGGCTAAATTCATAGGTGAGATAGGCCATTTCCGTGTATAGGTAATTGGCATAAGTGAGAAAATCCGGGATGCCGACCAGGGAGAGAGGCATGAGACCTCTATCAAAACCAGAAATTGTACTTTGCTCTGCGTTCAACGCTACCGCAGGATACGGGGGGGGCAACCTTTACGCGGCTTGCACGTGAGATGTCCCTCGTCTGCTTGTTGGCATTCAGACCCGCGACTGTCTTTGTCTGCTTGGTCACGGGCACCGGATTCAGGCCCGCGACTGTCGCCGGCTGCAAAGAAGTCACTGCCGTCTTCAACGCGGAGAGGAGCTGCGGGGCCTGGTTTTCCAGGGCGTAAGGATCGGCGGCGAGACTGGTTTTAACGACGGCGGCCAGGGTTTTGACGGCAGGGTCGGCGAGTACGAGCTGCCAGAGGCTCTGGCGCCAGGCGACGGGGGTCTGCACACCCCCCATTTTCAGAAAGACGAGTGTTGCGGCGACGTTGGTGTAGTCGATGGTATGCACACTGACCGAGTCGTCGATCATCCCAACCATGACGATCTTATTGCTGGCAGTATCGGAGACGAAAGCCAGGGGCGGGTTTCCCTGCATCACGGTGATCGAAGCAGAATTTGTCAGACCCGTGACGAAACTCCAACCGGTGGCGCATCTCAACTGAGATGCCGCGATACCAGGCGGGGGCATAAAGGAGACGGTCACATTGCGGCCTGTGATGGCGACGCTGCCTCCGTGTTTCGTGCCTCCAGATCCTCCGCCACAGCCTTCGAGGAGGTAGGAGGCGGTGATTCCTCCCGTGAGGGTCAAGAGATCTCTGCGCGAAAAAGCGCTTTTGCGGCCCAGTATTCGGTCACTCATGATGTTCTCCTTATCGACGCTTGCTTACCCCGCAACCTTCAATTTTCTGAAATAGGGACCCTTTTCTCGCCTCTTAAGTGCCCGGAGCCACCGCAGTATGCGTTTGCACGGAACCGCTCAGGATAAGGGAGAAAACAAGAAGTACTTGTGCGGCGTCTTCACTCGGTGCGCTTGGCCGCATTAAAGGGATTATATCCTTGGGGCATTAGCCAGACATTAACGTTTCTGGATGAAAAACGTTTCCGGATGAAATGTGAGAGGGATCACACAATTCTATGCGGCATCGCACATCCTTCGGAACTTGTTTGGGGATAGAATAAGCCATGTCTACCTACCTCGATCAGAAATTAAAGATGCTAAAACCACTCTCCCTCCTGTTGCTGCTGCCCTTCCTGCAAGGGTGTTCCGGCCACGGGAGCGCAAAGCTGCTCTGGCAGGCGCCGATCGCGTCGGACACGCCTCCCGTCGTCTGCAACGGCACCGTGTATGTCAAAGGCTTTCATGCAGGTCACCCCGGAGAGGTCTCGACGCTTTTTGCCCTGGATGCAGAGAGCGGGAAGGAGCGTTGGGGGTCGGCGGATACAGTAAAGGAAGTGTATGGGGAGTCGGGGGGCTATGTCTTTTTTATGAACACGGCTGGCCATCTGGTACAGCTGAATGCCCAATCCGGAGAAAAGCTTCATGAATCGGCGGATAGCAATCTGGCAATCATGCATTGGGCGATAAGCGGCGACAGAATGTTCATCATCAACAATTCCCAGGAAGCGGTGGCCTTAGACTGTCGGTTGAACAAGGAACTCTGGCGTCGGAAATTGCCGTTTCTATTAGGAGATGATACGCAGTTGCAGCTTGTCGGGGAACAGGTGATCGTGAGCGGCAACTTTAGAAATACGGGCGCGCAATTCGGCACGATATGGGCGTTGGATGCTGCCACAGGCCACGAAAACTGGCATTTTGAAGCCCCGCCCCCGCACGATTTCGCGCCCCTGACGGTTTTGGTCTACGGGAACTACGTTCTGGCGACCAATACATCCCCGCTCACGTTGCATACCCATGTGCTGGATATCCACACTGGCAAAGCGTTGTATCCGCCGATCGGAGCCTTCGACTTTATAGGTCATCATGGGAATACTGCCCATGCCTCCAATGGCGCCTATGACCTCTCCACCGGGCGGCGAACGGGAGAAAAGGCCGCCTGGGTTTCAGGCAGCGTCCTCTATAAAGGCATCGCCTGGAAGCTTAAGATGGATAGTGTCGGAACAGCGGAGGCGTTTGTGCTACGCACGGCTTACGATGGCGACTATCAGGGAACGCGGGACTGGACGCACACGCCTCCCAACAGCTCTCTGGAAGGCTTCGACGTAAGTTCCGGAAAGTCCCTCTACCACACCCAGGAATTCAAGTACACCCGTTTTTCGGATCCCGTCGAGAGCAAGGGGATTCTGTTCCACACCAGTATCGCCCTGATGAAAGAAGGCAAATCCGGTGTCTGGGCCTACCGCCTGCGCGAATAGGAGAAATCTCAGACCCGCTTTTGCATGCTGGGAGTAGTATCGTTTGTCAACTACATGCTGTCCTTCAGGAACTGCTACGACACCGTTCGAAAATGACGATTTTTGAGGCCTGTATGGTCAGGCAGAGAGCGGCCAACCCCCTTTGAAACTGGCGCAGGAGGCGAAGGCTAATGAAGTGTTGCACCTCTTGCAGGAACAGGCGGCAAAAAGTAGAGCACGTGACAGGGTCATACTTTTGCGGTACACTCTCGGTAGAACACCGAAGGTGAATGTTTCGCTTCCCGTCTCTAAAATCTTAATCATCCGCGAACACTGTGGCGAAAGAAATCAGAACGATGCGACCGGTAACGCGTCTGAGAAGAAACACCTCCATGTCTCCCATCGTTGGTTGAAACGAGGCCGTTTTGTCGAAGCCTCTGGCCTCGGCGGAAAGCTTCTCTCTTTTTCTCTTAGGCTGGAGTTCTCTACATGACGCTTTCTCTCCCTGTAAGAATTGCCATCCTGGGCGGCGGGTTCAGCGGTACAATGACCGCCGTCAATCTGGCCCGTCTCAGTCGGCGTTCTCTCCACATTACGCTCATCAATCAGCGTTATCCCAAGGGGCGCGGTGTCGCTTATGGCGCGCGGCGCGCAGAGCATCTGCTCAATGTGGCGGCGCGAAACATGTCGGCCTTTCCGGACATGCCGGACCATTTTCTGGAGTGGCTGCGCACACGCTCCGAATACGATGTCGTGCCCGAGATGGAGTTGCGCGAGCGATTCATCCCGCGCATGATCTACGGCGACTACCTGTCCGGGCTGATGCAGCAACACTTGCAGTCTCCACCCGACTCCACGCTCGTGAAAACGACTTTTGTCGAGGGCGAGGCCGTAGACGTGCGCTCGGAAGGCAGTGGCGCCGTCATCTCTCTGGCGGACGGCAGTTGGGTAGAGGCGGAGCATGTGGTGCTTGCGACGGGGAATGAGGCCCCAGGGGGATTTCCCGGATACGCCGAGCTGCAGGATCATCCTGCCTGGATCGGCAATCCCTGGAAGGGCTGGGAAAATCGGCTTCCGGCGTCCGGTGGCACCGTGGTGCTGCTGGGTACCGGGCTGAGTACGGTAGATGCTATCCTCACCCTGCGCGCGCTGGGCTGGCAGGGCTTTGTCCATGCCGTGTCGAGGAATGGCTGGCTGCCGCACTCCCATTTTCGGGGCATCGAGTATCCGGACTTCCCCCCCGCAGGAGTGGATTTGGCAACGCTCGGATTGAAGGAGTTGGTGACTTTGATGGAGCGGCACTGCGCACAGGTGCGAGATCTGGGCGCCAATCCCGCGATCATCGTGGACAAGATGCGGCCCCACACGCAGCGTATCTGGCAAAACTTCACTCTGGAAGAACGGCAGGAGTTCGCAAAGCGCCACGCGGCCCGTTGGAACGTGCTCCGCCACCGCATCGCGCCGGAGATCTATGCGCAGGTGACCACCGCGCAGCTTACCGGGCAGTTGCGGCTGCATTCGGCGAATATCGAGCGCGTCGAAGCGCACGAAAAGCAGGTGCAGGTACACTTGAGCGACGGCCAGACTCTCACGGGCGACCTGGTCATTAACGCCACCGGTCCTCAAACCCGGTTCAGCGCCACGAGTTCCGTGCTGCTGGGGAACCTGCTCCGCAGCGGTCTGGTGGCTCCCGATGAGATGGACATGGGAGTGCAAGTGGATGCAGATCATACCGTGATCGATCAAAACGGTCGTCGTTCGGAAATCCTGTTCGCCCTGGGGCCGCTATTGCGCGGCGCCCGCTGGGAAACTATCGCAGTGCCGGAGCTGCGGGGCCAGGCCCGGCGTGTTGCGGAGACGCTGCTCGGCCACCGTTCCCTTCGCGAAACCATCCTCCCGGAAGTGATGATGGAGTACATGATCTAAAAAACGGAAGTAAGGGGCATTTCACCCTACAACCCCTTTCGTTAAGCGCCTGTGAGAGCCAAAAGCGGCGCGGTGTCGGCAAGAGCACGTCTCAGCCCGATTCTGCTCTGCGGTAGTTGCGTAGTACGGTGGCACGGGACGCGATCCATGCCACCGCCAACAGACATCCTACTCCTCCGCTCACCACCGACCAGGGCGCTCCCGCCACCCCTGCCACCAGTCCGGCCTCCATATTTCCCAATTGCGGCCCTCCCATGAAGAAGATCATATTGATGGCTGTCATGCGCCCGCGCAGATGGTCCGGTGTGCCCATCTGGCGAATCGTCTGCCGCAGGATGCTGCTGACGGTATCCGCCGCGCCCGCCACGGCCAGCGCCGCCAGCGAGAGCCCGAAGCTATGCGACATGCCGAACACGACCGTCGCGGAGCCATAGACGGCGACCGCTACGAGCATCGTCAGGCCCTGCCGCATGACCGGGCGTCGGAAAGCCATCACCGAACCGGCCCCCACGGAGCCAGCGGCGGCAGCGGCGGTCAGAAGGCCGTAACCACGGCCGTCCACTCGCAGAATGTCGCGGGCAAAAACCGGCAGGAGCGCTTCGGCGGAGGAGAAGAATGTGGCGGTGAAATCGAGCGCTATCGTCCAGACCTGGATCGGCTGGCTCCAGACAAACTTCAGCCCGTCCCGCAGTCCCGCGATATTCACCGGGCTCCGCTCGCTCTGCGTGCGCTCCATAAGCTCCGGCTTGATACAGAGCAGCGCGATCAGCACCGCCAGAAAGGAAGCGGCATTGATCCCGTAGATCAGGGCCAGGCTGCCGCGCTGAATCAGAGTGCCCGCCAGATAGGGGCCGACGACCGTAGCCATCTTGAAAGCAGTGGACGTGAGTGACGCCGCGTTGGAGAAGTGCTTGCGCGGCACGAGATTGGGGATCAACGACTGTCGGGCAGGGCTGTCGAAGGCGAGCGCACCCGCTGTAACGGCGTTCACCGCATAGAGGCTCGCCGCAGAGATAACGCCTTTCCAGGTCAGGAAGGCCAGCGTGGCGGCCCCGGCGGCGAAGACGGTCTGGGTGACGAGGAGAATCTTACGGCGATCCTTCGCATCGGCGATAGCCCCGCCTATCATCGAGAAAAAGACAAGTGGGATAAAGCGGTAGAGGCCGATCAAGCCCAGAGCTACCATCGAATGGGTAAGGCCGTAGACGTGCCAGCGGACGGTCGCGTCCTGCATCTTCGTGCCGACCGCAGAGACGGTCAGTCCGATCCAGAGAAGGCGAAAGGCCGGGCTGCGCAGCGCCGGAAATCGGCCTGTGGGTGGTTCTTCCGGCTGTTCGGTCAGTAGCCTGAGGCCTTTCCGCTGATACGCGTGTCCGCCACGCCGACATATGTTCCCTGCGCAGAGACCCAAATCGTATGAGAGTCGCCCTGGAACGGGAGCGGCGTGGGCGCGACGATTCGATGGCCCATCGCAGTCAGCGCGGCGACGGTCTCGGGAAAGCGCTCCGGCGACTCCATGCGGATATGGTCGGGAAACCACTCGTGCGAAAAGCGCGGATGCCGAACCGCCTCCTCGACCGACAACCCAAAATCGAGTACGCTTACGAGGATATTCAGGATCGTGTTCGGAATGGCCCGGCTGCCGGTGCTCCCGGTGACCAGGAGTACCTTCCCTTCCTGCGCCACAAGGGTCGGTGTCATCGAGCTGATGGGCCGCTTACGGGGAGCGATGGTGTTGGCGGCGGCGCTGATGTTGCCTTTCGTGTCGGTTTCACCGGGGAAGAGGTTGAAGGCGCGCATGTTGTTATTGAGCAGAAAGCCCATGTCTTTCACCACGACCCTGGAGCCCCAGCGGCGCTCCAGCGTGTAGGTATTTGCGACCGCCATGCCGTTTTGATCGATGACGCCGAAATGGGTCGTGCTCGTCGATTCGTCCGCCAGCGGAATGGAGGCGGAGAGAGAGGCGCTGGGAGTGGCCTTGCGCAGGTCGATCGTAGCGGCTTTTTCATGGGCGTAGGAACGGGACGTGAGCCAGTCCGGGTTTTGGACGAACGCCGGATCCCCCGGATAGCGGGCGCGGTCGTACTGCGCACGACGCATCACCTCCACCATCAGATGCACCGTTTCCGCCGACCATCGCGCCGAGCCTTTCAGGTCGAAACAGTCCAGCATGTTCAGCGCTTCGATCAGGCAGACACCACCCGCACTCACCAGTGGCGGCGCCAGGATGTCGTATCGTCCGCGATAGCGCGTGGTGAGCGGCGTCCGCGCGACAGCCCGATAGGCGGCCAGATCGTCGGCTGAGATCAGCCCCTGCCCGCGCTCCATCTCCGCGACTAGCCGGTCGGCGATAGGGCCATTATAGAAGGCGTCCGGGCCGAGGGTCGCGAGCAGTTCGAGGGTACGGGCCAGATCCGGCAGAACCATGCGTTCCCCTGCCTGCCAGATTCCGCCGGGGCTGCCATAGACGCGCTGGAGTTCGGCATGTTCGGGCGCGGCAGCCAGGGTTTCGTTGATGGACCGAGCCAGAGAGGCGTCCACGAGGAACCCCTCACGTGCGAGCGCGACGGCAGGCTGAACGAGCGCAGACCAGGGCCGTGTGCCGAAGCGGCGATGCGCCATTTCCAGGCCCCGGATCGTCCCCGGCGTTGCGACCGCTCGGTGAGTGAACTGCGACTCCTCCGGGCTATACATGGTCGGCCAGGCGGCCGCCGGGGCCGTCTCACGATAGTCGAACGCCACCGGTTCGCCCCCGCTCGGAGCGGGATGGACGAGCATGAAGCCCCCCCCGCCGAGATTACCCGCCAGAGGATAGGTGACCGCGAGCACAAACGCCGTCGCGATGGCGGCATCGACAGCGTTGCCGCCCTGCCGGAGGATCGAGACGCCCACATCGGAGGCAGGGGCGGAGACGGAGACGACCATCCCATTGCTGCCTTCGACATAGTGGGTTGATTCTGCCCGGTTCGGCGTGTCGTGGAGAGAAAGGCTCATGGCGTCCCCCCGCGCAGGAGAGAAGGCATTGGCTACTCTACCTCGTAGATGTCGGACCACGCAGCGATCCGATCGACGCTGCGGCGAACGGTATCTGCATCATTCGACTGCAGCTCGATATAGAGCGGCGCTCGATAACCGCTGCGGGCAAGCCCCACTGCCTGCCCTGCCACGCCGCGCACCTCATGGTAGAGATAGCCCGGCAGATCCACCAGTTCGTCCAGATGCCGAATCGCGCGGAGAGTGCCGTTCTGAGCCGGGAACGGAGTGACGATGGCGGCAGATCCCTGCTGTTTCGGACTCAGATCCGGCCTCTTGCCCACCAGAATGTCATGATAAGCGCCAAGCTCGTCCATGCCATAGGCCAGATGCAAAATACGCGGCCGGTTGCCGCCAGGCCGGGCGGCGATCTCACCCAACCGCGCGCCGATAAACTCGACATGGGCAGCACAACTCGTCATGTCCAACGCGCGCACCCCCGCCATCGCCAGAGCCTCCAGACGCCGCTGCTCCCCGGCAGGCAGGATCGAAGGCACGATGCGGGCGAAATGATGGTAGTCGTCGATGCCGATATCTTTGCCTGTCAGTACGTCTACGATCGGCAAAGTGTAGACCTTGCCTGCATTGTCGATCAGGCAGTCGATCGATGTGTTGGCGCCCTGAAGATACTCCGCCACAATGACCTTGAGCTGCGTGCCCGGCTTGCCCAGTCTTGCATAGTAAGCCGGAACCTCGCTCTGCATCGCGCGATAGTGGCGCAGAAGAGTCTCCTCGTCCGGGTTGGAGGTGGACCACATGCTGGCGGAGACATTGGAGGGCTGCAGAAAGACCGGATAGCCCAGTTCGGCGGCGAACTTGATCAGGTCCGCTTCCGATGTCACGACCTGAAATCGGGCCGATGCCTCCGGCCCGACCCGCTCCTGAAACCTCTCGCGCATCACGCTCTTATCGAGGCAGAGTTGCGCGGCGGAGGCGGAGATACTCGGCAGGCCGAGTCGCGCCGCTACCGCTGCCGTTTGCGCCACATAGAACTCAATGACGTTGAAGAGACAGGAGACTCCTAACCGCTCCTGAACGCCCCGCACCGCCGCGACGAGCTCCTCCAACGGCCGGGAAAAGTCGAAATGCTCGACCACTTTGAACTGCGACACATCCGCAAGGCGCTGCTTGTTGTTGGTATCTACCAGCACTCCCAGTGCAAGACCTCGCTCCTGCAAGGTCTCATATTCGCCGCGCCGAACCATCCCCAAAAACAGCACGATTCCCGATTCCAATAGTTTTCTCCATGAGTCGAGGATAGAAATCTCAGTCCAGCGACCGAACAAACCGATTCAGGCTCTCCAGACCCTCTACGATCTCCGCCTGGGGGATCGCATAGGAGATCCGCAGATGCCGGTCGGAGCCGAACGCCGAACCCGGCACCACCGCGATATGCGCGTACTGCAGGAGCATCTCGGCCACAACCTCGACGTTCTCCAGGCGCTGACCATCGATAGACTTGCCCAGCAGGCTGCTTACGTCCGGAAAGAGATAGAATGCGCCTTCCGGGTGAACGAACGTCAGGCCGGGAATCTTTTCCATTTCCTGTATCGCGGCGGCGCGCTGGCGCATCAGTTGGCTTCGAACGCCGTCCACAAACGCATCTTCCGACGGCGCAAGCGCGGCCAGAGCGGCGTACTGGACCAGATTGCTGGCATTCGACGCCGTGTGACTCTGGAGGTTGCCGATGGCCTTGACGACGGCCTTCGGGGCGGCGAAAAACCCGGCTCTCCATCCGGCCATGCAGTAGGTTTTCGAGAGCGAACCGACGAGGATCGTCCGCTCCTTCATCTCCGGAACCAGCTTCACAATATTATGGTGCGATGCGGGCGCATAGACCAGCGCATCGTAACACTCGTCGAAAATGCAGGTAAGGTTGTGTTTGAGTACGAGGCGCGCCAGTTGCTCCAAAACCTCGGCGCCATAGACCACACCGGTAGGATTATTGGGCGTGTTGAGAATGATACCCCGAGTTCGCGGGTTGATCATTCGAGTCAGCGCGTCGATGTCGATCTGGAAATCGTTCTCGCCAGTCGAGAGAAAGACAGGGGTCGCCCCGGCGAGGCGGACCTGCTCCGGAAAGGTGACCCAGTAGGGAGCCGGTATGATCACCTCATCGCCCGGCTCGAAGGTCACCATCGCTGCATTGAAGAGGGCCTGTTTGGCTCCTGCGGTAAAGCCTACCTCTTCGATGTCGTATGAGGTGCCGGTCTTCTCTGAGACTTTTTGCGCCAGCCGCTCCCGCAGCTCGCGCACCCCCAGTGTATCGGTGTACTGTGTGCGACCGGCATCGATCGCCTGTCGCGCCGCCTGTTTGATATTGGGACTCGTGTCCTGATCGAGCTCTCCGGCGGCGAAATTGATGATATTCACACCTTCGGCCCGCAGTTTACGGGCGCGGTTGCGCATGCCGGAGGTCTGAGACCCTCCGAGCATCTGCGCGCGCTGAGACAGCATCGTCCTAACCTCCCTCGAACATTCGTTCCAGTGCATCGATGCGGTTGGCTCCGACATCCTCGGAGACCTTCTTTACCGTAGAGATCTCCTTCTCGACTCCGCCGCTTGAGGGCAGTTCCGCCAGCGCACGGAAGACGCGGTCCATGGCGGCATGGGCGGCGCGCAGACCCTGATTGGCGTGGATGATGTGCGAGGCGCCAGCTGCGAACAGTTCCGTCTTCGGGATGTGGGAGATCCGCGTGGGAGCGAGGAAAACAGGGGTGCGCCGTTGCCAGCCGCGGCAGAAATCTAGGATCTCCCCGCCGGTTCCATCGACCGACTGGACGAAGACGGCGTCGGCGCCAGCATCGGCATACGCGGAGGCGCGGCTCAAGGCCTCTTCCAAGCCGAGGCAAGCCAGGAAAGCTTCGGTGCGTGCGACGATCAAACAGTCGCCCTCGATGTCGGCGACCGCAGCTTTGGCGGCGCGAATCCGCGCCGAATGCTCTTCGGGCGTCACCAGGGTGCGCTCGAAGCCATCGTAGAGGCTGCAGCGTTTGGAACTGGGATTGTCTTCGATGCAGAGGGCGGTGGCGCCCGAGCGGACCATCTCTTTGACGACATGGTAGATCTTCAGCGGATCCCCATATCCCGCATCCATATCGACGACGATAGGAAGGGAGGTGTTGCGGCGCACCAGGCGCACCATGCCCAGCATCTCTTCAGCGCCGAGGATGCCTGCGTCCGGCAGCCCCATCGCCGCGCTGTTACAGAAGCTGCTTACCCATACGAAATCGAAGGGATTTTGGGCAGCAAGCAGGGTGGACAAGCCGTCGTGGACGCCGACACCGGTTTGACCGCGGGGATCGAGAAGGCGTCGCAAATTAACTTGCGACGAAACGTGGCTCGCAGGCTCATGAATCATGGCTGGTTTTCTCTCCGAAAGACGTGATCCCTGCCAAATCTCTTATAAGGCCGCTTCCGGAGAGAGCAAGGTAACCGACTCTGGTTACGCTCCGCCGACGCGGTCTGTTGGATTCGTTCGTTGGATCGTGGGGTGACGGTGCTAGGCTATGCTAGAGCATGCTTAGATTATGCCCTCTTAGACGAACTTTTGCACGTCACGTATCTTAGAGTATTCTGAGGATCGAGTCAGCGACTCCTACATTCCTACCAATCTGCTTCTTTTGCCCGAGATAGCTTTATATCCATGTGTAGGCATAGAGGCCGCGTGTCAGGTTCGCTGTGCTTTGTGGTATAATGAAACTGGTTTTCGCAGGAGTGATCGCACATCCATGGTACGCGGCGAACGCATTGCCGCGCCTTTTTTGTGTTTGCGTTCCCACTGCGCCTCCTGCGACGCGGGGCGGGGACGAGGAAATTTAAGGAACCAATGAGCAGCATCTACAGCCAGGAGCAAATTCGGAATATCGCTATCATCGCGCACGTCGACCACGGCAAAACTACCCTCGTGGACGCCCTGCTGCGGCAGGGCAACGTATTCCGAGCCAATCAGGAGTTCGCCGAGCGCGTTATGGACAGCAATGCCCTGGAGCGCGAACGCGGCATCACCATCGTCAGCAAGAATACCGCCGTCTCTCATAACGGCATCAAGATCAATATCGTCGATACCCCCGGCCACGCCGACTTCGGCGGTGAGGTCGAGCGCGTGCTCGGTATGGTCGAAGGTGTGCTGCTGCTGGTGGATGCCGTAGACGGCCCCATGCCGCAGACCCGCTTCGTCACCTCCAAAGCGCTTGCGCTCGGGCACAAAGCCATCGTGGTCGTCAACAAGATCGACCGCGCCGATGCGCGGCCCGACTGGGTCGTGGATCAGACATTCGACCTGTTCGTCGAACTCGGCGCGAACGAAGAGCAGTTGGACTTCCCGGTCATCTACACCTGCGCCCGCCAGGGAACGGCCACGCTCGATCTCGCGACGCCCGGCACCGACCTGGACCCGCTGTTCGACACCATCGTGTCGCATCTGCCTTGCCCTGTCGGCGATCCCGACGCTCCGCTGCAGATGCTCGTCTCCAACATCGACTACGATGAGTACCGGGGACGCTTCGCGATCGGCCGAATCCATGCTGGCAAGGTCCATCCCGGCGACAACATCGCCATCGTCAACCGGGCTGGCGATATCCGCACTGGCAAGATCGTGAGCACCTTCGTGTTCGAAGGCTTGAAAAAGGCCGAGCAGGAAGAGGTTACGGCGGGCGAGATCTGTATCGTCAGCGGTCTGTCCGACATCGGTATCAGCGAGACCATCGCCAGCCGCGACATGCCCAAAGCGGTCAGCAGCATTCCGGTCGATGAGCCGACCCTGCAGATGGCCTTCGGCGTCAATACCAGCCCGATCGCAGGGCGCGAAGGTCCGCATAGCACCAGCCGCAAACTGCGCGAGCGTCTCTATAAAGAGCTGGAGACCAACGTCAGCCTGCGCATCACTCCCAGCGAAAGCGCCGACACTTATCTGGTCAGCGGTCGTGGCGAACTCCACCTCGCCATCCTGATCGAGACGATGCGCCGCGAAGGTTACGAGTTGCAAGTCGCCCAGCCGGAAGTCATCTATCGCCAGGATGAGGACGGCAAGCGCCTGGAGCCCTACGAGCGTGTGCAGATCGAAGTCGCCGAAGAGTATCAGGGCGTGGTCGTGGAGCAGATGGGCCGCCGCAAAGGCGAGATGCTGGACATGCGCCTCGGCTCGGGCGCCATCCACTTCACCTATCTGATCCCCACGCGCGGACTGCTCGGCTTCCGCAACGACTTCCTGACGGCCACCCGCGGCACCGGCGTCATCAACACCCTGTTCGAGGACTACAAGCCCTACGCAGGAGACATGGGACGCGGCAGCAGCGGCTCCTTGCTCGCGACAGAAGCCGGTACCACCAATCCGTTCGGCCTCGCCAATGCCGAAGAGCGCGGTACGCTCTTCTTCGGCGCTGGGGTCGAGGTTTACGAGGGTATGATCGTCGGCAAGCATATTCGCGACAGCGATCTGGAAGTCAACGTCTGCAAGATCAAGGCGCTCTCCAACATGCGCTCCTCCAACAGCGACATCGGCGTGCGCCTCACGCCTGCCACTGAGATGAGCCTCGACCGCGCTATCGAATACATCGGCCCGGATGAACTGGTGGAAGTGACCCCCAAGAACATCCGGATGCGCAAGAAGATCCTGGATGGTTCGCAGCGCCGCAAAGTCGAGAAGCAGACCCAGCCCTCGCGCGCCTAACCGTTCCGTATCTGTTTTCTCGAACGTCCGCCCTCTCGCCGATCTGGCGAGAGGGCCTATTCCTGCGACAAGATTAAAGTCGTGGTGGAGGTCGTCTGATGCAGCAATGCAGGAGAACACCTGTTCACATCTTTCCTTTCCGAATCCTTATGCTCTGCTTTCTCCTGGTCCTATTGCCAGCGGGACTGCGCGCGGACGAGGTTAAAACGACCGTGCGAAAAGTGCCGTATCCGGCTGCCCCGGAACGGGAACGGCCTAAGAATGTCACGCTGGAGGCAGCATTTCAGCGCTGGTCGGTGAAGGTCACATGGGATATGTCGCGTGGCGCCGAAAGCGGCTTTGAGGCTCGCTTCGTGACAGCGGACGTGATTGCGGGACTGGCGAATCAACTGATGAAAGACGGGAAACTGACCGACGTACAGGCCCAGACCCTGTACGATGAGCGCCGAAAGAAATACTACGGCGATATGGACCGAGGCGCTTTCGGAGATAAGATCGCATTTTTAGGGCATATCGAACTTAACGGGGACACTTACACGGCGGGGCAGTTGAACGCTCCCTGGCAGTTTGAACTGCGGGCGGATGAGGGCGTTCCACTGGCATCCGCACAGGTGGAAATGGGCGAAGTGAAGCTTCAAAAGAGCGTCAAGACGGGGTTGAACTCCTGGTATCGCGCCTTCACCGTGACGTTCAATAATCAGGATCCTAAGACGAAACAACGCGTCATGACGGTCGGGGTACACAGTATGACGCTGGTCGTCAAAGGCATGGTCGGAGAGGGCCGCGCGATCTATGGCTTCGATCCTGCAGCCCACTGATGCCGAAGAGTGCTCCTTTATGGCTTCCGGTGTCATTTTCTTCCTGCATCCTATCGTACCTCTCGATCCTCTGAGGAACATAAGAACGCCTGCACTCCGTATCCAAACAACGGGACGCCTGCAGTTCCGTCGCTCCGCGCACCTCTGGACAGGCTCTTTTCGCCCGCGCTTTGCGACGACTGCAACTTTCTAAACGTCCTGCCGATCTCTATTCACGGCCTTATAGTCAAGATGGCAAACACAAAAACCACGCCGCATGCCGCCCCGCCCGACTGGCGCCAGCGGGAACACAACCGACGCATGAACCGGGTGCTGATCCTGGTAGTGCTCCTGATGGCGCTCATCGCCTTCTACTACTATCTGTCGTTTCTAGGCAATGTCGGCCCGATCAGCGGTCTTGCCTTCGATACGACAGACCATATCGCCTTTGTGCGGCAGGATGATAAAGGCGCGACCACTCTCTTCGCCGTACGTGCGGATGGCACCGACTTGCGCCAGTTGACGCCGAACGACGATGTCTCCAACAAGGCGCAGCCGGTTTGGGAGCGCGACGGCAAAAGCCTGCTCTACGCCTCCAATCTGCGCGATAATAAGGTCACGCAGATCTATATCCTGGGCACGGGTGGCCCGAAGCAACTCACCTACGGTCCAGGTAACAAGTCCGCCCCTGCGGTCAGCTTCGATGGCAAGCTCGCCGCTTTCATTGTGCAGGGATCGGTCAAGACCGTCAACCTGAATGGAACCGACGTCTTCCAGGTGATGCCTCCGCCAACTGCCGCCAAGGAAGGCGGGGACGATGTGAAACCCGGCCAGGTGGACCTCGAAGGGCCTTTTCTGATGGCCGGATTCTCTTCGGACAGCATGGGACTTGCGGCGATACAGGACGTAAGCGGACAACACCACCCGATAGACGGAATGGGCGTTTTCGACCAGGCTCTGATGGTACTTCCCAACAACGCAACGAAGATGCTTCCCGTGGCCTTCGGCCACGAGGTCGATTTTGCCTGGGAGCCGAATGGTAGCCGTCTGGCCTGTTCTTATACGGAACTGGAAGCGACGGGCCGACAAGGCAAGCTGGAGACCGTCAGCGGCATTCAGATCATCAGTTTCAAGGACCCGAATAAGCCAGAGTTAGTTCCCCTGTTTGCTGGGGTCGGTTATAGCATTGAGCCGAAACACATCGCCTGGTCGCCGGATGGCAGCAAGATGGCCTTCGAGGCTTGGCATTTGAAGGGTGAGGGCATCCGGGAACTGCTTGGCATCGTGGTCATGAATACCACGCTGGACAGCTCCATGCCTCAGGGGATGAAGGTGGGACCCGCAGACGTCCATACAGTACCCTGTATGATACCGGTTGGAAAGGATGGCCTGCCGCAAACACCGCGCTGGTCGCCGGACAGCAGTCGTATGCTCTATGAAATGCAGCGCCCGGACGCAAAACGCGATCTCTGGGTCATCAATTCGGACGGCACGAACAAAATCAATCTGACTCAGGGTAAGGGCGACAATTTC
>JAYUMV010000116.1:0-28218 GCA_043762265.1 Chthonomonadaceae bacterium | reverse complement strand
GCGCCGGATAGGGATGATATTCATGGCGGCATCTCCGCTGAAAAGCACTCCGTCATGCTCCCGGTAGAAGGCGACGTGGCCCGGAGTGTGGCCCGGACTGTGTATTACACGGAGGGGGCCTCCGGGAGCAGAAATCGTTTCATTAGGAGCAAGCGCGACCAGGCCCTCGGCGATACGTGGCACGGGGAAACGTGCTTCGCCTATCGCGAACGCGAGGGCCGTATGCGGACGCGTCAGAATCCCTATGCCCGCCGGCCTATAGGTCCGGCGTGGAACGCTGAGAAACGGAATTTCCGCTTCCTGGAGCTTTACCTTGGCGGACCGCCCTGCAAAGAAGGCAGCATTCCCGGCGTGGTCGCAGTGCGCGTGGGTGAGCAGTACATTTCGAACTTGCGCCTGGTGAACCCCTATCTGCTCTAGTCCCGCCAAAAGTGCGTCGCGATCCCGGCGCAGGCCCGTGTCAATCAGCGTGGCCTCGCTGCTCTCGCCCCCCTCCCACAAGAGCCAGGAATTGCTCCATGCAAGCGAGATCTGCCATATGCCCTCCTCGATCCGATAAACCCGCATCCATTCTCCTCTCAGAGATCAGTACTCTTCCAAACCCGAGAACGCGTTAGGGGGCCTTTTCTGTTTTATCTTCTGCGTATGGAGTATCTTCGGTCGCCGCAAAGGGGGTTGGGGCGCCATATGGCGTTGCACTCAGCACGACTTCACGATCCGTCGCAGAATCGCGGATCGTTTCTGGCGTCGTCTCTGAAGAGATAGACGCCACGGGAAGGGCGGCCTCTTTCTCCAACGGCGCATTCTCATGTTCGATCTTGTCGATTGCACCTACAGCGGCTCTGCTCGTGATCGCTCCCACAATCCCGCCGATGACCGCTCCCGCGATAGTTCCGACAGGCCCCGCCATCGACCCTGCGACGGCTCCGGCGACGGCCCCGCCGATGCCTCCGATCGCGGCGCCCTTTTGCGGATCATCGTGCGTATCATCGTCCAAACTGGTATCGCCGTTCAAGCCCGTACGCTCTGTCTCTTCTGCCATGATCTTTTCCTCCGTTACCGTCTTTTGGCGAGATTTTTCGCCGTTTGCGAGGCTTCTATCAGAAAGACACTTCAGGAGCGCATTGAGTTCCATGGTTCACGTGGCGTATCACTTCGGAACGTTGCGCGGAGTTAGACAGCAGCGCCACGGCCGGCGCGTTCGGCGATCTGGGGGCCATGGTCGGTCTCCCAGCAGCGTTTCGCTGAGGGGAAAATCTTGCCGGGATTGCAGAGTTCGTTGGCGTTGAAAACCAGTTTTATGCGCTCCATCAGATCCAAGTCCACCTCGGAGAAGAGCCAGGGCATCGCATCCATCTTTTCGACGCCGATGCCATGTTCGCCGGTGATCGAACCGCCGACATCGACGCAGAGTTTAAGGATCTCAAAACCGGCCTCCATGACGTTTTTGACCTGGGCGGGATCGCGCTCGTCGAACATCAGATTGGGGTGCAGATTGCCGTCCCCAGCGTGGAAGACGTTGCCGACCTCCAGGCCGTGGCGGGCAGCGATGGCGCGGACTTCGCGCAGGACCTCCGGGAGTTTGGTGCGGGGAATGACGCCATCGTGGGTGACCATCGCAAGTCCAAGCCGACCGAGCGCACCGAACGCCTGCTTGCGGGCCTTCCACAGCAGGGCACGTTCCAGATCGGTCGAGGCCTGTCGCACTTCGCGCGCGCCGTTGCGCTCCGCGATCGCTTTGGCGCGATTGGCCTCCGCGTCGAGGCCGACTTCCAGGCCATCGACCTCGATAATCAGCACCGCTTCGGCATCCAGGGGAAATCCGAGGTGAAACGCCTCTTCGCACGCCTTGATGATGAAGGTGTCCACCATTTCCAGCGCGGCGGGCAGCAGTCCTTCGGCGATAATGTCGGAGACCGTCTGAGTTGCCTGATCCACCGTCTCGAAGATCGCCAACAGCGTGCGGACAGACTGCGGCAAGGGGGTCAGTCGCATGGTCACTTCTGTCACGACGCCCATCGTCCCTTCAGAGCCGACCACCAGTCCGACGAGATCATAGCCCGGCGAGTCTTCCGCTTTACCGCCCAGCGTGATAATCTCACCGTCCGGCAGGACCATTTTCAGGCCGGTAATATGGTTGGTAGTGACCCCGTATTTCAGGGTATGCGGTCCTCCGGCGTTTTCGGCCACGTTGCCGCCGACGGTGCAGGCTCCCTGCGAGGAGGGGTCGGGCGCATAGTGCAGACCATCGGCTTTCACGGCTTTGGTCAGATAGACGTTCACGGTACCGGCCTGCGCGGTCATGCGACGGTTCGGGAGATCGACATCGAGAATTTTGTTCAAGCGCGTGGTCGCAATGATGACGCCGCCTGCGATGGCGGTCGCGCCTCCGGAAAGCCCGGTCCCTGCGCCACGGGGCGTGAACGGCACTTTCAAGCGATTGCACAACTTCACGATCCGGGCGACCTGCTCCGTATCCGTTGGTAGCACGACTGCGTCGGGATAACGCTTTTCGGGTGCGTAGGCATCGCAGTCGTAAGCGCGCAGTTCCGTCACTCCGGTCAGCACCCCCGCCTCGCCGACAATAGTGATGAGCTCACGCCGGAGTTCGTCGGCCTGAGGCGATTTCGAAGGTCGTCCTGCGACAACAGCAGACATGGTTTACTCCTCTTGCAAAGTGCTCGATATGCTGCTATTCTATCACATTCCCTCTCGCCTGTATAGCGTTCGGTGGGCATTTTTCGCATTGACATGTCGATGTGCGTCTGCTACAATGGATTTCAATCTCACGTTGAGGCAACTTTTGGAACGTATTCTCGTTCGTCTTCCCGGCGCCAAGCTCGGGGATTTCTTAATGACTACCCCTGCGCTCGCCGGTATACGGGCAGCGCATCCCGCCGCGAAGATCACCCTGTTGTTATGGCCCCCCAAGCCTGGCCCCTGGCTGGAGAAGCATCCTCTCGTCGATGACACCATTTGGGATGATACGGCCCATACTTATGCGGGGCCGGTGGGCGCGTGGCGTCTGCTGGAACGTATGCGCGCGGGACGCTTCGACGCGGTGGTCTGTCTGCATGGAGGCTCGCGCTATGCCTGGCTGTACCGTCTCGCCAACATTCCCTTGCGCTACGGCAGCAGCG
The DNA here is from genome assembly GCA_043762265.1 of Chthonomonadaceae bacterium. Taxonomy (GTDB): domain Bacteria; phylum Armatimonadota; class Chthonomonadetes; order Chthonomonadales; family Chthonomonadaceae; genus JANXLO01. Next base: position 25,078 of record JAYUMV010000116.1, on the reverse strand, counting down.
GGAAATACTATCGCCGGTTTTATACGGAGAACGTTTGCGTAAATCGGGGCCAGCCGGATCGGCATGAGGTGGAGTATAACTTCGACATGGTTCGTCGCATCGGTGCGACCGGCGCTCCCGGGCCGATGGTCTATCCGGTCACTGCGGCGGACGAAGCGGCAGCGGAAAAGTTGTTGGCAGAGCGCGGTTGGGCGGGCGAGCCATTGCTGATCGTTAACCCCACGTTTGGAGGATCCTCGCGTCTCTGGCCAGCAGAGTGTTTTATCGCCTCGACGCAGCAGATCCTTGCGAAGACCGGTGTGCGCGTGGCGCTGACAGGGACCCCCGGAGACCAGGAGAGCAATGCCCGCATCGCAGCGGACCTCGGACCCAAGACACTCGATCTAACGGGCGAAACCGATGTCGGAGCGCTCGCCGCGATCCTGAAGCGCAGCGCGCTCCATCTCAGCGTTGACACGGGCACTTCCCATCTCGCCGCCGCAATGGGAACGCCCTGCGTGACCGTGTTCCCCGCCTCCGAACATTGGGATCAGCGCCTGCGCTGGAGCCCCTGGAAAACCGAATCACGGACTATCGGGCCGATGGTGCGCTGCGCCTCGTGTCGCCCGGGCGCGTGCAACAAGTCTCAGCAGGCCTGTATCGACAGTATCTCCCCGGAAGCGGTCGCATCGGTAGCCGTGGAACTGTTCAGGGCTAGCCGCAAAAGCTAACCTCGAACCTCGTCACTGAACGACGATATCGAGTGCGGAGAAGTGTTCGTGATCGTGTTCGTCATGTGTGTCTTCGCTCTGGACGCGCACCAAATAGTTGCCTGCGCCCGGCATCACACAGGTGAGTGCTCCGCTTGATACTCCGGTTGGGGAAAAGTCCATGGATAGCCGATTGTCGAGAACCCCTGCGGGGCCGCCAGGATCGGGGACCGGCTTCTGACCGACCTCTTTCTCGCGCACCACAAAGAAATGGATCGTGACGGCTTTCATGGTGCCGTGCGGGAAGTTGCTTTTGAGTTTCCAGGTGATGTGAACGGGTTCGCCCGCTTTCACATGCAGCACGGGGCGCGGATTGACGCCCCCAATCGGTGGCGTCGTATCCACGGTCGCTTCGGCGAGTTGCCGACCCACCTGCGCCTTCAGCGCGATATCGAAATGCTCTGCCGCCGCCCGGCGAACCAGCAGACCGACGCCGCCCACCACGCAGCCAAACGTCAACATGGCGACGCCAATTTGAATTCGTTTCATTTTTTGCCTCTTCCGTCGCGTCGGATCAGTACGAGCGTTCGTATGATCTCGGTGCCGGGTATCGTGACTTCCGCCACCTGTTCACACTGGCCTCCAAGGCGTCGCAAAAGAACGTTTGCCTCCGCGAACTCCTCATCGATATCACGGCTCTTATAAGCGATTGCCAACCCGCCGGGGCGAGCCAACGGGACCAACCACTGCACGAGTTGGGGCAGTTTTGCCACGGCGCGTGCGGTCACAAGGTCATAGTGTTGCCGATGGGTAGGGAGGCGGGCGATCTCCTCAGCGCGGCCATGGAGGGTCGTCACGTTGACCAGGCCCAGAGCGCTTATCGCTTCCTCCAGGAAATCCAGGCGCTTTCGGGTGCCGTCCATCAGTGTAACGTGCAGATCGGGATAGGCCAGCGCTAAGGGCAGACCGGGAAATCCCGCACCCGTTCCGACATCCAGCAATCGGGAGCCCGGTTTCGGAGGCATGATGGCGGCAAGGGCCAGGGAATCGAGAAAGTGCAGCGTATGGTATTCCGCTGGAGGCACGCGAGTCAAGTTCAGGTAAAGGTTCGTCTCCTCCAGCATGTCGGCGAAACGTGCAAACCGCTCGATGGTCGCATTGTCCAGCGCCAAGCCCCAGACAGCCGCGCCGGTCTGAAGTTTTTCACGCTGTAGTTCGGTAAACATCGCGATAGATCGCCTCTATTTTCTGTATCTGAGCGGGTAAAGAGTACCTTTGCTGCACGCGTTGTCGCCCTGCCAGGCCCATCGCTGCCCGTCGTTGCGGATCGTTCAGAAGCATCTCCATGGTACCGCAGAGGGCCGTAGCGTCGCCGACGGGCACCAGCAGTCCCGTCTCTCCTTCGACAATCGTCTCCACCAGGCCGCCGACCCGACTCGCCACGACCGCCCGACCGGCGGCCATCGCTTCCAGCGGCACGATCCCCTGACCCTCTTGCCGAGAAGGCGCAACGACGAGATCTGCTGCCGCGAACAGACCCACCGTCTCCTCGCTATGGCCCAGGAAGTGAATGCGATCTCCACTCAGTTCGGCCCTCGCTCTCAACTGCGAGGAATCCGGGCCGTCTCCTGCAATCACCAGCCGTACATCACGCATACGCGTTTGAAGAGATGCGAATGCCTCGATGAGCACATCAAAACCCTTCTCCGGAGAGAGGCGTCCGACTGCCAGGACGATCCGGTCCGCGCCTTCGAAACGATGTTTCGTGCGAAACGCCAGAGGGTCCGCCGCAGGTTTAAACCGGGAAAGATCGACCCCGTTGGGAATGACGACGATCCGCTCTTCGCCGACTCCTGCCTGTCGCAATGTGTGTGCGACGGCCTCGGAGACGGCGATGACGCGTGCGGCCTTGCGCACGATTTCCCGGAAGACGGCGGCTTGAACCACATTGAATTGGGGGAGCAGGTTGTGTACTGTGAAGAGATAGGGGATGCGGGCACGCCGGGCAGCTAATCCCCCGACGACGGCTCCGCGCAAGCCATGCGCATGCACAATATCACACTTTTTGCCCAATAGTTGCGCTAGTTCGATGCTTGCTTTGTAGTCCTGGAGTGGTCGTGTTGTTGCGCCGATCTCTACGCTGTGGCGTGCAACATCGGGAAGCGAGCGGTCCGGGAAAAATTCGTTGGGGGCGAAGAGCAAAGGGAGGAACTGAGTCCGGTCTAGATGTTCGAGCAGATCGGAGACATGGCGGCGAATCCCGCCGGTGGCCGGACGCACGACTTCCGCGACCCGGCGCACGGCAGGAGAGTGGATACGGGAACTCTGGGTCAGCGTGGGACCTCAACGCTCTGGAGTACGGACTCGACGATACGATCGTTCGTATAGCCTTCGATTTCAGCCTCGGGGCGCAACACCATACGATGCCGTAGGACAGGTCGAGCCATCATCTTGATGTCGTCCGGAGTCACAAAGTCACGGCCTCGGATCGCGGCCAACGCCTTGGTCGTATTCAGCAGCGTAATGGCTGCGCGTGGACTAGCCCCCAGGAGCAGGTTGCGGTTTTCGCGGGTAGCGCGCGCGATCTGCACAATGTATCGAAGCACGGTGGGATCGACGCGAACGCGCTCGATCAGGCCACGGTAGTAGGGCATGTCGGCGCCTGTCAGCACCGGTTGGATCTCAGCGGTGTCCAGGTTTTGTGCACGAAACCCGGACTGGACTTTCGCCAGAATATTCTCTTCTTCGCCTTGAGCCGGATAGCCGACATTGACTTTCAGCATAAAACGGTCTAGTTGCGCTTCCGGGAGGGGATAAGTGCCTTCGTACTCGATCGGGTTCTGTGTTGCGCAGACAAGGAACGGCTCCGGCAACGCGTTCGGAATACCATCGATGGTAACCCGGCGCTCTTCCATCGCTTCCAGCAGCGCGGACTGGGTTTTCGGAGGGGTGCGGTTGATCTCGTCGGCGAGCACCAGTCCGGCAAAGATCGGCCCCTTCTTGAGGCTGAACTCCTGGGTGCGCGGATCGAAGATACTGGTGCCTAGAATGTCCGACGGCATCAGATCCGGTGTAAACTGGATGCGGGAGAACGAGACATCGAAAATCCGTGCCAGGGTCCGCACCGACAGCGTTTTTGCAGTGCCCGGAACGCCCTCAAGCAGGATATGCCCCCCGGCCAGGACTGCCACGATCATCATTTCGACCAGTTCGTCCTGCCCGACGATAGCCTTATGCATTTCGGCTGTGATACGCTCCGCGAGCGCCTGCACAGACATCGGTGTTCGCATCGCGACTCCGGCGCTTTGCATCGGAACCGCTTCCGGTTGTACGCCGTTTAGGGGAGCGTCAAAGCCCATCGATCCGCTGCCGGACAACCCGCTACTCATATCAGACAAGATTACAACTCCTTCTATAGTTATCCAGTTCTCGGGCCAACTGCAGCATGGTCCCCTCTGTAATGCGTTTGCCATGATCGATCTCTTCGCATGTCGTCAGGAACTGCAAGAAGGGTCCCTCGCTGATACCGTGCACTCGCACAGCCTGTGCGACGAGTTGTCCCATCGGCGTGTCCGGCGTGAGATCGAGTTGACGGCGAAGATCACGGACAAACAGGCGGTAGAGCGTGACGATCGCGATATCCCCAGAGTTTGCCCTCCGGTAGAGTCTGGCCATCGAGCCCACATATTCTGTGCTAGCCCGGTACGTCGATTGGCGTACGATGTGCAGTGGCCCGAATCGGCGATTCCCGACATAAACGAGCAGTGCGCCGAGTGCGCACAGGTGCAGGAAGACGAAGCGTACTGGCTTCGGCGCGCTGGCGAACATGCCTTCCTGGACGGCCTCGCCCGCGCCATGATTCTCGAAGCCAACACCGTGATGATATTCGTCGAACGCGATCTCACACCGACTGGTTTTGAGGGTCTCCGCCGCGATATTGTAGAGCAGAATCGCATTGTCAGCCTGCGTGATCGCGCTGTTGCTGGCCGCGACGCTGTTCGCCAGTACGATGACATGGCCTTTTCCCAGCGGCTTTTCCGCCGCGAGAGCGCCAGCGTCATCACGAAAGAGGGTCTGGTAATGGGAGTTGGTTCCTGCTTTGAGCCTTACCGGGCTGGCAACATGGAGCAAAGCGACATTGCGCACATAAGGGGACCTTGGCGCGAACGGCGTGAGATCTTTCGGCTTATTATCGCCTTCCACGATCGCGATGTCTCCCGCGATCAGGTCCTTCGAATCGATCGGGCGAGCCGGTAAAGTCACCATAAAGAGAACGGTCCCACCCGATTCGATCCACGATTTCAACGAGGTCAACTCGTCGGCGGTGACGCTTCGGTCGTCCCGCAGTGGCTCGATCACGACCAGGAGACCGACATTGGCGTTGAGACTGGTCCACGGCGATTCCATGCGCGCCGCTGAGAAGCCTTCCTTTTGCATTAGAAGGAAGAGGGCCTTGGATCCCGCGCTCTGGGAGTTCAAGGTGCTGGGCACGTCGTGCGGCACGGTCTCCTGGGCCACGCGCTCGAACATGAGCAGCGTCGTAATGAACACCACGAAGAGCACGGCGAGCCCGATCAGCTCCTTATTGGTTCGCTTGCCTTTACGCATGATTTTTCAGGCCCTCCCTGCCATGGGCAGGGCCGCATTCGGCGAGGGAGGCGCGGCCAATATTTGGCGGATACGGTCGTATTCGCGCCGACAGCGACGATAGTCCTCTTCCGCCGTAGCCCGGTTGCCATACCAGCGCAGATCGAACTCGAAGACGAGGGGGCGGAATGCTTCAAAAAGCGCGTTCAGTCCCCGCGATCTCAGCAGCCTGATGTAGTCGCCGTTGGTGCGATAGCGGTTGTATTCGATCGCGCCCGCCTTGTCGAGTTGCAGTAGAATGCCGAGAAAGACGGCCCGAAAGGCACGTCGAAAGTCGTTTTGGTCTGCGAAATGCTGGGCCTGACGCAGCCATTCGTCCGGCTCTTCCAGCATGTCCGCCGCCGCGTCATCGATGTCGAAGGTAGTTGTCGTTTTGGCTTTGAGCGGAGCCTTCTGTTTCCAGTTGCGCGCCAGAGCACGTATGAGCAGCGCCAGCAGCCAGACGACCGCCAACAATAGCACGGCAGTGATGACGGGCACCAGCAGGCCTGCCAGCATGTTGCCTCCCCTCTCGGGGTGGATGTCCGGCGGATCTATGTTGAAATGGAACAGTTTTCGGAGCCACGTTAGGAAAGCCTGCCAGCGTTCCCCCATCCACTTGGAGAAGCGAGCGAGGAAACCTTCTTGCTCCTTCTCGGGCTGAAATTCCGGCGCTTGAAGGATCCGTTTGAGATCCGCTTTGACCTGAGCGGGGTCGGCGGAATTCGGGCCTCCCTGTGCATGGCAAGCGACGGGTGTCAGGCCGAACAGCAAAAAGAGCAGACACAGGAGGGACAACGCTCTCATTTTTCGCCTCCCTTATCCAAGGACGCCTCCGAGGGTGTCAGAGAGAGCACCCGGACATCGAACCCTTCTCGCCGAACGCGATAGTCGTAGTAGAGCAGGGTGATGAAGATGGTCCAGTAGGGCGCCAGGAAGAAATAGACCGCGGAACTGAGTGCCGACACGGCGACAAAGTTCGCAGTAGCTGGCAGATGGAGAACCTCCAGAGCGGAGAGGATCGAGAAGTGGAGGATGGCCAGGAAACAGATCCAGAGAACTGGCACGGCGGTCGTTGCTGCCCAGGAGCGCCAGAACCGCTTCTTTCCGACCAACTGATTGTTGCGGTAGGGGACGTAGGTGGCTGGCAGCCCTTCCAGGACAGTCAACTGAGTCACGAAGAGAAAGCTTCGGGCGAGGATTCCAAAGCAGAAGCAGAACGGGAACACCATCAACGCCATGGAGAGAACCGTGGCGATCTCCGGGAGTCTCGAAAAGGCCATTGCGACAAACCCGATGATCATCAAGACAAGGAAGGCCCCGACAAAGAGGATGCCAATGCTGATGAGCAACACCTGGCAGTATCCCCACATCATGCTGACGACGTAGGGACCGCTGCGCCGATAACACTCCCGAACGGTGGTGGTGCGTCCGAAATAGAGGTCGGAGACTGCGATGGAGATCGGTGCGCTCAGAAGGACAAGAACTCCAAGAGCCAGCACCCCCGCGAATTCAACGCGGGGTTCCCCAAAAAAGAACTGTCCCACGCGGAGCAGAAAATAGCTGTCTGTGTTCGCGGAGGTTAGACCGCTTAAGTGGGCATCGAGGGGATGCAGCCAGAGGGCGACTACCAGGTTGCGGATGATTTCCGTCGGAATGAGTCCCACTGCGACGATCAATGCCAAGAGCGGAAAGTGACGCTTGTAGAGATCGAACGCCTCGTCGAAGACGCCTGCCAGGGTTTGCGGCATGATGATCGCTTCATCGATCGGTTCCGCAGAAGCCAACCAGGGAGATTCGGTTGTGATGGAAGATTCGGGTAGTGTCATAATTTATAGCATCAAACTCGAGTCAAGGGTTCGGAATGGGAGTGATCCCTTTGTCGGCGCCAGTCGGTGGACTAGGTTGGACGGTCGGAGGAACCGCACGCTTGAGAGCAACGTGTACATGGACTCGGTGCAACGGCTTATTGTCTAGGTTAAATACCTTCACTCCTTCCGGAATCATCAACGCAACGTCCGTTTCCAGGTCTTCCATGCGATCCTTGATCGTAATCGACTTTGTGAGGAGCGTCGAGATCCGGGTGACCTGGTCCGGGCGTCCCGAGATACGCACCTGAGTCGGATTAGGCTGAATATCGTACAGCGTGAACCCTGCCTGCGGCGTATCGCGTATGTCGGGGCTGATGCTGACGATCTTCGAATAGGTCTCTACCACCAGCGGAATGGTGACGTGGACGATCGAGGGGGTCAGGGTGATGCCATCGACCGGGTTGTTATCGCTATCTCTCGCCGAGACGAGGAAATCTCCTTCGATGCTCGCACCCTTTTCGCCTCCGACCGCATTTACGACCACGCGCTCGACGCGATCTACGCGATCAAGCCTGCCAGATACCTTGACTTTGGCAGGGCTGACTTCGGCGGCATTGTAGCGAAAGCCTTCCGGCGCTTCGCGCAGATAATGGAGACTCACATTGACGAGTGTGGTACGCTGGGGATAGACCATGACCGGGAGCCGAAGGGGCTCCAGAGGATCGACATTGATTTCGAGGCGATGTTCGGCAGCAGAGCCGACGAAATCGTAGTGGCACCGAAGTTTCTGCTGAGACACTTTATCGGTCGGTGTGCCTTGGAAATCGCCAATGATCCGTACTTCCCCGTCTTTTACGAGGTCCATCACGGAACGCGGCCCGAAGACATTGATTTTGATCTTTTGTGGGTACGCCTGCACCTCGACATCGTCGGGCTTGTGTTCGATGAGGACGGGCGTTGTGAAGGTGCGCGTGACATTCGGATTGCGCTCCGCTTGCACATAGAAATAGAGCAGGATCGCAGTCGCCAACGAAATAAATTTGAGGCCGAAATTGCGCCGGATGCGCTCCATGAGAGCGAGTTTATGGCGCTCCAGCGCGCGTTGGCTCTCAAGGGGCAGACTGGTGAGACTCATCGCGGTTCCCTCGCTACGGCGGCTCTGCGGCGACCGCCCTGGCGGTCTGGTGGCTGAATGAGCGCGCTCAGGCGTTCCCGCAGGGTCTCTTCGCGGAGGCCCCGGATCAGCTTGCCGTCCAGGGCGATCGAAATCGTGCCGGTCTCCTCGCTCACAACAACGACGACGGCATCGCTGTTCTCGGACATACCGAGCGCTGCCTTATGGCGGGTATGGACGGCAGCATCCAGTTTCGGACGATCTGTTAGCGGCAGAATACAACCTGCCGCGATCACTCTGCCATGACGGATGATCAGCGCCCCATCGTGCAGCGCGGAACCTTTATAGAAAATCGTATCGAGCAGCTCCACGGTGACGGTGGCATCGAGGGCGACCCCTGTCTGGATCACTTCGTCGAGGCCGGTCTGACGTTCGAAGACGATCAATGCCCCGACACGCTTCGCGGAGAGCAGCGTGACTGTCTGCACGACGGCCAGGATCATCTCACTGACGTCTTCACGGTTCAACAGACTCAAACCCCGGCTCCAGAAGCGCGGTCCGAACTCTTCGAGAGCATGCCTCAACTCCGGGTAGAACAGAATCACGATGGCTACCGGGCCAAGAGGGACGATCTGGCGAAGCAGCCAGTTCAGCGTGTCAAGGTGAAGTTTGTCGCTGAGGAAGAGGGCGAAGAGCAGGGTGCCCAGCCCGCCCAGGATCTGCATTGCGCGCGTACCGCGTACCAGCAGCAAAAGACGGTAGAGGAGATAGGCGACAACAAGGACATCCAGCACACCCTGCCAGAGGTCCACTCTCCACAACACGCTCAAAGGCGGATGCGCAACCATGATCACTCGCTCCAGACGCCGCTTCCCGGCAGAGTTAGTGCGGATGCCACCGACCGAACCGCGTCCTCTTCAGTATATCATACCGACTGCCGTGGGTCAAGCAACATCTTAAAATACGGCTTCCTTGCGCTTCTGTGACATTTCCCAACCGATTCCCCAGAAAAAACTTTGTGGATTCGTCACAAAGGGATTGACAACCAGCAGTCAAATGGGTTAGTATGGCCTCAATCTACCGACCTGTGAAGGAGTTCACACCCCGCCGCGTGACTCCGCAAAGGGACGGCGCAAATTTCCACCCGCGCACCACCGTCCCATATCCCTGTAGAAACGAAATCTCATAGCGCTAAGACGAGCCGACGGCCTGCTGCCAAGTCAGTGGAGAACGACCGACGTGCCGTGAAATGGAAGGATAGACCGCGATGAACGGCAACGGACTTCGCTGGATGCCACTGTGCATAACAGCCACCACTTCCGCGCTTCTGGCAGCCTCCGCCGGAAGTCACGCTTCGGCCTCCCAAAAGCATAAACTCAAGCACGGGGAATCGGTTTCTGCCGTGGCCCGCAAGTTTCATGTTTCCATTCGAGCGATCGCTGCTGCCAATCCCGGCATCGATGTCGATAGCGTTCCGGATGGGCACATGCTCGTCATCCCCTCGGTCTCTTCGAAAAGCGTCGTCCACAAGGCAACTTCCGCGAAATCGCATTCCACAAAAATGTCCCTCTCCAAAGTCCACCTCGCGTCTGGCCATCATAAGATCGGTTATACGCGCGGCGATAATGTGGGAGTTCGTGGCGGACCCGGGGAGACCTTCAAACGCATCGGTGCAAGTTATAAGGGCCAGAAGCTGGTCGTCTCCGCAATCAAAGATGGCTGGGCGCATGTGACCGTGAAGGGTGGACGCTCCGGTTGGATGCGGCACGACTTTGTGAAGTACGAGCCCAGCGTTGCTGTCACGAAGCTCACGGCACACCATAAAAAGGCGAAGAGGGCGGAAGCGGTCGCAGCGGCCAAACATAGGGCACATGCCGAACATATTGCAGCCCTTGCCAAACACACGCACAAAAAACATGCGGTGCAACTGGCTCAGCCGCACCTCTCAAAACATCATCCTGCATCGCACACGGCCTCCCGCGAACACAATCGGGAAGGCGATAGCAGCGTCGTTGGAACGGCGATTGCCTATCGCGGCACCCCTTACCGCTACGGTTCCACCGGGGGGGGCTCGTTCGACTGTTCCGGCTTCACGCGCTTCGTCTATAGCCGCAAAGGCGTCGCGTTGCCGCATTCCGCGAAAGAGCAGTTCCATGCGGGGCACGGCGTGTCGCGTGGAGATATGAAGCCGGGCGACCTTGTCTTTTTTCACACTGTCACCAGCGGCATATCGCACGTAGGAATCTACGCCGGCGATGGGAAGTTCGTTCATGCATCGAGCCGCCGCTCAGGGGGAGTGCGGGTCGATCGCCTCGACTCCGGCTACTACAGCAGCGCCTTCCGAGGCGCACGCCGCGTGAAATAGCGAGCCCTTCCTCGATTCGTAGAAGACAGGCCTGCGCCGACTGTGCCCACAGCCACGCAGGCTTGTTTTCATATCTGCAGGCAGCAAATTGCCGTTGGGCACGATAGATCCCTTGTTCCGGGAGGCTCTCCTCAGGGGCAGTGTGGGAATAACCGCAACCTTTTCAGGGTCTATGTGTCTAAATCCGAGAAGTGGCCCTGGTGCGCTGGAGAGAAGTCCAGGCCGGGTCGGAAGCCGCATGAAAGTCAAACTATTGCAGAATTCGATCAGCGTTCCTACCTCGCGTATCTCTCTGTGGGTCCCTCTTCTGGGCGTCGTGGTTCTGCTGGGGCTGTCTCCTGGCAGGGCAGACGCGTATCCCCAGTTCCTTCCCATTGTCAAAACGACTTACGCCGTGAAGACGGGCGGAGTCATCGATGCAAAACGGTGTGGGGTGTGCCATGCGGATGCTGCCGGTGGAGGCGCGGTGAATCCGTACGGCAAGGATGTCAAAACTCTCCTGAAGACTGCGGCCACTCAGACTTTGACCCCGGAACTTCTTCACAGGCTCGATGAGAGGGACTCGGACGGAGACGGATTCGCCAACCTCGACGAGTTTAAGGCGGATATGCTGCCTGGCGATGCGATGAGCCATCCTGCGAAGAAGCCGGACCTTGCCGTCAAATCAGTCAAGTCCGAGGGAGAGATCAGCCCCTTCGATGTGAAGACGGCGCTGTTCGCAAGAAACGCGCAACATCCGGTCATCGTGCATTTCCCGATCGGGCTGTTCATCATCAGCGTGCTCTTCGATGTGCTAGGGACCTGGAAGAAGAACGCATCGCTACGCATCGCAGCCACTTACAATCTTGTCGTGGCAGCATTCGGAGGCCTGTTCGCCGTCATCAGCGGGCTGATCGCCTGGCAGTGGCAGTTCGGCGGCGCAGAACTCCGAGGCAATCTACAACTCCATCTTATTCTAGGGATCGTGACCACCGGTCTGCTGTTTCTGCTGTGGGGTTTTCGGTCTCGTCTGATGAAGAAGTCTACCGTTCCTCTCACCCGATTGTACTTCCTTCTCAGCATCATCTCTCTGGCGCTGATCTCCTTAACAGGTCACATCGGCGGCATTTTGAGCGAAGTCGTGAAGCCTCTTCAGTAAGGTTGAAAAGGTGTGGCGGACGGCTTGGCTTGGCGAGCAAAGGTCTCAAAAAAGTGGTAAAATAGACGTATATCTGCCTTTTGTCTCTCGTAGAAGAGGCCGACACCCATTCAGAATCCCTTTCATGCAACAAACGCTTGGACGCATTTCTGCTGACATCCTCTGCTGACAACCGCGTCGGGCAGGCTTCCGACAGAAAGAATCGATCTTATTTATGAACCGAAGAGATTTCCTAAGAGACGCCTCCGCTGCATCTATGCTGCTGGGGCTGGGTATGAGCGCGCGCGAACTGCACGCGCAGGCCGCCCCTGTCAAGAAAGACGATAAGCCTGCCGGACCTCCGGTCAATGTCGCTGTCATCGGCGCGAGTATGCAGGGCCGCAATATATTGACCTCCCTCGCCAAGATGGGGTCTTCCAGCGCTCCCGTCGTCGCTGTCTGCGATAGTTTCAGTACCCCGGCGTTCCAGAAGAAGGTCGCAGCCATCGTGCCCTCCGCCGCTTTCGTGGCGGACTACCGCAAGGTGCTCGACGACAAATCGATCCAGGCCGTTTTCATCGCGACGCCCTCTCATAAACACAAGCAGATCGCACTGGATGCGATCGCTGCCGGAAAGCATGTCTACTGTGAGATGCCACTGTCGCACGATATCGCCGAGGCAAAGGCCATCGCGCTTGCAGGCCTCGGTTCGAAGCAGACCTTTGCGGCGGGACTGCAGCAGCGTTCCAATATGCAGACGCACCACGTTCTCAAATTTATTCGGTCGGACGCACTTGGCAAGGTCATCGGCGGACGTGCGCAGTGGCACAATCGCACCTCCTGGCGACAGGGCTGGCCGACGCCGGAGCGCGAAGCCGAACTGAACTGGCGCCTCAAACGGGAGACTTCCTCTGGCCTGCTCGGGGAAGTGGGGGTGCATCAGATCGATATGGCGTCGTGGTTCTTCAATGCGCTGCCTACCAGTGTGACTGCCCACAGCTCCCTCTTGGGCTGGAAGGACGACCGTACGGTGCCCGATACCGTCCAAGTGATTCTCGACTACCCGAACGACCTGCGTTTTGTCTATGACGCGACGCTGGTGAACTCGTTCGACGGACCGTATGAGCTGTTCATGGGGACGGATTCCGCGATCCAACTGCGCGATCAGCGCGCCTGGATGTTCAAGGAGACCGACGCGAAATCGATCGGATGGGAAGTCTTCGCGCGTAAGGACCCGATGCAGATCGGGAACCCGTCGAATGGGACTGGCCTTCAGACCGGTTCCGGCATCGCTCTCGTCGCGGATGCCACCAAGCAGATACAACTTGGCCTGCAACCCGGGGCTGTAGGAACCGATGTGTCCAAAACGGCTCTCTATCAGGCGGTAGATAATTTCCTCGGTTGTGTGCGGTCCGGTAAGAAACCGGACGCGGGCGCTCTGGAAGGCTATCAGGCAACGGTCGTGGCTCTGAAAGCGAACGAGGCGGCGCTCAAGAACACCACCATGGCATTCGATCCGGAGTGGTTCAAACTGTCTGTTTAGGCAGATCCGCAGAGAGATCAAAGGAGAAGGCATTCATGAGTCAGAACGAAAACTCGAGCACACGGCGCGATTTTCTGCGCACCGCAGCTGTCACCACGGCGGGAGTAGCCGCTGTCGGCTCAATGCCGACGACTGCGGAAGCGATGCGTCGTGTGGTCGGCGCAAACGACCGTATCAGCATCGGTCATGTCGGTGTCGGCGGGCAGGGGCTGAACACGCATGTCAAGCTGCTGCACGAAGCTGAAGCTGCCAACAATACGCAGCAAGTCGCTGTCTGCGACGTCTATGCGAAGCGCACCAACGCCGCCAAGGCGATGCTGAACCTGAAGGACGATGCGGCCTACGGCGACTATCGGAAACTGATGGACCGTAAGGACATTGATGCCGTCGTCATCGCCACGTCCGACAACTGGCATGCCGATGTCACGCTGGCGGCCCTCGCGGCCGGGAAGCATGTCTACTGCGAGAAGCCCCTTTGCCGCACTCTGGAAGAGGCGTTTACGGTCTACGATGCCGTGAAGAAGTCCGGCAAGGTCTTTCAGTTAGGGACACAGGGCTGTTCCGACGACAAATGGCATGCCGCAGGCCGAGTCATTAAAGCGGGCAAGATCGGTACCGTCGTCGTCGGCCAGGGCAGTTATATGCGCAACAGCAAAGCTGGCGGATGGAATGAAGTTCCGATCGATCCCGATGCCAGTCCCTCGGGCGCGGGTGACGCGCACGTGGACTGGGCGATGTTTCGCAAGGGCAAGGGGCCGGAAGCCTGGGATCCGGATCGTTACTTCCGATGGCGCAAATACTGGGCATACGGGTCCGGAATGATCGGTGACCTGTTTCCGCACCGTCTAATGCCGCTTCTGATCGCGATGAACATCCCCCTCACCGGAATGGACGGCTGGCCGCAGCGCATCTCGACCGGCGGCGGACTCTATGTGCAGAAGATCAATCCGGACACGAAGAAGGTGGATCGCGAGATCCCCGACTTTGTAAACTTGAACGTGGACTTCGGCAATATGTCCATGATGATGATGTCCTCCACCTGCAACGACGTCGGCTGGGAAGAGGCCATTCGCGGCAACAAGGCGACGGTCGTATTCGGCGGCAACGCCGTGCAGATCAAGCCGCAGCGTGACTGGGCGGACGAAGTGGACGAAGGCACGGAAGCGATCAACGGCCTGCCGGAGAACTTCCCGACCCATCAGAAGAACTGGCTGGACTGTATCCGTACCAACGGCACCCCCAACGCCAGCATCGAATTGGCGACGCGCGGTCAGGTGATGATCACGCTCTCCGAGCGGTCCTATCGTGAGAACAAGACGTTCCTCTTCGACCCGTCAACTCGCAAAGCCACTCCGGCCTGATTGGCGCCAGCGTTCTGAAACGTCGAGTGAGCGAGAGGAATTCTCTCGCTCACTCTTTTTGTTTTGGGGATCCCAAGCGATGCTCTCTCTGCAATCCTCGCATATTGCGATGGCCACCCAGTTTGAATTGCGGGTCTATGGCGACCGGGAGAACTACTTGCAGTCCGTTACCGAAGCGGTCTTCGAGGAGATCTCCCGGCTCGAGGCACAGCTCAGCTTTTATAACCCGCACAGCGACATCTCCGACCTGAACCGCAGAGCAGCTTTCGGACCTGTCACCGTAGAGCCTCGGCTCTTTCAACTTCTGATGAAAGCGAAGGTTCTCAGTGAGGCGACCGGCGGCGCATTCGATCCGACTGTTGCCCCATTGATGCGCTGCTGGGGATTTGTAGGAGACTCCGGGAGCATGCCGACCCGAGAGGCGGTTCAGGCCGCACGAGAGAGCGTGGGGATGCACCACGTGCATTTCGATAGCGACGCGTACACGGTGGAGTTCGATGCCGAAGGGGTTCAACTTGACCTGGGGGCGATTGGCAAGGGCTATGGGATCGAGTGTGCTGTCGAGCTACTGAGGGAGTACGAAATCGAGGCCGCGCTATTGCATGGAGGAACCAGTACCGTCTACGCCCTGGGGCATCCACCGGAGGAGGATGCCTGGATGGTCGCCATACAACGCCCCTTCGATTCCAACCTTGGCCACCATTTGACCCGGATTGCCCTCCGGGACGAGGCGCTTTCGGTCTCTGCTCCCCACGGCAAATGGTTCGCCTCCGAAGGCCGTCGCTATGGGCACGTCATCGATCCACGCACCGGCTACCCCGCCGGGGTGGCGCTTCTCGCTGCCCTCGTAACCGCCTCTGCGACGGACAGCGATGCGCTCTCGACCGCCCTCTTGACGCTTGGAACGGATGGCCTCCCACTCCTTGGAAATCTCCTTGCCGATGCGCGAGCCCTGGTGGCGACCGCTCCTCTGCCGCAATCGGAGTGGAGTCCGACAGAGGAGATTTCCGTCATGACCTTGAGGATGGGCAAGGACGATCAGCGCGGTTCGTAGCGTTTGATGCCTGCGTCCGGTAGGGGCATGATCCAGATATTTCGGAACGCGACCGTATTGCCGTGGAACTGCAGTCGGATCGGACCCGGCGTGCTAAGATCTTCGCTTGGAGCCGCCTGCTTGGGCGGCGCATTCGGATCGACCAGCGGTGGGCTCTTGGGCGGCGCGACGATATGCGTCAGCCCGGTAATGACCTGATCGTTCTGCACCACGATCCCGTTCTGAATCACCGTGACCCGAGCAGGCTCGATCAGCTTGTTATGATCGCTCGAATCGTAGCGGGGCGCATGAAAGGCGATGTCGTAGGTCTGCCACTGCAACGGCTCCTTGCAGGCGTTGACGAGCGGTGCCGATTGATGATAGACCGCGCCACAATCGCCTGTCCCTGGCTCCTTGATCCCAAACGAATCGAGGACCTGAATCTCATACCTTCCCTGCATGAACACGCCGCTATTTCCTCGTGCCTGCCCCTTTTTGTCAGGCATATAAGGAACGCGGAACTCGATATGCAACTGGTAACTCGAATAGTTCTCTTTGGTGACGATGTCACTGCCGACCGATACCATCGCGCCGTCTACGATTCTCCAATGGGCCGGTTGCGTCCCTTGCTTCCAGTTCGCTTCCATGTCGGCCTGTGACCCTCCGAACAGCACCTTGACGCTGGGCGCGGAAGGGACTGGTTTGGGGGGCGTGGTGTCGAGCACGGGAGCTTGTTGGGTCTTTCCCGTAACTCCCAACGCCGTCAATCCGGCCAGGGCGATCCATTTCCCCGGAACACAACCTTGTATCTTAACATTGAAAAAGTACATCTTATTCTCCTTCCTGCAATGCCGCCCCGGGAGCGAAGAAGCTCCCGCTAATTCCTTGGTTTCAGCATACCACAACTTACAAAAATCTCTCCAGATAGGCGTTTCTGAATTTGCCGCTTGGATCGAACGATCGGACCATTTTTCGAAATTCAGGGAGTTTTGGGTAGAGCGCTTCCAGGCGATCAGAGGAGGTTGTGAACAGTTTGCCCCAGTGTGGCCGAGCATCGAAGGGTTCGAGGGCAGCTTCGATTTGTGGGAGGAGCGCTTGAACGCTGGGCCAGTCTTTGACCCAAGTAAAGTGGAGCGCGACACTGGATCGACCATAAGAGGGGCTCATCCAGAGATCGTCGGCGGCTACGGTGCGGATTTCGGAGATCTGAAGGAGAGGAGATATCTTTGCCCGCAGGCCAAAGATTGCCCGTATGGCCGCCACGGCATATTGCCGTGGCACCAGATATTCGGTTTGAAGCTCCTCGCCTGCGCTCGGGGTGAACTCCATCCGAAAGTGCGGCAGACGCTCGTGCCAGGGGCCAGGGGCTCCTAACTGTTCCGTGCAGTTCACGGCAGAGATATCGATAAGCGGATGGCGAGGTTCTGTGGCAAGCGTTGCGCCGAATCGCGTGGAGGCGGCAGGTGATCGATCCTCCGCATGCGTGAGGCTCTTTAGCCAGAGTTGGTTGAAGGCGACGCCTTGCCAGTCGGTAAAGAGGCTCACACTATACGCGCTCGATACGATCTCCTCGAAGTGGGCTTCCATTTCAGCCATGGGCAGATGCTCGTAGACATCCTGGCGAACGGTGAAGGTCGGAAGGATCGCGAGGGTGAGTTGAGTAACGATACCGATTCCTCCCAGTCCGACGACACATGCCGAGAATCGGTCCGCGTCCTTGGTTCGGGAGAGAGAGAGCCGTTCGCCACTGGCGGCAACGACTTCCAGGGCTGTTACGGCGGTGGCGAGGCTGCCGTTGCCGTCCCCGGAACCGTGCGTCCCGGTTGCGCAGGCTCCTGCGACCGAGATATGGGGCAGGGAAGCCAGGTTGTGGAGGGCATAGCCCCTGTCGTGCAGGTAGCGTGCGAGCTGACCGTAGCGGATGCCGGCCTGTACGGTGACAGTGGAAGCGTCTGCATCGAGCGCCAGGACTTGATCACAGTGTTTGAGGGAGACCATGTCCTGGGGGGTGTCGGCGATGTCGTTGAACGAATGCCGAGTTCCAAGCGCTTTGACATGCGCGCATTCGGTTACAAGTTCCTGAATCTGCTCCACCGTTTCGGGGTAGTGCCAGCGCTCGGCGGAGTAGGTAAAGTTGCCTGCCCAATTCGTTTGAAGTTCGATAGTATCGATGCTCCTCTCTTCAAGATGGACAAGGTCCAACGGATCATTCACCGCGCGAAATCGAGTATCCTGCGGTCTCTGGAGGAGGGCGCAAATCCGGCATGCGCTTGATGGCATTTGTAACGAATTCAGGTAAAATACAAGACAACAACGAAGAGGAGTAAACAACGGATGAAGTCCCGCAAAAAGAGGGGGGTCGCAGGCGCCCTGGCGATCATCGGTTTGACCGGAATCCTCTGCCCGACGTGGGCAGAGGAGGTGATCGTCGCCAGGCTCACGGCGAGCCCAGACGGCGGGATGCATGCTTCCGTTGCTATGAAGGTCGCCCTTTCTGAAACTAAACCCGCTGGCATCATCAAGGAGCCGGTCTACCTTCGCACCCCCAAA
The DNA here is from genome assembly GCA_043762265.1 of Chthonomonadaceae bacterium. Taxonomy (GTDB): domain Bacteria; phylum Armatimonadota; class Chthonomonadetes; order Chthonomonadales; family Chthonomonadaceae; genus JANXLO01. Next base: position 6,869 of record JAYUMV010000116.1, on the reverse strand, counting down.
TATGGGACCATTATGCTCGGCGATGCAAAAAATAACCGCATCGTGGTAGCGCTGGATGCCGCCCCGAATTCCGCTCGCCCTCGTCTGTATGTTGACACCAATGGGAACGGTGACTTGACGCTTGAGCGTCCTATCGAACTCGTTTCGCTCTCGACGGCCTCTGCGAAGCCTGGGACACCGGCGGCGGGAATTGGTTATCACCTTGGCGGACGAGCCCTTGTCAATGCTCGGTACAAGGATGCCAGCGGCGTTAAAGCGCTGCCGAGCGGTTTGACGTTCGATCTCACTGCGAACGAACTGACGTACAATCGCGACTACAGCCGCGAGGGGAAACTGATGATCGGCGCGCGATCCTATCGAGTCGCGTTGATCGACATGGGCCTCGATGGTCGATACGCCGACTACAAACATGCCGACGGTCAGGCTCCTAAAGTCGTGCTCCTGATCGACCGCAACGGAAACGGCGCTTTCGAAATACCTGCCGAGGCCTACGATCTCGCCAAGCCGTTCCGACTGGGCACATCGAGTTACGAAGTCGCCAGCGTGGACAACAAGGGTACGTTGATCGCGGTGAAAAAGAGCGCCTTCACGGCCCGCGAAACGATTACTGCGGCGGATCTGCGGGTTGGCGGCGATTCCATCTCCTTTGACGCGGAAACGTTGAATGGGAAGAAGGTCAGTTTTGCAGGCGACTACAAAGGGAAGATCGTTCTGCTCGATTTTTGGGCGACCTGGAACATGGCGTATAGAGACGAAGTCACCGGTATCGTACAAGTATACAATCAATATCATCCGGAGGGCTTCGATATCTTAGGCATCAGCCTCGACAAGCCAGGCGCAAAACAGATGCTTGCAGAGTTCACCCAACAAGCGGGAATGATGTGGCCCGAGGTATACGACGGCGGGAGCTTTGATGCGGCTGTCGCGCACCTCTACGGAGTACAGCAGATCCCTTACGCGGTGTTGGTCGATGGGGATACCGGCAAAATTTTGGCGATGGGCAAAACTCTGCGCGGCGCTGGGTTAGAGGCTGCGGTTGCCAATGCGCTTGCAAACAAGAAGAAGTAAAGGAATGCAAGAAAGATCTATGAGATTCGAGGCCGTCAGGCAAGGGATAGGGATGGTGCTCCTTATCGGTATGAGCAGCGTTTCAGGCGCGCAGGCTGTGATGGAAACGGCGGCAAAGCCGGACGGACAGACGGTATCGCACAGTTCTAAATCTGAGGGAGAAGCCAGGATCGCACAGTTCGACAAGGTCTGTTCCTCTATCGAGACGCAGTTCTACGATAAGAATCTGCGTGGAATTAACTGGAAACAACTCTGTGGCGCCTACCGGGCAAAATTGAACATCGTGAAAACCAAAGCGGAGTTTAAGGCGCTCGTGAACCAGATGTTGGACGAACTGCACGCTTCTCATACGAGCTATGTGGATGACACGGATGTCGAGTATTCGATGCTCTCTGCGGTGATAAGCCAGGACTTGCAAGGGCATCGGATCGAGCATATCGGCCTGATGGGGCATCCGGTGGGTACGGAGTTTGTCATCTCAGCGGTCTTCGACGGCGGACCTGCGCAGAAGGCAGGATTGATGAGCGGCGACCATATACTGTCGGTCGAGGGCAAACCGTTCGAGACTGCGGGATCCTTTAAGGGCAAAGCTGACGTGCCGGTCTCCGTACAGTTTCGACGGGATGGGAATTCGGCAGTGCAGACTGCTTCGGTGACGCCGGCAACCCAGAATGTCGTCCGGGCGTTCCTGGACGCAACAGCCGCGAGTGCGCGCATTTTGACTGTAGGGAACCGCAAGATCGGGTACATCCACCTGTGGACCATGGGGAACGAGGCGTTCAAGACAACGCTCGATCAGTTGGTGACAGGCAAGCTGCACGACACCGATGGTCTCATTCTCGACCTGCGCGACGGATACGGCGGAAACCCGTTTGGGTACACCGATGTGTTCTTCCGTCCGGATGTGGCGTGGGAGCAGCAATATCACGGTGCGAAGCCGGTCACGTTGCACACGGGATACGATAAGCCGATGGTGGCCCTGATAAACGGTGGATCGCGGAGCGCCAAGGAGTTTTTCACCTACCAGCTTAAAAAGACCAAGCGAGCCACGATTGTAGGCACGACGACAGCAGGCGCATTCCTGGGGGCCGGTAAAGTGGATATCGGCGCGGACGGGATATTGGAGTTGGCTATTCTGGGTCTGCGGGTAGATGGCAAACTTCTGGAAGGACCCGGTGTCTCTCCCGATGTCGAAGTACCGATCGCTCATGCCTACACCGATCAGGACACCCAGATGTTGCGAGGAGAGGAGATCCTCGTGGACCAGATCAGGCATAATGCTGTGGCAGCGCCTGCCCCTACGGCTGGGCATTAAGGAGAGCGATGGACGTCATCAATCGGGAGAACGTACCTGCTTTTACGACGAAGGATACTTCGACCATCCGGGAGATCCTCGCGCCGCGCAATTCGGCGATCGTGCAGCAGAGTCTGGCCGAGGCGACACTGGCGTCCGGCGCAAGAACCCAGGCGCATCGGCATCCGCAGACGGAGGAGATCTATTATATCTTGTCTGGAAGCGGCACTATGGCCATTGAGGGGGAGCAGCAAGCGGTGACGGTAGGGGATGGGATCGCGATTCCGGCAGGCGCGCGTCATCAGATTCTCAATACGGGTGGGCAAGACCTCGTTTTTCTTTGTTGCTGCGTGCCGGCGTATACGGACGGGGACACGCAGTTTTGCGAATCGCTTTTCGGCTAAGGCTTGAGGATCGGGCCGCGTCGCGGCCCGATTTTTTAGGGGGCGCTAGCGCCCCCTAAAAAATCGTCGTTTTCTGCGCTGCTACTTTACATTATCGGACGTTTTGGTTTCGTGCTAGACATCGCTGTCCGCTTCCATGTCCGAGCCCTATTCGGACATGGAAGCGCAGCATCCGCGACGTGACTTCAAATCAGGAAATCAGGGCCGTATCATGGGATATCAGGGCAGTATCAAGCGTCGTTTTGATCGGGGGCAGGGGATGGAACGGCCAGCACTCGCTCGTCTCCCTGGCGGCGGGTGAAATGGAGGGAGTCCATGTATTCCAGAGCTTGCAATGCGAATTTGCGGTTTGAACCTGTCAGGTCGCGGAGCTCGCCGACGCTGATAGTGCCGTGGGCTACGACATGATCGTGAACCATCTGCTTGAGCATTTCCAGCGTGTCCCGCTGATAGTATTGGCCATCGGCGACACGATTGAACATGCCTCTCTCGGTTCCGATTCGAAGGAGGGCCAGCAGGGCATCCGGGGGAGCTTTCACGAGGCGACTGACATCTACAATGGTGGGGATCGCAATACCGTACTCTCTGTAGAGAGAGGCGATACGCTCCATAAGCGCGTTCTGGCGCTCGTTCAGTTCCACCTGGAACGCTGCCAGGCGCACCGTACCCGATTCTGCGGTGAGAAAGCTGGTCTGTTGCCATGGCCCGAGCAGAGATTGAAAGGTGCGTTGGTCGAGTTGTTTATCGAGCGTGGATCGCAACTCCTCGGATGGCATTCCGCCCCGCAACGGGAACTGCTGATGGTAAGCCTCAAGGATTCGCTTGACGTGGGCCGTAAGCGTGTCAAAGAGCATGGTGTGGATCAACCGGCCATTGCCTAACAAGGAGACCTGGCCTCTCTGGATCACCTTCTGAAGTACCTGTTCGAACTCGGACGGCGTCATTGTGCACGCGTCGAAAAGTTCGCGTTTGCCCGCTCCAAAGGGATACCGTTGCAGAATGGTGGCGAGGAGATCTTCGGGCGAACCCTTCTCGGTAGATGTGAGAGCTGCCAGTACAGAAGCCGTGCCTTTACGATGCCGCTCTGGAGCGGCATCGAGCACGACGCCCCCTCCAATCGTGTGAAGAGGCGAATAGGTTCGCAGTACAAAACGATCGCCGCGCGCACAAACCAGATCTTGTTCCGCTTGAAACTGGATATAGGCCGTCACGTTGCCTTCCAACTCGCTGCGCTCGTCCAGGATCCGGACTCGGCCCAGTATTTCGGCAGTCCCGATGTGCAGACGTACACGCTCACGATCCCGAAGCGGCGCGAGAATTTTCGGTAGTAGGGTCAGAGCCCCGTCAAACGCGATGGTAGGGGAGAGCGTATGGGGTGGAGCCAGTTGGGATCCGCGTTCCAGGTCTTCGAGATCGACATTGTTGAGGTTCACCGCAACGCGGGAACCGGCCGTCGCTTCCAGTACCTTCTTGTTGTGTATTTGCAACCCGCGTACCCGTGAGGCAGCCTGTTGCGGCACGATCTCGACCAGGTCGCCCACATGGAGCGTGCCCGCGACCAGAGTCCCCGTTACGACGGTTCCAAATCCCGGACGGCTGAAAACGCGATCGATTGGAAGACGAAAGGGGATTCCCGCATTGCGGACCTCGGAGCGGCTGACGGCGGACTGCAGAGTCCGCTTGAGCGCCTCGACGCCTTTGCCGGTAGCAGCCGAGACACGAATGATTGGAGCATCTGCAATGAACGTTCCCGCCAGATGTTGCCGGACATCTTCCTCGACGACATCGGTCCACTCCTTCTCGACCATATCGATCTTCGTGAGGGCCACAACGCCGTTCTTGACGTGGAGCAGCCGCAGAATATCGAGGTGCTCGAGCGTCTGCGGCATGATACCTTCATCTGCGGCGATCACCAGAAGGACGACATCGACGCCGCTCACCCCAGCCAGCATGTTCTTGAGGAACCGCTCGTGGCCGGGGACATCGACGATGCCAGCTATGGTACCGTCCGGAAGCCGTAAGGCAGCGAAGCCGAGGTCAATCGTCATCCCCCGCTCTTGCTCTTCTTTCAACCGGTCCGTATTGGTGCCGGTGAGGGCCTTAATGAGCGTGGTCTTGCCATGATCGACATGGCCTGCTGTTCCGATGATCACATGTTTCATGGGGTAAGCGTGGAGAGGATCTTATCCGATGTCACGTAGACCCCTTCCCTCAAGGTGACCGCAGGCGCTGTAGAGCCCGCGCCGTTTCCTCGGATGACGGCCCATTGCCAGAGCCGATCCGGACCCTGAAATCCCGATAGGGTGGCGGCTGCGCCGACCGCGCCGTCCTTGCGCAGTGCGATAAGGGCGGCACCGTAGTATTCGTGCTGTTCGGAGGGACGCTTGCGCAACAGGTACCGCAAAGCCTCGATGCAGGCTTCCTCTGGCGAGAGACCCCGCTCCATCGACATGACGACCCGATAAGAAAGGCAGGCCTTCATCATTTCGTCTCCATGTCCCGTGCCTGCGCAGGCTCCTATGGCGTTATCTACGTACAGACCCGATCCGATGATAGGCGAATCACCGACACGCCCCGGCAGTTTCCAGGCCATGCCGCTGGTAGTGCAGCCCACCGCCAGGTTCCCTTCGGTGTCGAGTGCGCAAAGGCCAATCGTATCGTGGTTGTCCGGCGTCAACAGCCCGCGCTCTGGCGTTACGACTGTCGGCTCTGCGGCAGACTCGACGAGCGGATCGGCGGCTGCCGTCGTGACATTGAAATGGGCGACTTCGGCGGCGGTGCGCGCCTGTTTCCACTTTTCCCACTGCGCCTGGCTGGCTTCCGACTGCAGATCCGCGTCCGGAAAGCCTTCCTGGCGTGCGAACTCCTGGGCTTTAGACCCTACCATCATGACATGTGGAGTGCGCTCCATAATGCGACGCGCCACAGAGATCGGGTGGTTGGTGCGCGTGAGGCTTGCCACGGAGCCAGCGGCGTGTGTCGGCCCGTCCATGATGGCGGCATCCAACTCGACCTCTCCCTCGGCGTTCGGTAGGCCGCCATTACCGACCGAATTGACGGTCGTGTCGTCTTCCGTGACATTGCCGCCCGCCTCGATTGCATCCAGCGCCGACTTTCCTGCCTGCAACTGTTCCCAGCCTGCCTGACAAGCCTGCACCCCGAAACGCCAGGTCGCGATGAAAACCGGTTCCACTGCCATGATCTATTGCACTCCTGCACGGATAAGATTATTGAGCGTGATGTCGCCTTGAAATACCTCTTCGGCAGGACCGGTCATCAGCACCCGGTCGTCCCCTGTCCATTCGACGCGCAGGTCGCCTCCAGGCAGATGTACTAGCACGTTCCTCCCCGTCTTCTTATTGAGGACCGATGCGACGACACAGGCGCAGGCTCCGGTTCCGCAGGCCTGCGTGATGCCCGCCCCTCGCTCCCAGGTGCGCATAATGATCTCGCTCGCGTTACAGACCTGCACGAAGTGGACATTGGTGCGCTGTGGGAATGATTTGTGGTTCTCGATCGCGCTGCCGAACTTCGCCAGCGGAACGCTGTCCGGATTATCGTCGAAAATCACGACATGCGGGTTGCCCATCGAAACCGCTGTGATTTCGAACTTCTGGCCTTCCGCTTTCAGGGTTTCGCCGATGACGGGGCCTTCGTCGTCTCCTCGCATCGGAATTTTCGAACGCTGCAGGATCGGCGACCCCATATCGACACGAACTGACTCGACTTTGCCCGCACGGGTCATCAATTTGAGAACTTTGACGCCAGCGAGTGTCTCGACCTTGAGTTGCGTCTCCGGATTTAGTTTATGGTCGTAGACGAACTTGGCAAAACAACGAATGCCGTTGCCACACATCTCGGCTTCGCTGCCGTCCGGGTTGAGCATGCGCATCTTGTAATCTGCCTGTTTGGAAGGCAGCACCAGGATCAGGCCGTCTCCTCCGATTCCGAACTTGCGGTCGTTGACTCTCCGACTCAGTTCCGGAAGCGCCGCCTCTTCCAGGGGTTCGGACAGGGCGTTGACGATGACGAAATCGTTCCCGATGCCGTGCATTTTAGTAAATTTCACCACACTTACTCCTCAGCAAACCTGGTTGTGACCA
>JAYUMV010000115.1:0-7263 GCA_043762265.1 Chthonomonadaceae bacterium | reverse complement strand
ACTCCGGCTCTCTTCCAGCTCTGGCATAGCCAGGTAGTCCCCGGCGGACGCAAACGCGATCTCATCTCGAAAGTGCTGGGAGAGAGTATCTCGCCTCTGGCGCTTTCGTTCCTGCGCCTTTTGATCGACAAACGGCGCGAGGAGATCCTGGAGCCGGTTCGGGACGAGTTCCATCGTCTGACCGACGCTGCCAACCATCTCCTGCGCGTAGAGGCCACTTTTGCGGTGCAGCCGACCCCGGAGGAGACGCAGAGCCTGGTGAGCAGCCTGGAAACACGCACCGGCGAGCACGTAGAACTGAAAGTATTGATCGACCCCGCAATTCTTGGCGGCGTGGTCGTTCGCATGAACGATAATATTCTCGACGGCAGCGTGCGCGGAACCCTGGAACGCCTGCGCGAACAACTGCTGCAAGAGGTTTAAGGAATACTTCGCACCCGATGCGAACCGTTTTCGCACCCTGCGTGAACAGAGGAGATTACATGGCTATTCGACCCGAAGAGATTAGCGCGATGATCGAGCGTGAGTTGCAATCCTACACACGCGAGATCAAAGAAGAGGGCATCGGCACCGTTCTGCAAGTCGGAGACGGTATCGCCCGTGTCTATGGACTGCGCGAGTGCATGGTCTCCGAATTGTTGGAGTTCCAGGATGAGAAGGGTAACCCGATCACCGATCAGAACGGAGCGACGATCCGCGCGCTCGCTCTGAACCTGGAAGAAGACAACGTTGGAGCTGTTATTCTTGGCCCGGATGACCAGATCCGCGAAGGCACCATCGTCAAGCGCACCGGACGCATCATCGAAGTCCCGGTCGGCGAGGCTCTGCTCGGCCGCGTCGTCAACGGCGTCGGCGACCCACTGGACGGCAAAGGCCCGATCATCACCGACAAGACCGGTATGATCGAGACCCGCGCTCCCGGCGTCGTAGACCGCCAGCCCGTCAAAGAGCCGCTGCAGACCGGTCTTAAAGCCATCGACGCCCTGGTGCCGATCGGTCGCGGTCAGCGCGAACTGATCATCGGCGACCGGGGTATCGGTAAGACGGCCATCGCCATCGACACCATCATCAACCAGAAGGGCGGCGACGTAAAGTGTATTTACGTCGCCATCGGGCAGAAGGCTTCCACAGTCGCCAACGTCCAGCGTATTCTGGAAGCGAACGGCGCGATGGAGTTCACCATCATCGTCGTCGCCACCGCGTCCGATCCCGCGCCGCTTCAGTACATCGCGCCCTACACCGGTTGTACCATCGGCGAGTACTTCCGCGACAAGGGCGAGCACGCGCTGGTCGTCTACGATGACCTCTCCAAGCACGCTGTCGCCTACCGTCAGGTCTCCCTGCTCCTCCGCCGCCCACCGGGTCGCGAAGCCTATCCCGGAGACGTTTTCTACCTGCATAGCCGCCTGCTGGAACGGGCTGCCAAGATGCGCGAAGACTATGTCATCGTGCCGAAGACTGCTGAAGGCGGTCAGATGACGGGTGTCAACGGCAAGATCTATGCGGGCGGCGAAGGTCGGGACCATGCCAAAGAAGAGATCAAAGAACTGCCGGATGCGGCTAACCTGGAAATCCGGAAACTGCCCGGAACCGGCGGAAGCCTGACGGCTCTGCCGATCATCGAGACCCAGGCCTCCGACGTGTCGGCCTATATCCCGACGAACGTCATCTCGATCACAGACGGCCAGATATTCCTCGATCCTGACCTGTTCTTCTCAGGCGTGCGCCCCGCCATCAATGTCGGTATCTCGGTCTCCCGAGTCGGACGTTCGGCGCAGGTGAGCGCGATGAAGGGCAGCAAAGTCGCCGGTCGTATGAAGCTTGACCTCGCGCAGTACCGCGAAGTCCAGGCCTTCTCGCAGTTCGCCTCGGACCTCGACAAGGCCACCCGCGACCAGTTGGATCGCGGCGCCCGTCTGATCGAGATCCTAAAGCAGCCACAGTACGCGCCTATGTCCATCGAACAGATGGTCACGATTATCTACGTCGGTAACAACGGCTTCGTGGACGATGTGCCGATCCCCTCCGTCAAAAAGTTCGAGACCGAGTTCCATCCCTTCATGGCTGAGAACTACCCGGACATCATGGAAAAGATCGCCCGCACCAAGGACCTCGACAAAGACGCTGAAGACGCCCTGGTCAAAGCCATCACCGCCTTCAAAGCCAACTTCAAACCATAACAGGAACTCTGTTCCAAGTTGAAACCGCTCTGCTGAATTCAGTTTTCGGCAGGGCGGTTTGTTTAGCAACCCTCTTCCTCGTGGCAAAGATGCTGAACGCAAGCGATGCTCGAAGCGTGAGAGACCTCCCCCAACCCCCTCCTTCGTAAGGAGGGGGCTTTTCACCGTCTGCTCCCTTCCTCGTTGCGCAATCGGTTCGTTTGTGTTTCGAGAATATAAGTACAAACACAGCAAGAGATCGGTAGGTCGCCCGTTGTCTTCTTCTACGAAAGAGGAGACGACGCATTTGCCCCCTCCTTACGAAGGAGGGGGTTGGGGGAGGTGAACCCCAAGGTGTCCTCTCCTTACAAACCACCCAACAGTTTCATTTGTCAACGGCGACCTGAACTTGATAATTTCGGTAGCGGCGGTAGGATCTCCGCAATAGCGATGCCGGATTCACCGGCGATGCTGTAGAGAAGATAGGTTTTGCTGCCTTCCTGGAAGATGGTGGGATCGCGCAGGGCATTTTCGGGGCCTTCGAGGGCGCCGATGTGGGTGGCCTGAAGGGGAAGGTTGGCGCCTTCCCAGGGCAGTTCCGGTTTGAGGAATTCGCGGGGTTCGGTCGGTTTCCACTGGTTCCAGTCCGGCCCAAGTTTTATCTGCGAGACGAGGATGCGCTCGGGGGTGTCGCCGGTGCGGGTGTAGAAGACGGTGAGGGTGTCGCCTTGTACCAGGGGAGCGTTGTGAACCTGGGAAGCGGGAAAGAGTTGGGGACCGGCTTCGAAGTGGGCGATGCCGTTGCGAGAGCGGAACAGTTTGCCGGACATGGCCAGGGCGTACCACCAGTCCCCGTAGTGAAACAGTCGCCAGTAGGCGCTGTTTTTGCCGACCGGTTCCTGCGTGGCGGTAAAGTTCAGGCCATCCGTAGAGACCGCGACGCGGGTGTGCTGAGAACGCTCTTCCGGGGTCAAACCGTGATAGAACATCCGGATCTGCTTATGTTCGTTGTCTACAACGACCTCGGGAGAGGCGATGTGGTCGGTGAAGTAAGATTGCGCCAGTTGCAGAGTGCCGGGAGTATAGACTTTCCAGGGGCCGTCCAGCTTGTCGGCGTAGGCGAGGCGAATGTATTTGCCGCGATGGTCGGCGAAGTAGAGGTAGTAGGCCCCGAGCGGCTTCGCGACCCACGCGGGCACGCGGATCAGGCTCGGGCCGTTGATGTTCTTGCCGAGCGAAGGATCGGACTGCGGCGTGATGAGCGGGTTGTGTGGCAGCCGCCGCGCCGTTCCAAGGGAGGGAGAGGCGTCGGCAGGCGAGGGCGGCAGAGCCTGCGCCCCTGGCCGCCGCTCGACCAAAAGCCCGATCACCGCCAGCAGGCCGCACAGGAGCGTATATCGACCGTGCATGTTCCTCCCTCTCTCTGGCTGCAACGGGTCAGACGGTCGGGGTAAAGCCAAGGACGATTTCGAACTTCGCCGTCAGCTCTCCGATACGCGAGTCTTTCACCGGCGCGAACGGGACGATGACGGAAGCGCGCTGTTTCGCATCCTTGATCTCGTTCAGTACGCCATCGCCGTTATTTTTCGGTTCACCCTTGACGTAGCACTGGGTCGTGTACTTGTCGCGCCCCTTCATTTTGACCGCGAAGTGGATATGCGGTGTGCGGCCAGGATAGGCGACCGGTTTGATGGTGCGGAAATAGTACTCTCCAGTAGAGCCTGTCAGGAAGCGTCCGAAACCCTGGAAGTTGGAATCGCGTTTGCCGGACGGATTGGTGCCGTGGCTATGCAGATACGAACCTTCGTGGTCCACCTGCCAGATCTCCACAACGGCGTTGCGGATCGGCTCGCCGCGTGCGTCCAGTACGCGCCCGCTTAGATGCGTGATCTCTCCTACGGCCTGTGTGATCCCGTCATTTACGATAAGCAGATCGTTGTCGGTGTCGAGGGGCAGTTTATCCGGATAGAAGGGGCCTTCCGTCTGGGGCGGGGTGCGCACCAGTTCGTCGGCAAAGGCTCCGGTCGGCAGGAAAGTCGCGGCGCTGACGGCGAGTCCGCTCAAGAAGCGACGTCGCGTCCAGGACGGTAATGAAAGGCCCATGGGAAGTTCTCCTTGGAATATGGGAAAGATGAGAGAGTGTTCTCTACGGCGCACGTCTTCTCCTTCTGACCGCCGCCCTTAAACGAGCGGCGAAAATTGTTGAAATAGCGGAAGCGAGGTTGGGGTAAAATGGAGACATCGTCGCACCGGAGTAATTTGCTCTTGAAACTCAAACTGGATCTGCATCCGATATTCAACGACTCTCACAAAATCGAAGCCGCCCTGCAGGAGATCATCGAGGAGGCGGTCACAAAACATGCCACGGAGGTGGAGATCATTCCCGGCAAAGGGTCCGGCGCGCTAAAGAAATCCGTGCTGCGCTTCCTGGATCGCCCCGACATAAAATCGCGCTATCATCGCCTGGAGAAAGACAGCGATAACTGGGGCCGCCTCTTTCTCCATTTTCGGCAAGATCGGGAAGAGCCGACTGCCAAATCGAAGCCGACGATTGCCGCCGCAACCGTCCAGGCTCCCTGCGCCTGCTGCACCGAACCGATCACCGTCCGGGAACCAGGCGAAGATTCCATGATTCCTATTACGGTCGATTGTCCCTGGTGCGGCTCTCCGAATCGTCTCTCCTTTCGGCGAGACCGTCGCAACACTGTCCATACCCGCGCCGAACTCGACTACGGCGATGCCTGATGGCTCTCTCCATGTTGTGCCCATCGACCTTTCTCTACGGTTGGGGCACGGTAAAAGGGAGGGAGGCGCTCACCAGCACCATATCGAATCGGTTCAGCCCCGCAAAGCGTACGGAACTGATGAGGCGCAGCGTATACTGTCCCGGCTCCGCTGTCAGGAGAGGGCTGGTAATGCTCTCTGTTTGTGGGGTTTGCCTGGTTTGAAACTTCAGGCGACCGGAGCCTGCCAGTATCACTTCGCCGGAATATAAGGTCTGTTCGTGCAGGGCGCGCAGACCGGTGAAGTACACCGAATGCACCTGATGATCCTGGCCTTGCGCGTCTTTGACCCAGAACGATGCGTCGTTCTCGTCAAATTTATGGAACGCCACCTTTAGCGGCTTGTCGGTCGTGTTACAAACATAGAACCGGGTCACAACCTCGTCGGCCGCGATCTCTTTGCGCTCCTCTGCGGGCAGGGCGGCAAGGTCTTGCGAGGTGACACGCTGCAGGCCGCCTTGCAGGCCGTTGACGGTTTCGCCCCAGATAATGGACGCATCCGACGCCTTCTCGTCCTTTCCGTTTGTAGGCGGGTGCGCTCCGTCGTTCCGCACTACGAACGTGAAATTACCGGGTCTGGCACGATGGGCAGTGGCCCGGTTGGCGTCGTCCTTGTCAGGCATCCAGAGGGGAGAGTTGCACTCCGCATGATACTCGCCCGGCAGCAATGCCAACGCGGCGGGAGCCTTTTGGGCGGTCTTCGGCTTCTCCCCTGGCGCCACGATCTGAGCGGCATAGCGCCCACCAGGAAGATCCCTGGTCTCACCGGGCGCAAGGTTCAGGGGGACGGCGTCCCCGCCTACGCCGAGTGTTTGCAGGACAAGCCGCCCGCTCTCCCTGAGCGTGACCGACGTGATGTCTGCCGGCTTCATCGTCAAGGCGACCGGACCACCGCTGACATTGCGCACGCGCATCACCAACGCGAGCGTGTCGCCATAGCGGAACTGGTTCTGTCGGCTTCCCGGAAACAGGCCGATCTGCAATCCATCGCGGGGTTCGCCCCAGCCGATGCGAGAAGGCACCGGCTTTTGCGCTTTCGCCTGCGGCGTATCCGCCCGCACCGTTCCCAGAGTTGCAGCCAACGTAGAACAGATTCCGATTGTGACGATGCCCCATACCCAAGTAACTCTTCCTCGTCGCATAGCTCCTCCTGATCGATTTGCCGATTAGACGCCTTGCCCCGCAGAAACGTTACTTCCCTAACCTCTGTTCTTCCGTAGAAATCGTCGTTTCTCCGGTAAAATAGGAAAGCAGCATCGTGCTGCATTGCTCAGGAATTGCCTGAAGGGACCCGGCTTATGAACGAGCGCCAGAATATCGCCTCCGGTACGCTATGGGAGCCCATCGTCGGCTACTCACGCGCGGTGCGCATCGGCAATATAATCCATGTCTCAGGCACCACCGCCACCAATGAGAGCGGCCATGTGGTCGGTATCGGCGATCCGTATGCCCAGACAACGCAGTGTCTCAAGAACATCGAAGCGGCGCTCCTCAAAGCCGGAGCCACTCTCAAGGATGTAGTAAGGACGCGCATCTATGTGATCAACATCGATGATTGGGAGTTGATCGGCAAAGCGCATGGCGAGTTTTTCGCCAATATTCGGCCTGCGACCAGCATGGTGGAAGTCAGCCGCCTCATCGACAAAAATATCCTGGTCGAGATCGAAGCGGAAGCCATTCTCGGCGCTTAACACAATTTCAAAAAGCTTCCCTTTACCCCAATGCCTTTCCAATAGGACGTAGCAATCCCTCCGCGCTTTACCGGGTTGCCTAACCCCCCGTCCCCCTTCTCTAAAAGGCTTATCTTGTCCTTTAGAACGCCGAGATGAATCCTCTACGCGCCTTGGGGCCGTCAAGGGATGTTATCCCTCGCTACGCGGCTTCGTCGGGGTGTCCTTCGGACACGTGGAGAAAGGAAGCCTGTTTATCCGCCTTAGAAGGACCTTTCCAGCCAAAACGACATCCCCAGTCCGGAGGACTGTCCGCCGAAATCCTTTGCACGGAAGCGAAGGATTTGGGGTGCGCGAAGGGCTTCCTTCTCTACGCGTAGCGAGGGATAACATCCCTTGATCCTACGGTATCGCCGTGATTCCGACAGATCGACCAACCCCGATTATCCTTCCGACACAGCATCCAGGCCGCTTCGGTGATATACCCGTTCCCTAAGGCCGTACGCCGCAGCCAGTAGCCGATCTCGAAGGCGGGCACCGCCCAATCGATCCGAAGACAAACTGCCTTTTACGTCCGCTTGGTTACCTCTTTGACAGCGCCGAACAGATTTTCGTTGCAGGAACGAAGAACAATTTTCTGGAACTCCTTCC
>JAYUMV010000114.1:0-10461 GCA_043762265.1 Chthonomonadaceae bacterium | reverse complement strand
GTCAGCGATCCGCGCGTGATGGGGCTTGTCGAAGGCGTGATGGGCGAGGGGTTCGCCTTTCATCATCTGCATGCGGTGCGGCAGGATGCGGGGGCGCCGGGCGTCCCCTGGCATCAGGACTACGAGCAAACCCCGCAGAGCAATCGCTCGCACACGATGGTCCATCTGTTCTACTACTTCAATGGCCTGAATGGGGAGATCGGCGATCTGCTGGTGCTGCCACGCACCCAGAAGACGATTGTGGACAATGGCTCGCTCTGGCATCTCGAAACTTCCGACCTGCCGGGCACGGTCGTCGTCGATAGTCTGCCGCCCGGATCGGCGGTGCTGGTAAACTCCGCGCTCTGGCATGCCCGCCGCCCGAAACCTGGTGGAGAGGAGAGACCGCGCTACTTCGCGGACGCCTCCTACTGCCAGGCCGGCATCCGCTGGCCCGCCTACGGCAACAAGCGCTGGCAGGAGATGCTGGCCTGCGCCCGCACGGCAGGGCTGGAGCGGGGCGGCAAGTACGCGCATCTGTTCGACGAGACGCATTTTTTCGACGACCTGAAGGCGCGCGCCCTGCTGCAAGCCGCGCAGGGGAGTCTGATTCTGGATACCACAGCGTGGGAGGAGTAGAGATTGGCAACGAAGCGTATTCTGGTGACGGGGGCCTCGGGCAAGGTAGGACAGGCGTTTTTACAGCGGTTTTTAGGTTCTCCGGAGGCCGCAGGTTTTATCGTGCGGGCCTTATGCCACAACCGTATGCTGCCAGCGCGGGACGGCCTCGAAGTCGTCAAGGGCAATATATCGCTGCGTGACGAGGTAAACGCCGCGATGGAGGGCGTCACGCATGTCCTGCACCTCGCGACCTGCAAAGAGACGCCGGATGCCGTCATGGATGTGGCCGTCAAAGGCCTCTTCTGGCTGCTGGAAGCGTGCCGTGAGAGCCCGACCTTCGAGCAGTTCGTGCTCCTGGGCGGAGACGCAGGCATGGGTCACTTCTTCTACAAGTTCCCTGCACCGGTCACCGAGACGCAGAGGCACTCCGCCTATCCCGGCTGCTACGCGCTCTCGAAGGTGCTGGAAGAGGTGATGCTGGAGCAGTACTATGTTCAGTACGGCCTCAACGGATGCTGCCTGCGTGCGCCCTGGATTATGGAGAAGGACGACTTCAAGTACACCCTGTCGTTCGGCGAGGACATCTTCGGCGGCCCTCGCTGGCGCGACTATGTCGGCGCCGAAGAGGCCGACGCGTATGTGCAGAGCCAGACCGTTCCCGTCATGCTCGATTCCGAATACAAGCCGATCCAGCGCAACTTCGTCCATTTGAGCGACCTCGTCGAGTCGATCGTCTGCGCCATCGACCATCCCCAGGCGCGGCAGCAGACCTTCAATATCTGCATGGATGAGCCGGTCGAGTATCGCCAGGTCGCCTACTATCTCGCGCAGACACGTGGCCTGCCCTCCGTAGACATCGTGACCGAATTCCAGTCCACCTGGCTGGACAACACCAAAGCGAAGTTCCTGCTCGGCTGGCGACCCAAAGTCGATCTCCCCAAACTGATCGACCTCTCCTACGACTACGACCGCCCCGCCGACGACCCCCGCATCGTCTGGTATCCCGGATAAGCTGTCTGGCTTTCCGCGCGAATACGGAGGATTATGGACGCAGAGGAACCGCCGTTAACTCCTACAGAACCTGTGGGCGAAGTCGTAAGGAAGAGGAGGGCGGTTTGGAAGAGAAAATCAGTCGTCTACTCGACAGGGTCTCCTCCGAATCTGCATCCTGGGCGGCGCTTGCGCCTTATCGTAAAAACGTGTTTTGCGGTCTCTTTCTGGACGCGTGGAATCGCGGCGCTACGCTTTCGGCTGGGCTGATGGGCCGTCTCGCAGAACGAGGATTGGATCTGGACCTCGATATCTATGGCTACGGTGAGAAAGACGCGTAGTCGTGCCGTGCATCGGTTTGAAAAACGTGTCTGTTTGCAGCCGCTTAAAGCCTGCCATGGCTAATTCTGAGGGGCATTTGTGGTGGGAAGATCATAGAACGATTCTCCGGCTCGCGGGCGGACACGATTATTCCTGAACATACCTTGTCGGTCGTGCTCCTCTTGCCTCTGCTGCACGAGGCTATCACCTGTTTCACGGCCTTCCGCACCGGCCCTCTGATTCTGAAATTTGAGAAGGGCGCTGAGATAGAAGTCCCGATACAGGACCTGTATGAAGCCTGGCAAACGTTTGGCACAGGAGAGACTGTCGGCATAAATATGCGGTGCGGACCTGGTGGGGATCTCCGTGGGGTTAAGCCATATGCAATTTACGCCTGACTTTGCGTGCGAGACTGCCGACCTTTGCTGCCCCAGAACTAAAGAGCGTCCAGAAGACTGAAAGTCTCCGAGACGATCTTAGCGAAGTGATCCAGCGATATTGTTCTGGCGTACACCCGTTACCAACGCAACGATTCTTGCTCGGCGATTACGATCCCCTCGGAGAAACAGGCAGAAAACCGATCCGATTCGCCCAGTCTCCAGTCTGTTCTTGTTCCCAGTAATAGATCAAGGCACGAATGAGCCGTCCGAAGTCGTTGGTCGCTATTGTGCGGTTATCCACAAACAGCACGCCACCATGTGAGACTCCCGATATTCCCCATTCCATCAGAACCGGCGGATTTGTCTGGCGGTCGTAGGTGACCAGCGTGAGACTGTCTTCGGCAGCCACACGTAGAATGAGGGGATCGACTGCTCCGACAAATGCCCCTTCGCGCCATTCGTAGAGACTCTGAATCGGAATCTCTGGCCGTTTCACCCGCACCTGTTCAGCGATCTCACGGGAGATATGCTGATCCAGCAGTAGAGACAACATTAGGATGGGCTCTCGCCGTTCAGCACAGCGGATGGAATGGCGATCCCTTCCAACGTAGGCAGAAGTCGCTTGAGTTGATCGAATGTCATCGCGTCGTTGTCGGCAATAGGTTGGTCGATCTCTTGCGGATAAGCTTCGTAGTAGTGAAAAGCGGCTTTCACACGAGAGACCGGAAACCGGAAATAGGCTGCGGTTCTGGCCGCGTCCATTCCATGATCTCGGGCGACCATGATAAGCTGCCAGAGGGGAAGCGCGCCTTTCAGACATGCGTGACGCTCCCCGTTGAAATTGCGAAATTCGATGTCCGCGAACTCTTCCTGTCTTAGCCACTCTTCGATAGAACGCGCGGCGGCTTCGTTGACGCTTCTGCCGGTACGACGCGCATTCACTCTAAGACGTTCGGCTGTTTCATCCGGCAGACGCAAACTGACGACCTGAGACATAGATTTCCCTCCCTTTATTACTACAATGTAAGTATTGTATACGTCGTAGCGCTTGTTGTCAAGCACAATTCGGAAGTGGTGCTATAATACACTAACTCAGTCACCGAAGGGAACATAGAAATTGGGAGAACTACAAGTCTATGAGGGTATGCCCAATCAGTTAGCCGAACAGCTTACGGAGGCTTTGTAAAAACTCTCTTAATGTCCGAGCTCTACTTTGGGGTGAATGACTTCTTCAAAGAGATGGGACGGCCTGACAAGTTCAGTCGTCAAGCTCTCGCCCAAGCCAAATAACCGACAATAGACCTTGTCCAATATCCCCTTTTGGGGGCATTCAAATATGAGTATCGGGACGGAACGTGTGTCTATATGGAAACCGGACAGATGAACTGGGTTTCGCTCGCTTTTGTTTGGAAGAAGGGGATGAAGGAAGCCGATCTCCTGTACAAATGAACTGACGAAGTGCGGAGAAGACGGTATAATTGCTCCATCAGCCCCGACGCAAATCTGCACGCCGGTCAAAAGGAAGTAGTTTCACCGATGAAATTTAGACGCCTCTGTTCTCCCCTTCTATTTCAAGCTCTCCTCGCCCTGGCCTGCCTGATTGGTTTTACCTCGGCAGTTCGGGCGGATATGCTGGTGCATAAAGTTGCGGAACCGTTTGAGAGTGTCTCCTGGCGAGGCTCGGACGATTCGACGGCGGAGGGCGCGGTCAAACTCTCGGTGGATGTCGCGCCAGAGTTACGGCAGGTTTCGAAGAGCGCAATGGATTTCGAGGCTTCTTTTTCGGGCAAGGGATTCGAGTATTTTCAGGGGACGCCAGTCCAGCCATTTGTGATTCCAGGTGTTGCGAAAATCATTTCGGTCTGGGTACGCAATCGTACGAAATACGACTGGGTGATGCAGTTCAAGGACGGCTGGGGACGCGGCGAAGTCAACGGCCAGAAACTGGAGTGGAACCTGACGAAGGGCGGCGATACGCCCTGGAAGAAGGTCACCTTTACGGTGCCCCCCACCTGGGTGCAGCCGGTGCAGATCGCGGGCGTTTTTACCCACAACTGGGAGAGCAAGAGCGAAAAAGGCGTCGGACGGATCAGCCTGGACCAGTTGGAGGTCGATACCGACATCGCAGACGTGGACGAAGCGACCGGGATGCTGAAATCCTGGAAGCCTGCGCCTCCTGGCGCCGTTCCTGCGCAGGCCATGCCATCCAAAGCGCCGGTCACGCCGCTGCTGGCGGTGACGCTGGCGGGCGCACAACTGCACAATGTCTTTGCGGGTACGAAGCCGCAGTTCCTGCTGACCGCGCAGAACTGGCGTCCTGCCGCCGCAGTCGGCACATTGCAGTGGAGTATCACCGACCCGCACGGCAAGAAGGTGCAGAGCGGCACACAGAACCTCAAGATCGAGGACAATCTTGCGCTGCCTTTGCCGCTCGATACGCCGAAGTACGGTGTCTATCGGCTCGACACGACCCTGACCTGGGCGGACGGCAAGAAGACGGTTTCGTCACAGCCTTATGCGGTGATTCCCGTGGCAAAGGCGCTTACCGATGCGGAGAAGGACGCCTCGCCTTATGGCCTCAATGTGCTGAGCGCACGGCAGAGTATGGTCTCGACCTTCCGTCAGGCAGGCATCGTCTGGTTCCGGGACTATGGCTTCAACTACGAGTGGATGGTCCGCGCCAAAGGGGACGATAACCGCTATGCAGGTTGGCCCTGGTATCCGAAGATCGTCCGAGACTACGAGAATAACGGCGCGCGTGTGCTGGCGAATCTTCAGACCTCCATGCGCCCCCCCTCTCCTGCCAGCAGCACGGTAGGACCGGATCGAGCCTGGACGAAAGAGATCATCGGGATGCTGATGGCCTTTCCCTCGCTCCGCGCCTTCGAACTGGACAACGAGTACGACCTGAAAAGCTCCAACGCGAAAGCGGAGGAGGCGGTCCACTGGAAAAACTACGGGCTCTACCACAAGAAGTTCGGGGATGTCGCGCAGATCTTGGGAGAGGGGCAGTTCACCACTGTCGAGAACGGCCGCGCCGGGATCTGGCCGGAACGGCTGCGACAGATGGTGCAGAGCGGCGATTTTGCCCATATCGACGTGGTGAACAGTCACCACTATGCGGGGCCGGATGCGCCGGAAACGAACGTCATCAACTTCAATATGGGCTTCGCAGGCGACGAAAAGCCGATGACGCTCTTCGATCAACTGCGGGCCGTGAAAGCCGCCGGATCGAGTGACGGCAAACCGCGCCAGCACTGGCTGACGGAGTTCGGCTGGGACACCAAAGCCGGGCCGGTCGTCTCACCTGCCGAGCAGGCAGCCTTCCTGCCTCGCGCCTATATGCTGCTCTCCGCCGCAGGCACCTCCAAAGGATTCTGGTACTGGGATCTCGACTCCGAGAAGGTCACGCAGTTCTTCGATGGCTGCGGCCTCTTCACTTTTGAACAGCAGCCCAAACTCTCCTATGCCACCTATGCGGGCCTGACGCAGATCCTGCCCAAAGCCGAGTATGTCGGCACGATCCACGACGGCGAAAACACCTGGGGATATCTCTTCCGCAACGAGGGCAAACTCGTGGCATCGCTCTGGACCCTCGACGGTAAGCCGGGGCCAAAAGTGGACTTTGGAGTCGCGAAGGTCTACGATGAGTTCGCCAATCCGCTGGAGACCAGCACGGCAACACTGGGGCTGGAGCCGGTCTATGCGGTCGGCGTCTCCGAAAATAGCCGCTGGTTCCGTCAGACGGCCTATCAGTTGCAGTCGCCGTATCTCGTCTCCGTGACGGCAGGCGATACGGTCACGGCCAACCTTCAGGTCAAAAACGCGCGCAATACGGCGATTAGCGGCAAAGTGCATCTGGTGGCGCCGTCCGGCTGGTCGGATACGACTGGCGAGACGACTATCTCGGTGGCGCCCGGACAGACCGCCAATTTCCCTCTCACCTTCCATATCAGCCCGGACGAGATGCTTGGAGAGAAGACTGTGCGCGTCTTCATCGCGGAAGGCGAACCGCTGGATACCCTGCCGATTCGGGTGGTGACGCAGCGCCCTCTGGAGATGACCGTGAGCGCTCTAAAGGGCGAGCCCGGCAATGGGGAGGTGGTCGTTCGCATCCGCAACCGCTCCGCCCGCCCTTTGGACGGCACGCTCTCGTTCAAACTGCCCTCCACCTGGAGCGCCGCAACACCGGAAATCAAGCTCGATGCGTTAAAACCGGACGAGGTGCGGGAGGTGCATGCGAAGGTGCAGTGGACAGCGGACTGGAAGGAAGGGGAGAGTGCGGCGGTCACGTACAAGAGCACGAACGGGCGGTCGGTGCAGCAGCCCCTCGCTCCCGGTCGCCTGACGATTGCCCGCACCGCCGACCTCGTTCTGGACGGCAATCTGAAAGCGTGGCCTGCAAAAGCCCGCATTCCCGCCTGGGCGCTGGGATCGACCCTCGGAGATCCCAATGCCGCTGTCTACCTCGCCTGGTCGCCCAAAGGGCTGTATGTCGCGGTAGACGTTCACGATTCCAAAGCGACCGCTCCCGACCCGCGCAGTTTCTGGGCGGGCGATGTGCTAGAACTCTTCCTCGACACGCGCGACAAGAAAACGCCCCGCACCTACGAGGTGGGCGATCACCAGTTCTGGTTCACACCGCAAGTCGATCAAAAACGCGCCTATGTCGGCCAATGGAAACGAGGCACAGAGCTTGCGGAGACGCGCTACGACATTCCCGGCATCCCGAGCACGGTCGTTCGCCAGGAGAACGGCTACGTGATGGAGTGCTTCCTGCCCACAGCCCTGCTGAGCGGTTTCAAGCCGACATCCGGAGCGCGGCTCGGCCTCAACCTGAATCTCTCCGTCAAAGGGGTGAAACAGGATCGGGAGGTGTTCTGGTCCCTGCCCAAGGCCGAAGGCGTCGATCAGCCCGCGCACTGGGCGACCGTTATTCTGGGGAATTAGAGCTTCTCGACAGGAGGGACCAGAAGTTCCTAATCCTGTAAATCTTGTAAATCCTGTAATCCTGTCTAAATGCATTTCTTTTTGACAGGATTTACAGGAGAAAATCCAAGGGCTGTCACATGTCGATCCAGTGGCGTAAGCCCGCCTGTCGGATAACGTCTTCGCGGACTTTGTAGGCGAGGTCCGGTTCTACCCGCTTCTTCTCCAGGATCTCGATGGCTTCCGCTTCGAATAGGTCGGTATCACAGTCCGGGTCTGCCAGCATCTGCTCGTATTCTTCCTGAAGCAGGTGATAGAACACGCCTCCGCTGGACTGTGCGCTTCGGCCGCCGCCTATAGAAGCTTTGCCGGTTTCTTTTATTTTTCGCAAGGTGATATTCTCTTTCTAATAGACAAGTCAGGTAACCCTCGTACCTATGGCGATGGAATGAATTCCTTCGCTAGGGTGCTTCGCACCGAGTGTCCACCTTCGTGGACAACTGCCCAACTTGTACGCTCTCTGCGACGAGAAACCTCGCACAATCTCGGTTTCTCTGATGCCATTTATAAGGTCGGATAAGGAGCAACTCTCCTGTTCTCTCTGGGGAGAGAGGAGTCCTTCCATGCAGCACGGCAATGTACAGGAAAGGTGCCCGCGACGGCGGTCACTCAGGTGCGAAGCACCTCTAGCGAAGGAATTCATTCCATTGCACTTCGGAGAGTTTGAAGGGGAGTCGGTTTTCGGAATCGCAGCCTAGAAAGCAGAGGAAGAGAGTGACAGAGACGGGGCGCAGGATGCGCACAATTGTGATCTCCGTGATCGGAGAGTGGTGGAATTACGACGATCAGCCGCATCGCATTACGGACTGCACTGAGGGTTGGGCTTACGCGCTAAAGGGGCGGTTTCATGGGGCGAAACTGCCGCCGCTGGAAGAACTCTGGTCCTACGACCTGATTATGGCCAACCTGGATGTCGCTCTCATTCCCCGGTTTGCGGAGATTATCGAGAACCGTCCTGCCGAGGTCAAATGGGTATCGACCATCGAAGGCTGCGGGACCGACTACTACAACCCCTCTCCAGATCTGCTGAAGGTAATGAACGCCTCGGATCTCGTCGCGACCATCAATCGCCACACTACCGGGTATCTGCGCAGCCTGTCGCCCACGCGCACCGAGTGGATCGGAATCCCCTTTCCTGCAGAAGAGGTCGCTGCGTTCGCGACTCCCCCGGAGCAACGGCGGGACGAGGCGCTGATCTGTCCGCGCCGCAACTACAACCCCTCGATCATGGTGGCTCACGCGCTGGGGCTGCCGATCTCCACGTATCTGGGCAAAGTCTCTCGCAAACCGCGTAACCTGCCGCTCTTCTGGAAGCATCGCTACTTTGGCGCCGATCTGAACCTGCGCCAGTGGGAGCAGGCGCCTTCCCCCGTCCCGCGCATCTCCCGTATCGAACGGGGTTTGACCGCAACCTGGCAGGAGGCCGGGGGCTGCAAGATCTGGATCAATCTGGATCCCCGCTACACCTGGGGGCGCTGGGTGCTCGAAGCCGCCGCCATGGAGATGCCGATCATCGCCACCGAGAGCACGGATCACGCCTCATTTCTGTTTCCCGAAACCACGGTAAGAGATGTGTTCGCGGTGGAGGAGGCGATCGCTATCGGCAAGCGCTTGCTGGCCGAACCGGAGTGGGCGCGGCAGGTCTGCAAACAGGCGAGAGAGAGACTGGAAATCTACAGTCCGAAATCCTGCGTGCAGCGCCTCAGTGCCGCGCTCGACATGCCGCTGCCATAAGGCAAATTCTGCCTTTCTGCAAATTTTGAATTTGTGAAACGCTTGCAGGAGCGGATAGGTAGTAGAGTAAGAGGCATTCAAGGAGATTATCGCAAGCCAAAGGAGCGGGCGAAGTCTCGATTAGAGTTCAAGGAGGGTCATTCAATATGACGCAAGCACAGGTACAGGCGGCGATGGCATTCGTGGTGCTTCTCATCGCGACATGGGCAGGAACCATGATGGCGGTAGCCTTATGGCTACCAAAACAGTCGAAGCGGGCCAGTGAGGCGCTGAACGGGATGCCCTGGGTCTGTGGAGCGACGGGGCTTGGACTGGCGATCCTGTTGGTCATCGGGATTGTTCTGCTGGGCGTACCCGCGCCGATCCTAAAACTTGCCGGAATCGTGTTGCTGCTGGGGCTGGGCGCACTGCTCTCTCTGGGCGGCGCGGGAATCGCGCTGCTGATGGGCGAGCGCATCAGTGATCTCTCCGGCGCACGGACCTCCTTTACCGCCTTGGTACGTGGCAGCGTGGTCTACAGCCTGGCAGTCGGTTTCCCGTTCATCGGGTGGTTCCTGTTCGCGCCGCTCTCCATCATCTTTGCGATGGGAGCAGGCGTGATGGCGCTGCTGCCCGCACGACAGGCCGCCGTTCCGCCGATGACGCCGCCTGCGCAGCGCCCCGACTACGATCTGATGGAGCATCGGGGAGCGATCTAACCATGGTCAGCAACACCGATCTCACAGCGGAGCCGACAGCCGATTCGCCGCTTCCGCCCACTTTTCCCGCAACTGCCGATCGCGCCGTCGCGGCGGTTGCGGTCGGGGCGATAGCCCTGGGAGCGGTCGGATGCAGCGAAGTGCGGAAACAGGCGCAGCAACTGACCGGGCCGCTGCCTGCGGTCTACACGGCGATTCCGCAGAATTTGGCGAGTGTCGCTCTGGCGCTCCATGCCCTGAACCGCGTCGGTTTCGGCCCGAAACCCGGTGATGTGGCGCATGTCGCGACGGTCGGGCCGACGGCATGGATCGAGGAGCAACTGGCGGATCGCATGGACGAAGACCCGACCGCCGATTGGCGCGTCAACGCCCTCGACACGCAGCAGATGGAGCAGGACTCGCCGGACACCCTCTACTGCACCGACTACGATCAGATCCAGCATGAGATGGCGCAGGCGGCCTTGCTGCGCGCCATCTATAGCCGTCACCAACTGCGGGAGCAGATGGCGGACTTCTGGACCAACCACTTCAACATCTTCTCCCTCAAGAACGACGGACGCGCGCTGCTGCCGGTCGATACGGCACGGGTGCTGCGTCCGCACGTTCTGGGTCGCTTCCACGACATGCTGGTCGCCTCGGCGAAAAGCCCTGCCATGCTCGCCTATCTGGACAACAATCAGAACCAGAAACGCGATCCGCGCACGGGAGGCGGTGCGAACGAGAACTATGCGCGCGAACTGCTGGAGCTG
>JAYUMV010000113.1:0-17831 GCA_043762265.1 Chthonomonadaceae bacterium | reverse complement strand
GGTGTTCGCGGCTTCCAGGGGATCGAATCCGACAGGGAAACCGGGGCCGTCGTCGCTCACCTCAAGAAATGCCGTTCCTCCCTCGACATAGAAGTGGATATTCACCTCTGATCTGCCGTGTTTGATGGCATTCGAGTAGATCTCGTTGGCGATGAGGGCAAGAGAGGTACCCTGGTTGCTCGTCAGCGTTGCGTCCTCGATCTGGAACGAGAGTCGCCTCTGATACGCCATCTGTTGCACCAGCGGCAGAAACTTTTCGAGCAACTGCTGCGCGGAAAGGGTGTTCGCCTCGTTGTCCCGCTTGGCTTGCTCTGTCAGCAGGTCATGGACTGTGGCGAGCATGCGGACATGCTGAGAGAGACGGGTGAACTCCGAGGTCGGGAGCATCTCGGTCCCCTCCATCGTCTGGAGGTCAATGATGGCGGAGATGACCTGGAGGTTGTTTTTGACCCGATGATGCGTCTCGGTCATGGCCCGCCTGAGCCGCTGATTGAGCGCCTCGATCTCGGTCTGGTGCTGAAGCAGCGCCTCCTCCGCTTCCCGCTTCACATCCACATTCTGCACGATGCCTTCGAAACGGCTGGCGTTGCCCTCGGCGTCACAGTAGCAGCGACCCCGCGCCGACATCCAGTGGACGCTGCCGTCCGGCCAGACGATTCTGTATTCGTTGGCGATGTCCGACTTCGCTGCTACTGCCTGCGCCACTTCCGTCTGCACCCGCTCTCGATCTTCCGGGTGGACACGGGCCTGAAAACTCTCGTAACTGACAGGCTGATCCACGGGCAGTTGGAACATCGCTTTGCATTTTTCCGACCAGATCTGTTCGTTGGAAGGAAGATCCCAGTGCCAGGTGCCGATCTCCGCTCCCTCTACCGCCAACCGTTGACGCTCTTCACTGACTTCCAGCGCGCGCTGAATCTCTTCGCGCGCGCAGATCTCCGTCTGAGCGGCGCGGTACAGCCGCGCATTGTCTACTGCCAGAGCGGCACGATGCGCCAGTTCCTCCGCCAGCGCCACGTCCTCTGCGCCGTACTCACGGCCCGATTCCGCCGAGATCATGGTGATGATGCCAACCGTACGATCACGGGCCAGAAGCGGCACGCAGAGGAGGGAAGTAAGCCCGAGGCCTTTGAGCAGGCGAAAATGCTTGTCATCGTGAGCGGAGGCGCGTACCATCTCCTCCGGAATGCGGGTGACCCACTCGGATTTTCCGGTCCGCAGCACACTGGCAGGCCCGACAGGATCGTCGAGGCGGGTAGGGTAACGCTCCTGCAACTGCTCCTGAAGGGCGCGCTTTGCGGGGTCCATATGGCTGGCCGCGACTCGCTCCAGCTTCCCGTCGTCCGTCACGACATCGACAAAACACCAGTCGGCCAGGCGGGGCACTGCCAATCGGGCGACGCTGGTCAGGGTGGTCTCGTAGTCCAGAGAGAAGGCGAGCGCTTCCCCTGCCTGGGCCAGAAAACGCTGTGCCTCCTCCTGGGTTCGCAAAGTGGCATCAGCTTTGGTCTGGGCAGCGACGATCACCTGAAACTCGCTGACCCGTCGTTCGAGGTCGTGGCGAAGGCGATCGTTCTCGACCCGTGCACGATGATGCACGGCGCACATCACGATGATCGCTGCGCTTTCCAATACACAGATGCTCAGCCCAACGCCCAATGCCGGAGTGATCACGTTGATGCCACTGCCCTTCCGATCCAGACTTCGATCCAAAAACAATCCCTGGTTCTATCAACGCTCGGAGCGCACGGCTAATTCCCTGCGACCGGCAATCCGTGCCGCGCCACCGGCCTTTTGTCTGGAAGGATTTCGCCCGTCCTCGCATCTCTTAAACCTGCCACGGAGTACTGAACGACGTAGGCTTTGCGCATTCCTTCGGATCGGTTGATGCCGCTTTTGTGAAAGGTGAGCGACTGCATGGCGATCATCGAGCCTGCCGGTATGGGGACGGGAACGCCCTGATCCGGGTCTGTGAGAGAGTGGCAGGAGAGGCCAATGTCGGTCTGGATATGAGGCACAAGGCCTCGCTCGTGGGAGCGGGGTAATACCGAGAGGCAGCCGTTTTCCAGGGTTGCATCGTTGATGGCAAGCCACAGCGTCAAATAGGGGCTGGGAACGACAGGAGTGTAACCGTCATCTTGATGCCAGGGGAATTCGGCGTCTCCCTGGCCCTCTTTGTAGACGGATTGATTCCAGTAGAGATCGACATCCGGGCCGAGGACTTTCGTGGAGATCGCAACGAACTCCGGCCTGCGCGTAAATTTTAACAAGGCAGGATCCTGTTCGGCAAGATGGCTGGTAAATGCGATCTCGCCTGCACGTGAGATTCCCTCGGTCCCCGACTTTTGCAGCCGTGCTTCGTGAGCCTTGTGATGGGCTTCGATCCGCACGGCCAGTTCCGCCATCTCCTCGGTAGAGAAGACACGGGTAAGGACGACAAAGCCTTGCGTATGGTACTCGGCAAGCTGCACATCGGTCATGGACATAAACGGTAAAATCTCCTGTCTCCGTTCGGGTAGAACTACTGATTCCAACCCAGACGTCCGTTGATCGAGATACTGTAGGTAGCGGTGTGGGTGGCCATCGCATAGGTGGACCAGATCGCTTCGGCGCAGAACTCCGCCAGGATAATGCCGAGTGCGACCTGATGCAGCTTATTATGCCCCTTCAGGCCGTAGTAGCGCTCAACGAACAGCTTGATGAGCCATACGAGGATCAGGCCTGCCCAGAAATAGTCCAGGCCAAAGTTCATCGCGAGCGCATACCCCGCAGGATGCAAGGCGAATCCGGGGATGCGGAAGCGGATGAAGTCCAGACCCAGCACGATCAGGAAACCGAGCAGGACGAAGGCGATGGCGACGCTGTTCGGAGGTTGATGTTTGTTGACGATGGTATCGATGACGCCAGCGGTGTCACCGCCGGGGTTTGTCGCTCCGTAGTGGTAGCCTGTGTAGATATAGGTCAGGTGGCCCAAAACGCTGCCGATGACCGTGGCGAGCAGGATCGCGATGAAGAGCGCGCGCTGGTTTAGTTTCGCTGAATCGCCCATCTTCATCGCTTCCAACTGATGCGGCATGGGATGGGTGCGATGGATGCGGTTGAAGATGTGGAAGGTCGTCACCATGCGGCTGATTCCGGCTTGAGACAGCGCGCCGGTTCCTGCGAAGTCTACCAGCATCTGGTTTGGGCCCATAAAGGCCATCTCATGGGAAGGCGCGCCGATCTGCGCCCGCATGCGGGTCAGGGCCACGCTGAAGGCCAGGAACAGCAGCGTTTCTAAACCGACCATCCAGAGCGGAATGCCGATAAACATCCCGAGCGCTCCCAATCCCCCGATGCTCAGGATCAGCCCCGCAAAGGCCAATCGGTGCGGGACGCCGCGTTGATCTCCTCCGCCATGCAGGATCTGCTGCCACACCTCGCCCAGATAGTTCCGCGCCACCCACATCGAAGTGCAGAACAACGCCAGAAATGCGCCCCACGACTGCTCGCTGAAATAGGGCGGGCTTGGAATCAGCCCGCCCCCGCCGAAGACGCCGGCGCTCTCCGTATAGCCGATGGCGTAGGTGAAGACCTGCATGCCTTTGCGGAAGAAGAAGAAGAAGATACAGGAGAACAGCAGGTCGGTCGGCATGAAGAACCCGATCACGGCCATGTAGGGGAAGATGCCGATGGGAGTCCAACCGATCGCATTGAACGGAGGGCTCTGGAAGAACTGGGAGAGGTCGCCCAGGAACCGCACATTGATGAGCGGCAGCGAGGGATAGATGAAGTGGAACCCGTTGATCATATCGATGAGAAACATGATCGCGAACGGGATCACGAACAGTTTGCTCTTCCAGAGTTCCGAGCGTCCGGCGCCCATCTGCACGATCGCCATCGGCATTTGAATGATCGGGAAGGCCAGTTTCTCACGGTTTGTCCATTCGTCGCGCATCAGGCTGTTGATGCAGAGCATCGCGCCGCAGATGAGGGTGACCAGCACGGTCCATGAGAAAATAAAGCGCCACCAGAGCGGAAGTTGTGTGACGAAATGCCGGAAACCATAGCCTCCGTTGCGGTAATCCGTGTACTTCTCCGCATCGGCTGGCTGGATGAAGAACCAGTGATTCGTATAGGGGTTGATATACTTGTCGAACCGCGAATCCTGACCATGATAGAGCGCGTAGGCGTGAATATACGGATTGATGAAGTCCATCCACTCGGCGCAGATCGCGCCCATGACCGCGTGCATGGCGTAGAAGATGATCAACTCGCCTTCGGTCAAGGCGTATTTCGGAGCGATCCGCCGTACCACCAGATTCGCCATGGCGACCACCAGCGTCAGGATGACCGGCGGGACCATGAGCGAAAAAATAACGTCGATCAACTGACTGGCGGACCAATAGGCGGTGATCGGCGCGAGCAGCAGCGCCAGCACCATGACGCGGATGCTGAACCAGCGGCGCTTGGGCGTGGTCTCCTCCGGCACAGCGGATTCGGAATTTAGATTGGGTAAGGGCGACGATTGAGCCAATTCGTAAGCTCCTAAGGGGAGTGTCGTAACGGTCTAAATTTCGGCATCGGAGGAAGAGATTCCTTGTCGCCCTTAGCCTCATCTGTGATTCGGAAAGGTCGCAGTAAACTGCGTTGTGTTTCGTCAACCGGGTGCGCCGAGTGTTTTGGGCAGTAACTTTCGGATCTTCTGACGCACTTTCGCGGGCAGATCCAAGAGAACATAGAGGACGGATATGGTTTCGATGAAACCATATCCGTCCTCCGTACACACCAAAAGATAGGTCGGCGGGTTACGACCCAACTCCCGTTGCACCTGCTGCTTGGTCTTCTGAGCAAACGTCCGACCGACCGCCGTATTGGCGTAAACCTGAAAGAGATTGTACGCCCGGAGCGTCAGGATCACATACCAGAGGAACGGCCCTTCCTGTGCCGCCGCAGTACGAGCGCGCCTGAAAGTGAGACAGGAAAACTGTGCCTCAGCGTATCTGCATTGCTGCGGATGCGCTGAAGGCGTATGCGATGGCCGCATCGTGCAGCGCGCGCCCTCTGCGCTCTGCATGCTCATACCTCTCTCTGCCAAGCGCAGTAAGCGCTGTCTGCGCCGCCATGTCGTGCAGATGTTGTTGCTGAGGATCCGGCATGCACGAGAGCGCATGAGCACAGGCCTCCGCCGCTCCCCACAGAGTCACGCCCTGTTCCCACTGCTGCCGGTTTAGAAGTACGTTCGCCAGCCCGCATAGGCAATGCACCGTATGAAAAGGCACTTCTGCCTCCACGCTCAACGCCAAACACTCCCGGTAGAAATCCAACGACTTCGCCCAGTCGTCCAGCGTAAAGGCGATTTTGCCGAGATCATAGAGTAAAAATCGCAGCATGTACCGGTCGTTGATGTCGCGCAGGAGTTCCAGACTCTCTTCGAATAGGGCATAGGCACGCACCGGGTCCGATTGGGCTGTCGCAAGCTGTCCCAGACTGCTCAGACAGGTCGCCGTGACCCTATTGTCTCCAACCTGTTTTACAAGCTCTAGACACTCTTCATAGAGCGAACGCGCCCGTGAGTAGTCCGATTGGTTGCTTGCGGCAATCCCCAGATTCAAGAGCGCCATGGCAATCAAGCGTGGATCTCCTCCCTTTATTCTGATAGCGAGGCTTTCTTCGAAGAGCAGGCTCGCACGGTCGGCATCACCGAGGTTGAGCGCCACCAAGCCGAGGCGGATCAGCGTGATCGAGGCGCCGATCTCCTCTCCCTGCACGCGGAAAATGTCCAGGCCTTCCTCCAGCAGCGTGACTGCCTTCGCGTAGTCACCGAAAATATTGTCGAACCATCCCGCGATATCCAAGACACGGGCGCGGGCAACCGTTCTATCAGTCAGCTCCGTGCGCGCAAGCAGGGCGGAACACCACTCTCTGCCCTCAACAAAATAACCGCGTGTTTCCCAGTACCTGCCCAGGCCGAATCCCAGCCGCAGCCCCACAGTAATATCTCTTTCGACGCTGATCTGCAGGCTGGTGCGGAAATTGGCGTATTCGGCATCCACTCTTTCCAGCCATTCCTTCTGGCTTTTACCGCTTAATTGCTGTTCCGCCTCTTCTCCCATTGCGGCAAAATAAGCCACGAACCTTTCCTGGAAACGCGTGCGTTCAGAAGCGGATTTTAACTGCTCCAGGGCGTAGACGCGTACGGTTTCCAAAAAATGAAAGCGAACCGTCTCTTGATCCGTCCACACCATGATAACCAGGGATTTCGCCGTCAGATCGGAGAGCAGAGGGGAGATCTGCCGGAGGGCAAGCGTTTCGTCTGCGCAGACATTTTCGGCTGCTTGAAGTGTCCAGCCTCCTGCGAACACTGACAGACGGCGCAGGAGGGTCTGCTCGGAGGAGCTCAGGATATTGAAACTCCAGTCGAGTGTCGCTGACAGCGTCTGATGCCGAGGGGAGACCCCGCGCCGACGATTGCTCAAAGTCAGGATGCCTTCTCCCAGGTCAGCAGCGATGCGCTCCAGCGGCGCTGCCGCAATCTGAGAAGCGATCATCTCGATCGCGAGTGGAAGGCCCTCTGCCTTCCGGCACAACTCTACGGCGACCGCAATGTTCTGAGAGGTTAATTGAAACTCCGGTCGCGCCGCTGCCGCGCGTTCCGTGAACAGCCGTAAGGCATCCGTTTCCCGGCATGCTGCCAGGAGATAGGGCGGGGCGGACGGGAACGCCAGCGGAGCGAGAGAAAAAACCTGTTCTCCTTCTACACGCAGGGCTTCGCGACTGGTGGCCAGCAGACGCAGCAAGGGGCAGTCTTGCAGCAGATCGGCGCATAGCACGGCGATAGCCTCGATGAGGTGTTCACAGTTGTCAAGCACCAGCAGCAGCGTCCTGGAGCGCAAAAAGTCCCTCAGGGCAGGGTAGAGTGGGGCATCGGCGTTGACCTTGATGCCCAGGGTGGTGACGAAAGTGGAAAGCAGATCATGCGGGGAGCAGAGCGTCAGGTCCAGAAAGCCCACATCGTCCTTACCGGCGAGAGCCATCTCCTGCGCCGCCTGAACGGCCAGACGCGTCTTACCCATCCCTCCTATTCCCACCACCGTCAGAAGCCGAAAATCTGCGCACGCCGTTTTTAGCTGTCGCTTCTCCTCCTCGCGTCCGAGCAGAGCGAACGGGAAGTTGGGCAGACGGGCCGAATCCGGCAGGGCGCTCTTCTTTTTGCGATCTTTGTGCTGAAGCAGCTGGAGCAGAATCGCTTTCGGAATTTGTCGATACAGCGCCTCTGTCTCGGGTTCGCAGGCACGTCCCGCCGTATTTGCCAGGAATGTTTGAAGGCGCAGATAGTGGTACTGAAGAAGACCGTACTCCTGGCGCTGGAGAAGACACTGCATCAGTTCACGCCAGAGAACCTCTTTTACACCGATGAAAGGCAGTTCGAATGCAAGCTGCCGAACAAGGCTATTTGCGGCGTCCGCTATGTCCCCTCTGTCCATGGCCCTGCGAAACAGCGTTTCTAGTGCGTCCTGCCGCAGATGCAGGCAGTGCATCTGCTCCCCGATCACCCAGTAAGCCGATTCCGATTCTAGAAACGGGCGGCAATGGAGAGCGACCGCGTGGTGCAACGCCTCTGTGCTGTCACCTGCTAATGCGGCATGGAAGATCTGCCAGTCGACACGAGCGCCTTCGAGGTTCAGCGCCAGCATACGGGGGGCAGGAGCGCTGAGCCTATACGCCTCACGGCCCAACGCGCGCCGAGTTTCCTGAACCGTCTTTTTGATGATTTCGTGGGGATCCTCTGCCTGACTGTCAGGAATGACGGCCTCTGCAATCACTCCGGTGGCCACCGCGCGTCCGGAATTCGAGGCGAGAAAAGCAAGAAGGAGCCTGCTCTTGGCGGAAAGGAGAGACAGTAGGGAGATGCCGTCGATCCGTGCCTCGAACGTTCCGAAAAGCATCAGTTCAAGAGGTGAAAAACCCTCATCCAATGTTGATATTCCTCTGGGCTCTTCGCAAACCCCATCCCAGTTTTGCTGATGCCATGCCCTTCTTTGTTTCAGGTTACGCGAGAATAGTGGGTTTCATTCCCTGTTCTATTCCCTGGCACTGGTATATTATCGTTCTGTATATAGAACCGCCTCTTCTGTGCTGCTGCAAATGCGGCAAAACGGTCACACGTTTCCAGCGACCCTAAGCATGATTCACGTCGAAATATTTCGATACCGTGGAGGAAAAGATATTGAAACAGACAGAAAAAAAGGGGATTGAATGCACAGAGCCTCTTTCTGGCACTGAACTACCCCTGTCTCGCCGAAGCGCTATTAGGCTTGCAATGACGCTCACGCTCAGCGGGCCGTTATTCGCGCTTGCGGGCTGCGGCGGCGGCGGCAGATTGAGTGGCACTGGCGGCAGCACCCTGGGAGGCAACTCCCCTTCCGGGTCGCCGTTTAGAAACACCATCGTTGCCGGAAAAGCAGAGCTGCCGATAGCCGACGTGCGGATGCACGGCGCACGCGTAGTGAGTCTGTTCGATGATGCCGCCCTTCGTGCTGACAACAGCTTTCAGATCGGGATCGCAGCGGGCGGTCCCCAGCTCGCATTCCTCCACGATGCCGTGGGAAATATTGTGCTTTTCGGGTTTTTGAGGGAGGGGCAAACGGCTACGCTGTCTATTCGCAGCACAGCCGAGGCGCTTCTTTACTTCGCGCTCGGACTATTTGCTCAAGCCCCTTCCTTGCAGGCACAAGGGCTGAAGCTCCTTAAAAGTGCCCCAATCGGTCCGGCTGAGGCTGCCGTCCGCGACGCGATTGCGCGGGATGGGGTTCGCTGGCTCGATGGCAAGCATGACGCCCTTGCCGGTGTTTTTCGAACAACCGCACAAGCCTTAGTCGGTGGTTTCGGCGGACGTGGTATGTTTATTACGCCGACCGAGCGCCGCAGCGGTATCTTGGTGGAAGGCGATGGTATTGGAACGTCGCGAGCGACAAACTATTTCCGACGGCGGGCGCGCATTTACGCGACCCCCCTTTCTACGCAGGCACAAGGGGGCATCGAAACGCCACTGCCGCAGAGTCTGACCCCGTACGAGATCTCGCCCATCGCTGGGGTGACCAGCTTGTTCGGCTCGCTTGCCGATCTTCACGGGGGCAAATCGTTCTACAAAGAGGTGACCACGGATATTCCGACGCCCCCCTCGCCAGCCGACGCTGCCGTGACCAAGTATCGTCTTTACGCAGTTGGGCCGGGCACACAGGTCGGAGACCTTTTGACTTTCCCTCAAGCGGTAAAGGCCGGCTGGTTCGAGGTCGAAGTCAAGGCGATTATTTTCGATTACGTGCTGCCGTTTTTCACGAACATACTTTTGCCCCTTGGTACTGAATCGGTGGAGACGTTTTTGAATTATCTCGACTCGGCCGCTGTGGTCAAGGATCTGACCACAGCTTTCGCGGCGACGGAAGCCCTTTATGACAAGGCGCTTGCGGGCAGCTTCGTCGAAGCGTGTGAGGATGCCGTTCAGCTCGTCTGGAATTCGGATACCCTGAAACTTAGCATTGTGGCCGCTATTTCGGCGTTCGCTCGGGAGCATGCCCCCACCGGCAAGGTAACCACCGTTCTGGCTGAAACAGCATTTCGCAAGATCGGCTCTATCTTAGCGGCAGCCGACTTCGGCTTCAGCGCGTTCGATATCATCATTCAGAACTACGACCTTCATCAGGCCCGCCTAGGCGAAACGTGGGAGGTGACCGTCACCAAACCTAAGGTGGTGATCAAACCCAAAGAGTCCACGATACACAAACACGGCACGGTTACGCTAACGGCCAGCATCCTGGACAACGACAACTCCTCGGACAATTTGACTTACCATTGGTCAGTCGCGGGCGGACACGGTCATCTTGTGGATACGAAAGGACATTCAGGCGCTGAATTCGATTCGAGCGCAGACGTGGTCGCTTATTCTCACGATGCAGGTCTCGGTGCGGATACGGTGACGGTGGAAGTATTTGCAGGCACAATACACGACAAGAACCGCCGGTCTTTAGGCAAGGGGCAGGCGACGATCACAATAGAAAACCAAAAAAAGGTGGTAGCGGGCCATTTCGCGACCGAGACCGCTACGTCCGACGGGGGGCTGGGTAACGGCTATGTCAACACTGTGATCTCCGGGTACGTCGTTATTCCCCGGTTCCAGGACTCTACCAGCTATGACGTCCAATGCTCCGGATTCAACGACACGGCTTTCTACGGGACCAGCATCAACTACCTATTGAGCGAGCCGACCGGCCTACCCGATAAGGGGAACCTGAAGGCACCTCAATACGATGTCGCGACCCCGACCGATGCGTATCATTTCCTAGCCGGATACAGTGGAACAGGGCCTCCCGGTGACGCAGCGAAGGGCATCTCCGATGCCCTTAATCTCCTCAATGCACGGTTTGGCGGTATGAAAGTCGAGGTTACGGTAACGTTTTAAGAAGAAGGGAGGAGCGTGTCAAAGGACTGATCCGTTTGTTAGCGCTGGCTCTGCGCCTCCGCAGCCTCTGGTGGGTTTATATGAGGTCCGCCACTTTAACGCCTGCTAACTGCTGCGACCTTTCCGAATCAAAGTAGCCTCATGAGATCACTCTTGAAAACAAAGGAGGTAAGAGCGGGGGAGCCTGGAAACGGATTCGGTAAAAAGTTTGCCGTTCGGCGGTTTACTGTGCTATAATACCGGGAATCTTTTTCAGGGGTGTGAACAAGCAGATGAAACGAACTTTCCAACCGCACAATCGACGCCACAAGCGCGTTCATGGATTTCGCAAGCGCATGAGTACCCTCGACGGACGCAATCTCCTCCGCCGACGCCGCGCACGGGGACGCCAGGAACTAATCAAGTAGAGAAGCAGGCGCGAAGGGAAACCGTTCGCGCCTTTCTTCCGTAAGGACTCATGAGACCGCTCACCGGGGCGTCTCATCCGTCGAAACAACAGCCGATGCTGCCCGATAAACAGCGTTTACGTGAAAACCGAGACTTTCGCCTGATCTACGCGCGAGGCCGTTCCCATGCTGACAGCCTGGCCGTGATTTATGTACTGCGGCGAAACGGGGACTATGTCAACGTGGCTCCGGGGCGACGTGTCGGCTTTGTCGTCAGTAAAAAGCTGGGCGACGCGGTCGTGCGCAATCGCATCAAGCGCCGACTGCGGGAAGCCCTGCGCCTGCGCCTACCGGATCTGCGCGACGGCCCATTCGATATTATCTTCGTCGGGCGCACGGGCGCAAAAGGCGCAGAGTGGCCTGCGATCCAGGCCTCGGTGGGGGAACTGCTCCGCCGTGCCGGAATGCTGGGGTCGAATACGGCCGGTCCCGTGCCTGCAAAGCCGCCACGCGCCTCGACGGAATAGAGCCCCGAACCGCCAGGAGAGATCCATGCCATTTCTATTCTGGTTGGCGGGCCTGCCGCGCCAATGCGCTCTGTTGTGTATCCGAGCCTATCAGGCGACCGCGCCCGTGCGTCCGCGCATGTGTCGCTATCATCCCTCCTGCTCGGAATATACCGCCCAGAGCATTCTGAAATATGGTCTGTTTACGGGCATCGCGTTCGGGATCCGCCGGATCCTGCGCTGCAACCCGTTCAGCCCCGGCGGTTACGATCCGGTTCCTTAACCCGCTGATTCGAGGACAATCTTTTGAAATCCGCATCGCGTTCCATCGCACTACTTTTTACTCTGATCGTTCTGGTCGGCGGGCTGACCGGTTGTAACCGCAACATCCGCGACAACTACCCCAACACCTTCGAAGACGCCATGTCCTTGGAGAAAGAGCGGGGCAAAGAGGCGCACGAAGAGTACCTCTCCATTAAGAACGCCAACGACGGCAAAAACCAGGAGAAGGCTGCCGAAGCTCTCTGGCGAGATGCCGAGTTTACAGCCAACCGCTATGCAGGGGAGATTCCGCCCCATCCCTCCGCAGAGGTGGTGCAGATTCAGAACGATGGTCTGGTCCTTGCCGAGGCGGACCTCAAAATGTTGATGGAGCGCTATCCGGAAACAAGTTTTGGGAAAAAGGCCGGACCTCAGCGTATTCTGGTGGAGCGACAGCTCGACGCCCTGAACTCCAAACAGTTCAACTATCGCCTGGTAGACAGCTTTGTCGCTCTCACGGGGCGCAATCCTGCCTTCAGCTACTGGTTTGCACTCGCTCTCATCGCGGTCGTGGTAAAGGGAATCACCATGCCGCTCACGCTGAAGATGTACAAGAGTCAGCGGGAGATGCAGAAGCTGCAGCCGGTGCTGAAAGAGGTGCAGAAGAAGTATAAGGACGACCCACAGGAGATGCAGCGGAAGACCATGGAGGTCTATAAAGAGCATAAGGTGAGCCCGTTCGCCAGTTGCCTTCCGATGGTCATCCAACTGCCCTTCATGATCTGGGTCTACAACACGATCCGCCTCTACGAATACCATTTCGCCAATGGAAAATTCCTCTGGGTGGGCAGCGCGCTCTCCCATAAGTATCCGACATACCTCGGCACCGATCTGGCAAAATTCGATATTCCGCTGCTGGTGCTCTATGCCGCCAGC
Organism: Chthonomonadaceae bacterium; assembly: GCA_043762265.1. Classification (GTDB taxonomy): domain Bacteria; phylum Armatimonadota; class Chthonomonadetes; order Chthonomonadales; family Chthonomonadaceae; genus JANXLO01. Next base: position 5,301 of record JAYUMV010000113.1, on the reverse strand, counting down.
AACTACTTTACGATGCGTCTGACGCCTGCTCCCGATCCCACCCAGGCGCAGCAGCAGAAGTCGATGGCCGTGATGACCACGGGCATCATGTTCTTCATGTTCATGCAGTATAAATGGTCGGCAGCCTTCATCTTCTACTGGCTGATTCTCAACATCGTCTCGACCTCCCAGCAGTACTTCTTCGTCTATAAACCGAACCAGTTGCGTCTCGCCTCGGAAGCAGCCATTCTGCCCGCGCCGAGTTCGTCTTCCAAGGAGACGTCGAGCCGCGACAGGACGGGAGCGAATAGCACCGTCATCCGAACGGAAACCGCTCCGAAGATTTCGAGCAGCACAGGCCCGCGCCCCAAAAAACGCAGGCCGCGTCCCTGACGCCCCATTTCAGAGCGAGTCGAAGGAGAGATCATCATGAGCGAGACAAGTATGGAAGAGAGCGTTGCTGTCCCTGTCGTTCCGGAAGAGACGTTGAACCCCGATCAGCGCCTGGCGCTGACCTTTATCCAGGAGTTGTGCGCGGCCAGTGGCCTGGGAGCGCAGGCGGTCGTGCGCTCCGCGCAGAAGCCCTATCTGCAGATCGAGATCGTTGGCGAGAATGTGCGGCAGACCTGGGGGCGACAGGGCCAGACGCTGGATGCCCTACAGTTTCTCTGCAACACGGTTCTGGCGCACCGAGTCAGCTCTGATGTACGGCTAATGCTGGATGCGGAAGGCTATCGCGCCCGCCGCGCCGCGACCCTGATCGAACGGGCACGGGAGTTGGCCCGAGAAGTGCGTGAGCGCAACCAGGAAGCGGAACTGGAGCCTCTGCCTGCTCACGAGCGCCGCATCATCCACAACGCCCTCCTCGAAGAGCCCGGCATCATGACCTACAGCGAAGGCGACGAGCCGGAACGCCACATCGTCATCGCCCCCCGCGCAGAGTAGAAAAGAAGGAAAGGATTCGAGAAGGAAGAAAGGAATACAGGAAAAATGCAGTTAAAGGCTTTTTCTATATAATTTTTTCTTCTTTCCTCTCCCTTCCTTTCTTCCTGTATTCCTGCTCTGATTGGCATTTGCATTTCCTTGATTTCTGCTGTATAATAAGAGTGTCTAGGGGGTGATTGGTGTCGACCTGGTCGATGCTGTCCCTGGTTGCGAGCCGAGGCGCCGTGGGCCTCGTAAAAAGCGGCAAAAACAATAAACGCGAACACTAATCAGTACGCGCTCGCAGCCTAAGTAGCTGCGATGTCCGCCTCTCTCCTGCCGGACGAGAGAGCCTCGGGCATAACAAATTCCGGATCACCGCCTCGGGCCTGTCTGCCGCCTGAGCTGGGACAACAAAACGCAGTCTAGCGCACCATTGGCCTCGCCTCTAAGACAGATGGTCGCAAAACACAATTAGGGCTACGCTCGTAGACGCCTTGGATAAGTCACTGGGAACGAGAGTTCGAGTCTCTCCACCTCCATATCTTAGAGAAAGCGCAGGATGGAACTTCCCTCCTGCGCTTTCTGCTATTATAGGGGAGATGGGAGGCGGACGATGAATGTACTGGTAGTGGAAGACGATGAGAGTGTGGCACGCTTTCTGGGGCAGGCGCTCAGCGAGGCCGGCTATATGGTCGAGCGCGTACTGGACGGTCTGACGGGACTGGATCGGGCCAGGTCGCTTGGCTACGACCTTATTCTGCTGGACGTGATGCTGCCGGGACTCAATGGGCTGGAGGTCTGCCGTCGCCTGCGCAGCGCCAATGTTTCGACCCCCATTCTCGTTATCACCGCCAAGGACACACTTCAGGATCGAGTCGATGGACTGGACAGTGGGGCGGACGACTATATCGTCAAACCGTTCCAACTGGCGGAACTGCTCGCGCGGGCGCGGGCCTTGCTCCGACGTGCTGTGACAGCGCCGACCGTACTGCGCGTCGCCGACCTGACGCTCGATCCCGCCTCGCGCCGCGCCATTCGCGCTGGCAAAACGGTGATGCTCTCCGCGACGGAATACACGCTGTTGGAGTATCTGATGCGGAATGTGGATCGGGTATTGACACGCTCCATGATTCTCGAACATGTCTGGCAGTACGATTTCGGCGGCAGCGACAACGTACTCGATGTCTATATCAGCTATCTACGCGGCAAAATCGACCGGGGTCAGAAGCCAACGCTCATCCATACGGTACGTGGAGTCGGCTTCCGGCTAGGGGTGGAAGATGGGGCCTAATCGATCGTTTTCCAACTCGATGCGCGCGCGTATGACGCTCGCTTTCGTGCTGTTGACGACGACCTTGATGTTGTCTGTCGGGGGCGGTCTCCTCTTCTACTTGAACTATGTAGCTGCGCGTGAGACCCGAAAGAGTCTGGACCTGGCGGCAGAGCGGGTACGCACCGAACTGGCGGAGAACAAACGCGGCACCGGATTCGACGACTTTGTGGCGGAGAATGGCGATAGTCTGAAGATGGAAGGACTGGCTCTTCTGATGGTGGATGCAGAGGGCCACACCCTGCGGAAATCGCAGAACGTCGCGCCGATATGGCCGTACCGACCGGGAGACGGCTGGAGGATCAAGACGCTGCCCGATGGCCCGCGCACGGTCGTGATCGGTTCCTACTGGCGCAAAAGGGAACTGGAACTGCAGCGGGAGGCCGGGAAACTGGTCGGACTGAGCCTCTGTGTCGTGCTGGCCTCGGGGTTCGGGGCGTGGTGGCTGGTAGGGCGGACTCTCTCACCGATCTTCTCCCTCTCGCAGCAGGCGCGTGCCGCTGCGGAGACAGACAATCTGCATCGGAGGCTGACGGTGCCTTCCAACGACGCGGAAGTGGTCGAACTGGTCGGGACGCTGAACGATCTGCTGACCAATATCGGTAAAACCGCGGAAGCCAAGGGACGTTTCTATGCGGCCGCCTCCCACGAACTGCGCACCCCTTTGCAGGCGCTTTCGGGCCATCTGGAAGTGGCGCTGAGTCGTGAACGCAGCCGCGACGAGTACAAAATGGTGATGGAGGAGGCCTCTCGTCAGACTCAACGCCTGACGGACCTGATTCAGGGGCTGTTGCTGCTAAACCAGTTGGATCGCCCTGTACACGACCTTCTGCTTCGGGAATCGGTTGATCTCTCGGAGATCTGTCAGCGCTTTCTAACGCAGCTGCAGCCGCTCGTGCAACGCCGCAATCTCACGCTCTCCTCGGATCTGCCGCCTGTTCAAGAGATCCTCGCTTTTCCGCAGCATGCGGAGATGTTGGTACGTAACCTCCTCGAAAATGCGTTCAAGTATGCCACTTCAGGGGGATGCGTCGATGTCCGGTTAGAATCCGTCGGGAGCGGAACCTGCCTGGAAATTTTCAACGCCTTTCCTCTTCAGACACGCCTCGATACCGACGCTCTGTTCGAGCCTTTCTATCGCCCGGATGAAGCGCGTGCCTCCGACACCGGTGGCAATGGGCTGGGACTCACCATCTGTCGAGCCATCGCCAATGCCAACGATTGGCAGATTAGGCTGGATCAGACCGAAAGCGGGGTGCATGTGCGCGTGAACTTCTCCTCTACCGTCGCGTAATAAATTTTCTCTGTCGCGTAAGAACCTTTCTCTAGGCTATGATCCGTGTCTTTTTTCACCCACAGGCCGACTGCATCTTTTCTGAGAAAACTCTCAGAGAGTTCTCAATCTGTTCACAGGTAACCTTGTGATACTGATTATGGAGACAGCGCAACCGCTGTCGTCGATTTGGGGATTGATATTCAAGGAGAACACAACTAGATGATGAACAAGCGTACTCTCGGTATTCTGGCGGCAGGCATCGGCCTGACATCCCTTCTCGGTGGCGTGGCCCTGCAGACCGCAAAAGCGGCGGGCGGCAAGGCGGACCCGGCTCCGGTCGGCAAAATCACGCCCTGGGAAGCCATCAAAGTCGCGACCGGGAAAGTGCCGGGCCGTGTCCTCTGTGCGAACTTCGAACTGGACGAGGGCAAATGGGTCTACGGCGTTATGATCGTCGCCAAAGGCAAGATCCAGGAGGTCGAGATCGACCCGATGACCGGCAAGGTCGGCGATGTGGAAGAGATCACTCCGGAGGGCGAAGCCAAAGAGATCCAGGCTGAACTCACCACCGCTCTGAGTGGTAAAGCTGCCGCAGCCCCTAAAGAGAGCGATGAAAAGGCCGAGAAGAAGCCGAAGTAGCGTATCTAACCTCCAGCCCCTTCCCGTGTCGGGAAGGGGACGGAGGTTTAGGTCACACCTGGTGAAGCGCGGAGCAGTCGCCTCATCGTATCAGAAGGCAGTGAGAAGGCAGAAAGAAGTCTGTGGCGTTGCAAAACTCGAAATTTGTGAGAGTGCTGGTAAGCGGGTTGCTGTTGCTATCGCTGTTCGGCGGGTGCAAGAAGAAGGCGGCGGAGGGTGCGGCAGATGCGCCTGCCGATGCGGCCAGCACGGAACCGACGGCGGTGGAGTTTGCGACGGCGACAACGCGCTCGATGGAGACCGTGATCGCGGCTCAGGGCACGCTTGCACCCGGTCAGGGGGCCGTGGCTCGTGTCGCGCCCTCGACGCCAGGCCGGCTATTGTCGGTGAGGGTGCGCGAGGGCGACCGAGTGACAGCAGGGCAGGTGATCGCGACGCTGGACAATCGCCCGCAGCAGGCCCAGGCGCAGAGTGCGCGGGCCGCTTTGAGTGTTTCGCAAGCGCAGGCGCAGGGAGCGCAGTTGGCGGCGCGGGCGGCGGCGACGGATCAGGGCAACAGTGTCAAGGTAGCTCAACTGGCGCTCGATGCGGCGCGTCTAGATCGCGGCAACGCAGTTAAGCAGGCGCAGAACGCGCTTCAGGCCGCTCAGACCGATCTGCGCAAAACGCAGGCGGGAGCGCGACCGCAGGAGATCGCGCAGGCGGATCAGGCAGTACGGCAGGCGCAGGTAACGCGAGATCGAGCGGTCGTTGAACTGCAACGTACGCAGAAACTGCTCAGCATTGGCGTTGCGGCCACGCGTCAGGTAGACGATGCGCAGACGGCGCTCGATATCGCGAATTCGGCCTGGGAGAGTGCGAAGCAGGCGGCGGCGCTGGTCAAAGCTGGGGCGCGCCCAGAGGATTTGCAGGCGGCACAACTGCGGGTGGACGGTGCACAGGAACTGGTGCGGCAGGCGCAGAGTTCGGGGGACGCCAAAGTCCAGCAGGCACAGGGCGCACTGAGGCAGGCGCAGGAGAGCGTGGGCCAGGTCGCGGTCAAGCAGCAGGACGCGCGCGCTTTTGCGCAGACGGTCGCGCAGAAACAGGCAGATCTCGCAGCAGCACAGTCCAGCGCCAACTACGCCGAGGTGCATGCGCCGTTGAGCGG
>JAYUMV010000112.1:0-4427 GCA_043762265.1 Chthonomonadaceae bacterium | reverse complement strand
GTTCTGTACGCTCACGGTCGGCGCGAAGAAGGTGTAGTGGAACTGATCGTTCTTGCCTTTGGTCGTGGCCGCGATCAACCAGACGAGCGGCGTCAGCACGATCGCCGCGAGCGCTATCAACAGCGCCTGAGTGGCGACGCGACCGAGCGTGGATGCGGTCTTCGGGTTCAAGAGGCCTCTCCTTTATAGGCGCCGGTCATGCGCAACTGGAACATACTGATGACGAGCACGCCCAGCGCGAGCGACCATCCGATCGCGCTGGCCAGCCCCAGGTCCCCGGTGACAAATCCGTGCTGGTAGAGATACATCACGATCGTAAGCCCAGAGTTTTTGGGACCTGCCGAGTTGTTCAGCATCAGATAGGGCAGCTCGTAGAGCTGAAACGATCCGATAGTGGCGGTGACGAGTACGAAGACCGCCACCGGTTTGATTCCCGGAACCGTCACTGCCCGGAACTGATGCCAGGCGTTGGCTCCATCCACGCGGGCCGCCTCGTAGAGTTCCTGATCCACGGACTGGAGCGCCGCCAGAAAATAGATCATGTTGAAGCCCACGTACATCCACAAAGAGGCCAATACGATCGCGGGCATGACGAGGTTCGGGTTCTGCAGCCACTTCGTATCCAGAGGCACCAGGCGGGGCAGAAGAGGATGGAGGGTGCGGTTGACCAGGCCGTATTGCGGCACGTAGAGGATGCCAAACAGAACTGCCACAAAGGCCTGCCCCATCAGGTTTGGAGAGAAGAACGCCATCCGCAGCAGACCGCGCGCTTTGATCCATTTCTGGGAAAGCAGCATGGCCAGTCCCAGCGCCAGGGGAAGTTGGAGGAACACCGACCAGAAAGCGTAGACGAGGGTGTTCCAGACCGCCGTGCGGAAGTCGGCGTCCCCGATCAAGAACTGGTAGTTACTCAGGCCCACAAACACATGACTTTTCGGGCCATTCGTGGCGTAGAGGGAAAGCCGCAGGCTCTGGAGAATCGGATAGCAGCCGAAGACCAGAAACGTGATAAAAAACGGCGAGATAAACAGATAGGGCGCGAGCTTATGCTGCCGTCGGAACGAGCGGGATTTTTCGGAGGCGGGCTTCTTCATGGGTGATCTTGTACCGGTACAGAAGAGGGTGGACACTGGATTATCGACGAGAGAGGGTCCACGAGAGATGGATTTTCGTTTAATACGGGTTGCGGGCGATCAGTTTTCGCACGTCGTCGGCGTTCTCCTTCAGAGTCTCGCGCGCGAAGGGCGTCAGGTCGCGACCCGGATGGGCATTGTACTCCTGCACACAGGAGACTAACGCGGCACCCAGTTTCGCCTTTGCGGTCTGTATAAAGGGGCTGCTATACTGGAACGGCACGCTGGGCGCCAGGCGTGCGTAGGTGTCCCCCAACGGCTGATTGCTGTAGTAGGGATTCGGTTCGTGGAATGCGGGCTGGTCCCAGGCTTCCCGCATGGCGGGCAGAATATTGGTCTGGCGAAACCGCTCGGCCAACTGAGGCTTATCCAGGTAGAGGTGCATCGCCAGTTGCCACGCAAGATCCTGATTTTTGCAGCGTTTGGTGATCCCGAGCATGGTGCCACCCCAGGTGCTTGTGCGCGCTCCTCCGGGAGTTACGGCCGGAAGCGGCATCAGGGCCATCTTGCCCGAGACGCGCGGAATATCCTGTTCGAAACTCTTCGAGCGCCAGTCCGGGGCGATGAGAAACAGCACATACCCGTCTTCTACCGCCTTGGTGAGGACCTGCCCACCGCCGAGGCTGTTGCCGATCCGGTGCGGGCCAGCGACGAGGGGAACATACCAGCACAGCGTCTGCACGGCGATATCGTTATCGAGGATGCATTTGCCCTGCGGATCGAAATAGCCGCCTCCACGCTGGAAGAGGCAGGTCTCTACATTATCCGTGCTGCTATCGGAAAGCTCGATCATGTAACGCTCATTGAGCTTCGTCAGTTGGTGGCCGACACGGATGAAGTCGTCCCAGGTCTGGAGTTTGCTGACATCGACGCCAGCGGCTTCCACCAGATCTCGACGGTAGGCAAGTTGAACCGGATGCACATCGTGCGGCAGACCGAAGATGCGGCCACGGTTGGTGTAGGGCGCAAAGCGGGCAGGGACCATCTTGTCCCAGAGGCCCGTCTGGTGGATGCGGTCGGTCAGATCCGCGAAGCCGACATCCTTCAGAGGGCCGCGAAAAAAAGTGCCCGACGAGCTGATTTCGATCTCGACCATATCCGGCACATCCAGGTCGGCAAGAAACGAGTTCTGCAGCCGCGCCGCAAGGCCATCGTTGGACACGAGCTGCATGTCCACCTGAACGCCCGGATGCGCCGCTTCGAAGGCGGGCAGCGCCTTTCGATAAGCCTCGTAGTGTGGCTTGGCGAAAACCCAGAACGTGAGCTTCTGCGTGCCGGTCGGCGTCCGTCTGCTCGCCGCCATCGTGGCGTTCCAGCCGATCCAACTACCCGAGAGGAGCGAGAGGATCAGAAAGCTCAGGGCCGCTTTGCCATAAGGGAAGAAACGCATCGCACTCTCCATAACGACGACTAGCTATCCAGGAATCAAGGAATAGCAGTAAGCAGACACGTAGTGGCTTTAAGGATGCATGGTTACTGTGGAAAGCCCTACGCTATTTCGAATTAGCAACAGTATACCCTCTTCATCGGAATTCCATGCTCGAAATGCATGAAATCAGGAATGATGTTGACATCGCACTGCCCAATACTGTATAGTGTGCTACGTCGTAGTAGCATAGCGCTGTTCCGCAATAGCAACGTCTCTCGCGACTTCCTCAGTGCCTACAGAAAGGAATCTTCTCATGAAGACTTCTCGCTCAACCCGCAACGTATCTCTCGGCTCCTTCACGGCGATGCTTGTGGCCACGGGCGCTGCGGCGCAGGTCGCCGATGCCCCGACTTTGAAAGACGCCTACAAACATCACTTTCAGGTCGGTGTGGCTATCAATCGCACCATGGCCACCGGGGAAGCCAGCGGCACTCGGCCTCCAGAACTGGTTCAGAAAGATATTGCTCTGACAAAAGCGCAGTTCAACCAGATCTCCCCAGAAAACGACTTGAAATGGGAGAGCATTCATCCGCGCGAGGGAGTGGATGGCTATAATTTTGGCCCGGCCGATGCCTACGTAGAATTCGGCAGGAAAAACCGTATGCTGATCGTGGGCCACACGCTCGTCTGGCATGGACAGACCCCTCGCTGGGTGTTCGCAGGTTCGACGCCGTCAGCCGATGCGGCCAAAACTCCCGCCCAGGTGCCGCCGCCTGCCGCCGGACCGGGAGCCAATCCGGGAGGAGCCCGGAGTGGCCGTAGACCTGGTGGCTTCGATATCAATGGGCCGCACGCAACACGCGAGGAGTTGCTCCAGAGGATGCGCGAGCACATTCAGACGGTCGTCGGTCGCTACAAAGGCAAGATCAAGGTTTGGGACGTGGTCAACGAGGCGATCTCCGACAACGGCCCGAACACCCTGCGGATTTCGCCCTGGGAGCAGATCATCGGGCCGGACTTCATCGCCAAAGCTTTCGAATATGCCCACGAAGCCGATCCGGGTGCGATCCTCCGCTATAACGACTACGGTTTGGAAAATCCGGCCAAACGCCAGAAACTCATCACCCTGATCAAGGAGTTGCAGGCAAAAAAAGTCCCGGTGATGGCCATAGGCACGCAGACCCATGTCAGTGTCTCCTCACCCACTTTTGAAGAGGAGGATAGAACGCTGTCGGAGTTGGAAACGTTGGGGCTGCCCATTCACGTCACGGAGCTCGACGTGAACGGCGCGCAGGGCGGCCAGCGCAATAACGGCGCGGATATCGCCACCAATGCGACGACGACTCAGGGCGGTCTGGTGGACGACGCCAATCAGCGCCTCGCCGATCAGTATGCCAGTCTTTTCAAGGTGTTCCTGAAGCACAAATCGGTGAAAGTCGTCACCCTATGGGGTATCAACGACGGTGTCTCCTGGCGGGCGAACGGCAAACCGCTGCTATTTGACGGCAACGATCAGCCCAAACCGGCCTTTGACGCGGTGATCCGCGTCGCTACTGGCAAAGCATCCGCCTCTAAATAGCGCTTCGATCCGCCCGTTGCATTTCGACGTATGAGTCAGCGCAGAAGCCGGAAAGTCTATGTCCGAGGAACACAAAAACAGAAGATCGGCTTCCGTGCGTACCGCCCATCCGACTATCGCGACCATTGCTGCTCAGATGGGACTGTCGCGGGCAACGGTGACGCATGTTCTGAACGGCCGCGCGACGGAGCAGCGCATCAAACCCGAGACCCAGGCGCGCGTTCTGAAGGTCGCGCACGAACTTGGCTATCGCGCCAACGCCGCCGCGCGCGCCGTCCGAGCAGGCCGGTTTGGAAATATCGCGCTCGTCCAGTCGCTGTACGGACAGTATCTGCCCGACGAACTG
>JAYUMV010000111.1:0-36286 GCA_043762265.1 Chthonomonadaceae bacterium | reverse complement strand
CCAGGATCGCGCACCCATTTCAGCACCCGCTCTCTCGTCATCTCCGGCTCGTCTCCAGGCGGATCGCCGAGCAGCGCGGGGATCTCCGTCGAGGAGAAGCCTTCCTGATAGTACATCTGCGCCACCAGGAGCAGACGTTCGCAGGTTGCGGGAGAAAGAGCCGTATCCAGTCCCAACCAGAAAGTATCCGCGCAGTGCCAAAGTTCTCCCAACTGGATGGCAGCCTGCAACTTCTCTACAAAATCGTGCTCTGCCGAAGGGACCTTGTACTGGTCATAGTCTTCCAGGGAAAGAGGCTGCAATCGGCCGTATCCGCGCTGGATATCGAGAAAACAGGTCTTTGCCGTCTGGTACAACCACGCTCTGCCAGCGTACTCATTCGGCCAGGCATGGTCTTTGCCAGCTCTGCTCAACTTAAGGAACGCGGCCTGAACGGCGTCTTCCGCATCCTCGCCGCTTGCAGAGTAGTGCGATTGCAAATAGCGCTGCAGCGGGGCGCGCAGGTGGCGACACAGGGCAGCGAAAGCCTCCTCCGCCGCACACGCATCGGGGAGGACAAATCTTTTCCAGGCGAGCGCTTCTTCCAAAACCGTTTCTCTCCTCACACCACCACTATCTTTGCACTTTTTCGATTTTTGAGATCAATGCAAGCGGACAGGCAATGCTCATTTCTGATCTCATTTTGCAAAAAGTGCGAAGTTAGTGACACCACGCGACAAGACTAGATTTCCGTATCTTCCCCGGCCGCTCTCTCCCTCTCCAGTTCACCAGACGCCCAATCGATTCCTTCCGACTTCCTTTCGGCATTAGACAGAAAGAATATTATTCAGAAGGTATTTCGTCTCAATTTGGCGTATTCCTCTCTGTCGCGCAGGAACTCTCTTGAGGAAACCAAGCGTTGTTGCCTGTATCAGTTTCCAAGCGAGGAAAGGAACGGAGACGTTATGAGACATCGGTATTACAGTCTAAGAGGAGGGGGCATTCTGCTGGCGCTGCTCCTGAGCGTGATTTCCAGGGCTGCGGACCGGCCCTCTTTGACCGCAGGGGCCTGGCAGCGCATCACGCCTCCCGGAGTGACAATGACGGCGGACAACCATGTCTTTTGCCAGGGACTTGCCATCGACCCCGCGCATCCCTCCACTCTCTATCTGTGCGTCTGCGCCTACGACGTGTCCAAAGGCGGACTGTACAAGACGGACGACGGCGGCGGCACCTGGGCAAAGATCGGCAATCTCGACGAACCGATCCATGTCGCCATTGATCCCCGTCATACCAATCATCTATACTGCGTGGATGGAGTGCGGGGCTCTACGCTGGGATTCTGGGTATCGCACGATGGCGGCAAGACGTGGACCTTACCACCGGGTTTTACCGCCGCAACGCAACTGCCTGTCGGCACGCAGGATCTCTACTCTCTGGCCACCGACCCGACGGATTTCAACCATGTGCTGGTCAGCTTCCATTCGCCCTGGCGAGATTCCGTTAACTGCGGCATTTTGGAGAGCCGCGATGGAGGCGCCACCTGGACCGTCCATAATCCGCCTGCTGGATCGGCGCGCGGTTACGGGATGGCGATCTTCTTCCTCTACAATCCTGTAACCAAACAGGGCAATAAGAACACCTGGCTATTCACCACCCAGGCGGGCGGCTTCTACCGAACGACCGACGGAGGCGCCACATGGACCCAGGTATATGGGCTGCAAATGACCCACGGCGGGAACCAGCTCTACCGCACGAAGGCGGGCGTGCTCTACTCCGGTGGCTATCAGTATCCCGTGTGCAGCACCGACAACGGCGCGAGCTGGCAGCAGGTCAAAACAGGTCTGGTCTACAGTTGGTATATGGGCATCTGCGGAGACGGCAAGACTCTCTATACCGCCTGCTCCAACTCCAACGAGCCGTTCTTCACTTCCCCGGAGACGGATGGCATCCACTGGACCGCCTATGCGGGCGGAACCCAGAAGTTCTCCGCCGAGCCCTTCGAGATGGGATACGACCCTGTGAACCGTATCCTCTACTCGGCAAGTTGGAGCGAGGGCCTGCTCGCCCTCAAACTGCCCCCCAAGTAGCAATGGTCAGACGCTCTTCAAGAGCGCAGGGGTTCCGTTCCCTATTGCGCTCCCTCTTCCGCGCGCTGGAACTGCCTGTCGAGCATCGTGGAGACGAGGGCAACGATCTGCTGCTGTGCAATGACCTGACCGGGTAAGGGGACGGTATCCGATTCCGTCTCCTCATCCGCAAACCCCATACCGAAGCCCCGGTTGCGCATGGTCCAACTACGCGAGAGGCCCATATCACTCCCGGTTTTGGCCCGGTAGTCCGCTTCGAGTTTATCGAGGGCGGTTTTACTGGCGGCAAGCGGGTAGACGGGCGCTCTCTTCCGGGGTGGGTTCGCGGTACGGGCCGTTTGAACGGCAGCCCATACCGCACGCAGGTCCGTCACCTCCGAAAGAACGTTTACATCGGACTGAAGCCGCATCCGGTTCAGGCCTGCCGTATTTCGAAGCGCCTGGGGCAAGGCGAAATGTTCGCCAAGCGACTGTATCTGTCGCCAGGCATTGATGTAGTCGGGGTCCAGGGTGACGGCCTCGCGATAGTGGACCAGCGCCTCCGCATAGCGCTCCTGTTCGTCGCGCAGGTAGCCCAACAGATAGTGTACTTGCGGCTTGTTGGGCGTCTTCTTCATCAGTTCCAGAAAGACATTTTCCGCGATGTTCTCGGCGGCCTTGCCGCGAAACACCCCTTCACATCCGAAGCAGTGGCTTTCCATGCGTCCAAAACTGGTCGGCATCAGTTCGTAGGCGCGGCGGTAGTGTTCCTCCGCCTCTTTGAGGTTGCCGCTCTCCATCATCTGAATCGCCAGCCGGGATTGAATGCAGTAGGCGTCCGCGAAGTGGGTCAGCGCTTCCTGGTACAACTTGACGGCGCGTGTGACAAGCCCGGCCTGCAGCAGATCGTCGGCGTGTTCGCTGATGCGTATGGAATTGACCGCCTCCCAGTAGAGCGTGGCCTGCGCATGATCGCCCCGCGCTTCTCGAATATCGGCGAGGACGGTGTACGCCCGCATACGGTCTCCGTGGCCCTCTTCGCCGTCCGAGGGATCGATGGCGATGGCTTCTCGGATCGTTTTTTCCGCCTCCTCCAGACGTCCTGCGCGTTGTAAAATGATCGCGTTCCAGATCAGCGGTCGCTCCTCGAAACGGTTGTGCAGGAAGAGGGTGTCCAGGAACGGCAGGATGTCCTGTCCCTGGAGCGCCAGAAGCCGCTCGTAGCCGGGATCGAAGCCGCCTCTCTTCATCAGCAGCGCTTCCAGCAGGGCGGCCGCTTCGGCTTTCTTTCCGGTCTCCGCCAGGGCGACCGCAGCGATATACTCCAGTCGTCCTGTTTGCGTACCACCGCACGGGCGATATTCGCCGTCGTACCGGCTTTCGCGGGTTTGACGAACCGCTTTTCAAGAGCCTCATAAAGTTCGTTCGCATACAGCGACTCGGCCAACTTCCATTGAGGAACCTTGACTTTGGCAGCTAGTTCCAGCGCGAGTTTCTGCGCCAGTCTGCGGGTGACGTCGCCCACGGGAATCTCAACCATTTCCCGGGAGGTGACAAGGACACGACGAAGAAGGCTCTCCGCCTTTTGTGGGCCGAGCAGAGTGACCAGATCGGGAAGCCGCATATTTTCCCTGGAGGGACCGTTCTGATCGCCAACCTGCTGGATGGCAAGATGCAGTTCTATTCCCTGAACGATGCGCACCGGATCCCCGGACTGCTTCGTCAGCGATTCCGAGAGGCCCATTATGGTCTGCGCCAGTTCCGCTCTCTCGTCCTCCTTGACTTTGGGGAACAGCGTTTGCAAAGCGTCCAGATCTTTCCACTGGGCTGCCGGGTCGTTCTGAAGGATATGGCTGAGGAGCAGCAGACTGAGATCTCGGATCGTTCGCTTTGCAGCCATCGGTTGACGGGCCTGTATCTCTGCGGTCAGGGCATTCCAGGCAGTGGGGGGCGGCAAGGCCGCCAGAACCTCCTGAAAAGAGAGCGGTGCCAGCCCCTCCGTCTGGTTTCCGTCACTGGCCGCGGCGTTGGCCGCCTTGATGGTGACGCTATACCGATCTAGGAGCGCCAACCAGCCACGCGCCGCTTCCTGCGGAGGCAGGGCAGTCGCTTTGTCCCGAAATGCTTCCAGTTCATGCCGGAAGACCTCCGTCGGGTTTTGCGTCTTGGGAGGCACTTTGGGTGCAGGAGGCTTCTGTGCGGCCATCTGCTGCAAGGCGGAGGAGGCCCCCTGGAGCTCCTGAGCTTCAATACGAAGCGTCAGCGCCATTCCCATCATAGCCATTAGAGTAATCGTCTTCATCCTTGGAAACCATGGCACACCTCCCGTTTTTAGACAAGACACGCATGGAGGTAGTATTCGGCATCCAAGCCTTGGTTCCTGCCTGGGTTGTGGCTAGGAGATCAGTCCGACCTCTTGCAGTTTGCGAACCAGAGCCGTGCGGCGGGCGTTTTGTTCCAGGAACCGCGCGAACTCGGCGTCGAATTCCGGTCGGCGCCCGGAGAGGACAGAGGCATCGCGTATATCGACCAGCAAGGTGCAAGCTTTGTCGTAGGAGACCGCCTTTTGTTCCTCCGCGAAGGCACGCACTCTTTGCCACAGTTCCGGAAGGCGTGACACGAGGCCGGCCAGATAGACGCCGCGTTTGCGCTCGTGCTCTGCCCTCTCTTTGAGCTCACGCTGGTCCCGCGCCGCTCGCTCTTGCTGCTTGCGTTCCCTCTTCCGCCTGAGCAGCCCTGGTCAGAAGTTCGGCGACCGTTCGCCCGGTCCCGTTGGTCATCGCCCCAGAGTTCTCGGCGGCCTCGCCGTGGGAGCGATAGTAGCGGCTCTGAAGTTCGATCTGAACCTGTCCGGCCAAGTTCATTGCCGGGATAGCGTGGATGTGGCATGATTTTGTTCTCCTTATACGCCCTTCAGGAAGCGGACAGCTTCTTTTTCGTAGGTGTTAAAAGGGTTTTTGAGGTCGAGTTGGCGGTTGCGTTCGATGTAGACGGCGTCCCAATCGATGACGTAGCGGGTGCCGGGTTTGTTGAGGAGTTGGTTAACGATGTAGCCGCGACCCAGGGCGCGGGTGTTTTGCGGCGGCGTGGTGATAGCCTCTTCGACTTCGGCATCGGTGACGAGGCGCTGCATGGCTCCGGCGGCTTCGAGGCCGTAGAATAGGCCGACGTTCGGGCTTATGTTGTGGTATTCGAGGTCGAGGCTCTGGAGAATATCGTCTTTCCAGGAGACACCCGTCTCATCGATGTACTGCTGATAGAGGACTTTCTTGGCGGACCAGTCGAGGCGGTCGGCGGTGCTGAGAGGGTCGCGTTCCAGATCGTCGAGAGTGCGCTCCCACTCCTTCAAGACCATGTCGGTCTGGGCGTCGCGGCGGCCCAGGTAGGTCTTTGCGGCGTCCAGATAGCGGCGCTGGAGGTCGATGGCGGAGATCGTCTTGCCGTTGCGCATCCGAACCAGCCATTTCATGGTCGGGTCGCGGGAGACGGAGCGGAGCGTCTCCAGCGGATCGGCGACTTCGACATCGTTGGGAACCGTGCCCTCTTCGATCAGGTCCAGAACCAGACTGGTCGTGCCAACCTTGAGCATCGCGGCATACTCGCTCATGTTGCTCTCTCCGAACAGGATGTGCAGGCGGTGCAGGTTGCTGTAGGAGTAGTACGAGTCCCATTTCGGGTTGATGATGGCGCGGTTGAAACGGACCCTACTGGAGATCGTTTTGACGATATGGTCGGCGCGCTGGGAAAGCTGAAAATCGACCGTGTTGTCGATCTCTACGCCGTAGAAGTTGGAGACCCAGACATAGTCTACCTCGTGCTCGCCAAGGGTCATGATGTTGTTCTTGCTGCTGGGGCGGGCCAGACGGTGCCCGCCGACACGCCCGATCCCCGCGTAGATCTGCCGGGTGACCAGGAAGGGCAGGAGATAAGAGAGCGCATCGGTGAAGAAGCGGTCTTCGATCTGCACCAGATAGTTCTCATGGCAGCCGAAAGTGTGACCGCCGAAATGGTCGATGCTGTTGTTGTGGAAGCTGACCGCATCGTCTAGTTCGAGTTCGGTCAGGATCTGCGCCAGGAGCATGCGTCCCGCGCGGTCGTGGCGCACCAGATCCAGCAGATCGCAGCACTCCGCTGTCGCATACTCCTCGTGGCTGCCGACGGCATCGATGTAAAGACGCCCGCCGTTTTTCAGAAATCCGCCCGCTCTTGCCGGTTCAAACGCGTAGTCGCGGGCATGCAAGTCGATCACACCCAGTTTGCGATCGTAGAAAGCATGGTCCTTGACGCGCTCGACGACCTCTTCCGCCGTTCCAACCGAGGGATCCCGCACCATACAACCAAATTCCGTCTCAATCCCGTAGATACGTCTTTCCATGCAATTTGGCCTCGATTCCGTTTAACTGCCGTTCTCCCTGGAGACAGCCGTATTATATGGGATTCTACTTCGGCGCGTCCCCCTTTCGTTCCTTCTCAAAGGCCAGATCCGCTGCCGAACAATCTAAGGAACATTTCCTGCGGTCGATCCGACTATTGCATAAGAGCCGGGTTCGATAGAGTGTTCAGGCCTCAGCCTATTGTTGCGGTCTCCAGCACGGTTACTACTGTCCCCCTCCTATCCCATTTATCATCAAGTTATGGGCACCCGACGAAGTCGCTTCTCCTCCACTATGAGAGAGCACGATGCAAGCGCGTTCGGGGCTACAGAGACATTTCCTAAGGACATTCGGAGCGCAACACCATGGCTACCACAAATCTTTCTCGTGCCCTATTTTTTGCCACATGCGCCGGTCTCGCCGCCAGCGCCCACGTCGCCCATGCAGATACGACTATGCCGCCTGGCGCTTTCCTGCATCAGCCTGCTCCCAGCGTCGCCGCACTCAACCGCCAGGTCCAGACCGACAAGCTGGTGGCAGAGCGCTATGCGCGTCTTTACAATATGTCCCCGGAGATGGTGCGCAGTTCGTTCTCCAAGATGCGTCTCAGTACTTTGAGTGAGGATCATATCTACGAAGTACACTATGTCCACTCTGGCGAAAAGATCGGTTTCAAGGTACGTCGCCTGCGCAAAGGCACTGCGATCTATCGGATGCCGGACGGTACGCCCGCCCTGGTCCGCGTCTGCGGCAACCCATTACGCACGACCCATCCCACCGCCGTGCGCGGCGCGTATCGCCGCGCCCCGGAAGCGGGTCAGCCAGAGACCGCACTCGACTTTCAGCCCGATGAGCCGATGGGAGCGCCCCCTGCGCCCTCGCCCATCCCGTCGCCCGAAATGCGCGTCGGCGAACCCTACACCGGCTTTGTTCCTATACCGGAGTTGGCAGCGCCGACGGAGATCCCGGTCACCCCGGCGTTCATTACTCCTGCTGCCGCAACGGCCGCTGCCGTGCATACGGTCAGCAGTTTTGCTAACGCAGCGCCTATCCTCGGCGCACTTGGAGCGCTCGGCGGGGTTGCCGCGCTCTCCGGTGGCTCGGGTGGAAACGGTGGCGGGGGGACGGTTGTCGTCATTCCGCCCGGCGGCGGTGGCGGAAACGGTGGCGGGGGCGGAGGAGGCGTTGGCCCGGCGGCAACACCGGAACCCAACGCGGTTTTTATGGGCCTGGCACTGCTTTCGTCGGGAGGCGCGACCCTGATCCTGCGCCGACGCAAGGCCAAACGGGCGTAACGCAAAACACAAGCGTTGTGAAAAAAGCCGAAGCGACATCGCTTCGGCTTTTTCTATGCCTCCTCGATCCTTGCGGATGTCAGATATGATCCTGGACCAGCTTGTCGAGTTCGTCGGAGGAGAGCAGGCGGAAACGGCTGTCGCGCGCGCCGCGTCTTTCCAGCAGGCCGACCTCCAGTTTGCCATGTTTCAGTTCGTCCTTGAGGAAGACGGAGTCGGCTTCCGACTCGTCGATGTCGCGCAGCGGATTGTAGTCGTCACCGTCGTCGCGGCCACCGATGGCCAGTTTGCGCTTGATCGCCTCCCGCGCTCCGACCGACCAGGCGGAGAGCGCCTTGTGCAGCGCCTCTTCGCGGGAAAGCCCCGGATTCGGCTCGCCGATCTTCTCCAGCATCGCGTCTTCCGCGCCTGCCGTCCCGGCCACGACCGCGACGCCCAGGTGCCGACGGAACTCGCCATCGTAGTTTAGGGTGAAGAAGTTGTCGGCGCCCGGTTGACGCCCGAGCTCGGCAAAGAGCGCGCGAATGACGAACGGGGACGCGAACTGCTCCCCAAACGCCTTTTTCAAAGCAGGACTGAGGGAGAAGCCGACCAGACGCTGCACGGAGACATCGTCCGGACTGCGCTCGAAGCCCTCCTGGTGCATCATCTGAATGGAGGCCAGACGAATGTTCTCGATGTCGGCCTGCCGACCGATGGCGGAGAACATCTGCCGGTCGTAGATCTCGTAGATTTTGCGCTGGCTGCGCTGTACCGAAAGCAGGGCGATCCCGCCTTCGTACGCGATCCCGACGGCGGGGCTGCCCGGTCGGAGCGCCTCTTCGACGAAATCCTTGCGGTGGCCCATCGCCTCATTGAAGTCAAAAGGACTGTACATAAATTTGCTCTCTATTCGCTATTAGCGTCGGGGGGCGATTTTCTCGCCGCCCTCGCGATCGATCTCGGCGACGATCCGACGCAACTCCTCTTCCGGCACGTCTTCGATCCCGTTCACGGTGATGGTGGTCGCCAGCGGCAGCACCTTGGCCCAGCCTCCGGTCGCGGCGTCGAGATCTGCGGCGATGTCGAGGAGCAGCAGAGCCTCCTTCAACGCCTCGGCCCGGTTCATGGAGTGGAAGGGCTTCTTGGTCTTGACGATGTAGTCGAACACGCCTCGGATCTGCATAGAGCCGCTGCCCGCCGCGCCGAACTCCGCGCTTTCGAAGCGTGCGCCCATGCCGTCGTAGAAGAAGATGCGGCCTTCATTGCTCTCACGGTCGAAGGTCGTTAGGATCGGGATGAAGCCGCCGATGCCCTGCATGGCGTCCGGAATCCCGGCCCGCACCACCTTCGCCAGTTCGGCCAGTTTGCCGTCCAGGCTCATCGATTGCAGGTACGTGCGCTCGAACAGTTTGAACGTCGTGCGCAGATAACGCACCGCTTCCATGGCGCGTGCGAACGAGCCGGAGATGGCGAGCAGCGTATAGTCGTCGATCGGCAGAACCTTTTCGGACTTGTCGAACATGACGGCGAAGTTCGCCGTCGCGCGCCGGTCACCGACGTTGATCACGCCCTTGTCGTACTTGACCGCGATGACCGTCGTGCCATGCGTATCCACGACGCCCGCTCCCGCTCCGACCCCTTTGCCCGCAGGGCTGTCGTAGGGTCGGGCAGGCATAGCGGTAGCTTCGGGTCGTGTCAGAGGATGCCTGCTCTTTTCGAGCAGGCTCCACAAATCACCCACAACCTCAATCATATTGTCACTCCATCGCCTCTTAAGAGGCGTACTCTGCGATTATTGGCCGCTGCGCTGGCGGTAGCGGCGGGCGGCGTCCGGATCGACCCGCTTCATGCGTTTGAGCAGATCGCTGGTATCGGGCCGCTGGACATCGGGCTTGCCGGGTCCGTCGCCATCACTGCTTTTGCGCAGCGGATCGGCGGGCGTGGTCGGCATCTGGCGTCGCTCTTCTCCTTGGAAGATCATGGTCGTTGCTCCTTGGTTGCGTGATCTACGATACATCAAACCCAGTCGCTCGGGCGACGCTGAATCGCCTCTACCACCGTGTCCAGCGTCTCCAGCGAACCGAACTCCGTGTTGAGAACGCGCACGTTCTCTTCGACAAGCGTATTCATATCGAACAGAAGATCGGTCCCGTTGTGCTTGAACGCGACCCCATTCCAGCCGATACTGCGCACGGCGCTGCCGAACTTCTCTACGAACATCCCGCGCAGAAAGGCGCGCGTATCCGCTGGGGGACACGTCATCGCAGCCTGCACATGGGCGTCGGTGACAATGCGGCGCATCGCTCCCGTCTGCTCCAGTCCATAGTAGAGCCCCTGATCAGGATCGATATTGTGGTAGGCCAGATCGAGGCTCTGCATATAGCTGTCGTTCCACTGCAGACCTTCCTCTTCTCGGAAGGCGTCGAGCAGTTGGAACTTGGCAACCCAGTCCAGGCGATCGGCCAACTGCATGGGATCGGTCTCCAGGGCTTCGAGCACGGTCGCCCATTCGGTCAGCGTCCAGTCGGTATCGGCATCGCGTCCGCGCAAGCGTCGCTCCGCCTCGTCCAGATAGATCCGCTGCACCTCGATGGGAGTGAGCGCCGGCCCGCCCTGCCGCTCCAAAAGAGTTTTCAACGTCCGGTCCCGCGAGACCTTCTTCACGGCCCGCACCGGATCCAGAAGCTTCACCGGCGCGGTCAATCCCTCTTCCAGCAGCGAGAGGACGAGACTGGTCGTGCCGACTTTCAGCGCGGTCGTGTACTCGCTCATGTTGGCGTCCCCGCAGATCACATGCAGGCGGCGGTATTTGCGGGGCGCGGCGTGCGGCTCGTCGCGGGTATTGACCAACGGACGGTTGTGCAGCGTGTCCACACTCGCCTCGACGCTAAAGTAGTCGGCGCGCTGCGAGAGTTGGAAGGTGGTGGCCGAGGGCGCGGAGCCGTCGTTCTCGATGCCGCACTTGCCCGCCCCGGCATAGATCTGGCGGGTGGCGAAGAAGGGCAGCAGGGTCTGGATCAGCGTCTCGGTCGGCACATCGCGCCGCGTCAGATAGCCTTCGTGCGTCCCATAGCTCGCGCCATGAAAGTCGGTGTTGTTCTTGTAGAGCGTCACGTCGAGCCCGCGCTGCTCCGCCCGCTTTTGCGCCGAGGCCAGTGCGATCCGCTCCCCGGCCTTGTCGTGCGCGACGAGGTCGCGCAGGCTGCGGCATTCGGGGGTGGCATACTCGGGATGGCCGTGGTCGTTGTACCAGCGTGCACCGTTCGTGAGCACCCGGTCGCTGCGCTCCTCTTCCCGACTCATCGGGTGGGTGCCCGGCGTGTCGAACTGAGCATCGTCGGGGTTGGTGGAGAGCGCGTGCACCGTGAAGCCCCGCATATCGCGGCGCGGATCTTCGCCGCGATAGTTCCAGCCGCCGACCGCCTTACCGGGATGGGCGCGAACAACTGCGATGCTCTCCGCAATCCAGTCGTTCGCTCCCAGCCCATCCACGACGATCCCATATTCGGTTTCAATCCCAAATAACCGTGTCATTGTGTTATATCCGCCGGGCTAAAGCCCTGCGCTAGAGGTGCTTCGCACCGAAGGCCCGCTGAAGCGGGCACCCTTACTTTTTGTTAGCCTGTCTTATTCTCATGGAGAGATCACTCTCTGCCCTCCCCAAAAGCGGGGAGGGCCAGCGTAGGGGTTTAGATCACGCTGCGGCGTGGAGCCGCTTGCTTTTTGGATTTGACGGGTTTCACGGTCGCGACGTTGTCCGGCTCGTAGTCGAGCAGTTTCAGCCAGTCTTCGATCGAGTCGCCTTTTGGGAAGATCTCGTTCTCTTTGAACTCGACCCGCACCGCCTGTTTCAGGTCGTCGATGCTGATGCCTTCGATGTCGGACCGCTTCTCGATGCTGCGCTTGATGGCGAAGTCCTTGGCGCGCTCCACAACCGACTTGATCAGGGCGCCGGAGAGCAGGTCTTTCCAGTGCAGGATCTCGGTGCTGCCGTTGCGCAGATAGACCTCCAGGAACTCGGTGTCGTCGCCCCGGTGGAAGGTGTACTCCGTCGCGGCGTCGAGCAGTTCGTCCAGAGCGCTGCACTCGTTGCCTTTGTGATCCCGGATCAGAGTGGGATCGAGCGGCACATCCGACAGGTAGATCTTATAGATGTCGCGGGACGCCTTGCGGTCCGGACGGACGATCTTCACCTTGCGGTCGATTCGCTCCGGGCGCAGAATGGCCGGGTCGATGTAGTCGGGCCGGTTGGAAGTCAGCATGACGACCACGTTTTCCAGACTGACCAGACCGTCCATCTCGGCGCAGAACTGCGGCACGAGCGTATTGGAGATGTTCATGTAGCGCCCGGAAGACCGGGTGCGCAGCAGGGATTCGGCCTCATCAATGAAGATGAAGACCAGATTGCCTTCGCGCGACTTCTCACGCGCTTGCGCGAAGATGTCGCGCACCATGCGCTCCGACTCTCCGAGCCACATGTTCAGGATCTTGGGGCCATTGATGTACATGAAGTACTCTTTGACATCCAGCCCGGTGCGCTCGCGGTACTCCTGAGTCAGGTTGTAGGCGGTCGCCTTGCCGATGAGGGTCTTGCCGCAGCCGGGAGGGCCGTAGAGCAGGATGCCTTTCAGCGGACGCTTGCCGAACCGCGCGAAGAGTTCCGGGTGCAGCAGGGGCAGTTCGATGGCGTCTTTGATGACCCCGATCGCCTCCTCCTGGCCTCCGATCTTGCTCCAGGGCAGGATCGGCACCTCTTCGAGGTAGAAGTCCATCGCCTCTTTGGCGGCAAAGTGTTCCAGGGCGCATTTGAAGTTTGGCTCCATGCGGACTTCGCTGCCGGGCTTCAGGGTCTCGTCCGTCAGCGGTTCGCCGCGATAGACCACGCGGGACGACATGCCCTGGGCATCCATCGAGACGCGCAGGCGCCCATTCTCCAGCACCTCGGAAATCTTGACGATGGGGCCTTCGAGCGAGAAACCGAGATCGCCAATGACGGCGAACGCCTCGTTGACTTTGACCTGGGTTCCGACCTTGAACTCGGGGTTTTCCAGTTTGGGATCGACGTTCGCGATATACTCTTTGTCACCGAGGGCGATGCGTACGGTCTGGGCGGGTTTCTCCGGCTCCTGATCGACCGGCATTCCAAACCGGCGGCGCGGTTTGGGCTTCTTTTCGGGCTCGACTTTGCCAAGGAACACTCCGATGCTGTTAGCAGGCGAGGTCAATTTGGCATAAGCGTCTTCGAACTCGGCGATGACTTTCTTGGCCTCGTCCATCATGGCCTCGTCGGTCTCGATCTGTTCGCGCAGCGCAGTAAGGTAGCCAAGACGCCCATCGTTGCGGGGCGTCATGCGAATAATTTCATCAAGGAGCCAGAGGGCGCGAAGCTGCATTTCGGAGGCGACAGCGGGGTCGCCATTCTGAGGAAGGTCACTATTTTTGTCGCGGTCGCCGCCAAATTCGTCGGCGTTGTCGCGTCGCTCACGGTCTCGTCGCATCGGAATCTCCTTGCAGGGCGGGTGCCGGGCGGAAATCGTTCTCGGAGTACTACGGGGAGAATAGATTTCACACTCAGTATAACATAATCTACGCACGTTGAATAGCAGAAGTTTCCCGGAGTGCGTAACATCCGTCTACTTATATGGGTCGTTCAAATGGGCAGTTCCTGCCCTGCTCCAATGGTCAGGCCCTACCGAAATCGTAGACGGGAATTGACCCGATGCCTCGCCTATGCTATCATTGTCAACGATCGGGAAACGCAACCTGTTTCGGTAGACGGAGGGTCGCCCATGGCTTCTCGCAAGAAGACGGCGCAGCGCATCCTGGATCTGCAGTCGGAGAATATTGGCACTCGGAAAAAGGCGGCACGGGGATTGCGCAAGAAGGCCGACCATGACGCGCTCCTTCCCCTCCTCGACGCGCTGCAGGATTCCAGTTGGCAAGTACGCCGGAATGCGGCCTCCGCGCTGGGCACGATGCGAGCGCCAGAAGCGGTCGGCCCTCTGCTGAACGCTCTATCAGACAAGACCCTGAGTGTCCAGCGGGCCGCCGTCATCGCTCTGGGCAAAATCGGAGATGGCCGCGCTGTAAAGCGTCTGGCAATGCTACAGACCCACCCAAAGCTCAGTGCCGATGCCCTTACAGCATTGATCCGAATCGGCGCGCCCACCCTGCTTTACTACTGTGAGCAGGTACATTCCGTCTCCCAGTCCGAGCAGGAACAGGCGCTGAGCGTGGTCAAACGGATGATTCGAGGCAGTACCGAATTTCTCTTAAAAGAGACACTGCGTCTCGAAGGTTGGAGTGGACAGCAGCGATGGCTGGTACTGGAGACGAATCCCCGGCCAAAACCTCGCTGCTCGGTCGCCTCCGCCGATGGCTTACTCAGGAAGGGCAGGAAGGGTAAGAGCAGTATGATAGAACAAGCGGCAGAGACGGTGGTCTGGCGGACACGGGTGCGGTATGCGGAGACCGATCAGATGGGTGTGGTGCATCATGCCAACTATGCAATCTGGTTCGAAGCCTCGCGAAGCGAGTTCTGCCGCCTGCGCGGCATCGACTACGGCCAGATAGAACGCGATGGCATGCTCCTCCCGGTCCTGGAACTGCGCGTCCGCTACCTGCAGCCCGCCCACTACGAAGATGAGGTCGAGGTTCATACCCGCATCATCGAGATCCGGCGCAGTCTGCTGCGTATCCAGTATGAAGTCTGGCATGGAGAAGTGAAACTGGCCGAGGGCGAAACCCTCCAGATGCTTGTCTCTAAAGCCGACTTCAAACCCATTCGATTTCCGAAAGAGATCGCGGCTCAGTTCCTACCAAAACCTATCTGAAAAAATGGTGAGGCCGCCCGGTTAAGCGCGAAGACTAGCATCAGAGAGTGCAGGCGATGGTGAGATGGGATTCTGCGGCCCAGCGACGGAGAATCTCTTCGGCCATTCTCATGCGTGGAGATGGGTTTCCGGAAGAGAGAAGTTTGTCGCACCGGGCACGCACCTGGACGATGGCGCGGCGGGCGTTATTCACTTCGATGGTCAGTAGCGTGCGCGGACGCGAATCGTGGAGGGAGCGCACCCGCAGCGACCAGATCGAGGTCTTTCCCTCCGAACACCAGTCTGTATAGATGCGGACGCAGTTGCGCATCTCATTCCCTTCCTCCTGAAGCAGCTTGTGGGTCGTGAGTTCCTGGATGGTCCAGTCATTGGTCGCACCGTAGGGGTCGCGGTCCAGAAGATGGAAGGGCGCGACACCGGAAGGCTTCCAGGACTTCCCGCGCTGTTTCACCTCTTTGGCGAGCCGTTCGTGCCACTCCTCCATGCGCTTCTGCAAGACAGGCAGCGTGCGGCCTTTGAGGGAGAAATCGGGTTCCGGCGCATCGCTGAAGTCAGCGGCTTCTCCGAATTTGCGGTTGTAAAGATAGTCCACCAGAGGCCCGATTCGCTCCGTCTGCAACCCGGAATTGTGGACAAAGAACTGGAGAACGGTGTGCCAGAACGGTTCGTCCGGTAGAATAGAGGAGAAGCGTGATTCGGCGATGGCACGCGCCAGGGATTCGTCTCCGCCGAGCGCGAGCGTCTGTCCCCAGCGCATTGCACCGACGATGGAAGCGTTCTCCGGCGCCAACAGAAAGTGGTGCACAGCTCTGCTGGTGAGAGGAACGGGGAGATCGGTCGTACGAAGGTTATGGCCGCGCCGGATATGCAGGAACCAGTCGCGATGCTTTTCGCCCTGCGCCGTGAAGCCCTCGAACCAGGCTGCATCGAGAAATTCGGGGACGAGGTAGCCGGGGAAGAGATGTCGCAGGAAGGCGCTGAACTGTCGGCGCGGGGAGCCGATTGTGGGCTGCCAGAGTTCCGGGGCCTGCTGCCAGTGCGTATGCCGCAGGGCGACCATCAGCAGGCCGTCCAGGAAGGTGTTGCCGGGCTGCGGGCCGAGCGACGGTATCACGAGTTCGATGCCGGGCCAGTCGGTCCGCTGCAGAGCGTAGTTCAGCAGACGATGCAGGGCCGCGCTCGCATAAGGATCGTCCTTGACCGTCGCATAGGCGCAGCGCACCTTCTCCTGATAGGCCGTCCGTCGGGCCGTCCAGGCGAGGCGCCCGGTGTAGATGCCGCGAATCATCGCGTCTACCGGGCCATGCAGATCCGCAACCTCCGTCAGGGCGGTCTGTCTATTTTCCATTTTGGCAAAGAGTTGGGCAACCATGATCCTTCTTCCGGAAAGGTTACGTGCATGAGATTGAAAATCTGGGCGATGCTGTGCATGGCGCTGCTCTTGACCGCCCGAGGCGCGCAGGCGGACGAGATACTGGTATCGGCCGCCTCTTCGCTGACTGATGCGCTCAACGAGGTCGGCGCGGCCTACACGCAACAGCATCCGCGCACCACCGTGCGGTTCAACTTCGCGGCCTCGGGACTGCTCCAACAGCAGATTTTGCAGGGAGCGCCTGCCGACGTCTTCTGCTCGGCCTCTCCCGTGGAGATGGATGCGCTGCAGAAGGAAAAGCATATCGAGACGCGCAGTCGCATCGACTTCGCAGGCAATCGCCTCGTCCTTATTGCGCCGAAAGGCGGGCGGGTGCATGCCTGGAACGATCTGGCGTCGCCCCGTACACGCCGCGTCGCCCTCTCCGATCCCGCATCGGTGCCTTCGGGCCGATACGCTCAAGAGACACTGACCAAACGCGGTCTCTGGGAGATCGTCAAGATCAAAGCGGCGTACGGGCAGAATGTCCGCCAGACGCTCACCTATGTCGCCAACGGCGATACGGAAGCGGGCATCGTGTTCAAGACCGACGCCATGCACGATGCGGACAGAGTGCGAATAGCGGCGGAAGCGATACCGGGCAAGGACCACGATCCGATCGTCTATCCGGCGGCGGTCGTCTCGAACGCGCCGAACCGCTCGGCGGCGGAGAGTTTCGTGAAGTTTTTGCACGGCGGCGAGGCGCGTAAGATCCTGGCGCGCCACGGCTTTACGCCGCCCGGCAAGCGGTAATGCCGACCGAGTCGCCGACGGACCTCTCCCCGCTCTGGCTGTCGCTCCAGATCGCCTGCCTCGCGACCGTCTTCATGCTGCCGTTCGGTCTGCTCGCCGCCTGGTGGCTCGGACAGGGGCGTTGGTTTCGCGGCAAATCGCTGGTCGAGACGCTCTTTACACTGCCCCTGGTTCTGCCTCCCACCGTCATCGGCTACGGCCTGCTGCTGCTGCTGGGCCACGGAACGGCTTTCGGACGCTGGCTGAACGATTCCGCAGGGCTGCGCCTGCTCTTCACCTGGCAGGGCGCGGCCATCGCCGCGGGCGTCATGGCGTTTCCCCTCTTCGTGCGCACGGCGACCGCCGCCTTCGCCTCCGTCGAGAAAGAGTTGTTGGAGGCCGGACGCACTCTTGGCGCAAGCGAATTTGCGCTCTGGCGGCACGTCACTATTCCCCTCGCCTATCGCGGCCTGCTCGCGGCGCTCTCGCTCGGTTTTGCGCGCGCCCTCGGGGAGTTCGGCGCGACTCTCATGGTCGCCGGTTCGATCCCCGGCCGCACCCAGACCCTGCCCCTCGCGCTCTACGCCTCTGTGCAGGAAGGCCACCAGCACGAATCGCTAATATACACCCTGCTCCTGACCCTCATGGCCTTTCTCCTCCTCGGCACCCTCGGCGTCTGGCAAGGCAGAATCGCCTCCTCACGCGGGGAACGCTGATCATCGCCTCACCCACTTCAATCCAATGGACGAGTGACAGGAAAGGCGCCCGCGAAGGCGGTCACTCGGTCGAAGGCCTCTAGCGAAGGAATTCATTCCATCGCCCGCATTCCTCTCGCGGGGAACGTTGACGCTCCTCACAGGTGAGACGCAACAGTCATCTTCTCTTGTGCCGCCCACATCTTTAAGAGAAGGGGCGCCTGTTTGAGCCAGAAACCGGCTTGACGCGAGGTGGAGGTCTTGTTGCATCGCCCACGTGCCTGCACGATCGCCCGTCGGTTGTTCTGCACCTCCACGGTCATCACGCGTCTTGCGGTCTCTTCCTGCGCCGGTCGCACCCGCAGCGACCAGATGGAGGTGTTGCCATTGGCGCAGGAGTTATCGTACGACGCGACACAGTGGCGCATCGCCTTGCCCTCCTCCTGAAGTTCCAGGCGCGTGGTGAGTTCGTGAATGGTCCAGTGCAGGATCGGCTTCTCCTCGTGATCGTGTTCCATATAGTCGAAGGGAGAGATGTCCAGGCGCGGCTCCCACTCCAGTTGCGCTCTCTTTTTCTCCCGATGCAGTTCGCGATGCCACTCCTCCACGCGCCGCAGCAGCGCCTGCACCGTGCGCCCTTTCATGGCAAACATCGGTTCCGGAATCCCCTGAATCGGCGCTCCGAGCGGTCCCACGACCGTCTGCACGACAAATCGGCGATCGTGGAGAAAATCGACGATGGGGCCGATCTGATCGGGATCGAGCATGGGATTGTTGACGAAGAAGTGCAGCACGCTCGCCCAGAACTCTTCGTCCTCCTGAGGAGTTCCGAGTCGGGTAGCGACCAGGGCGCGGCACAGACGTGTCTCCGCGCCGATCGCCTGAGCCTGTCCCCAACGCAGCGCCGCATCGATGGAGAGATCTGCGGGCGCTTGCAGAAAGAGATGCGCTGCCCGACTGGTGAGGGGGATCGGCAGACCGGCGGTGCGAATATTTTTACCGATGCCGATGTGCCGAAACCACGCCTGGTGTCTGCGCGCTTCCACAGTCTCGCCTTCAAACCAGGCGGAATCGAAAAAGGAGGGAAGGGAGTAGTAGGCGAGCATATGGCGGGCCAGCGCGCTGAACTGCCGATGCGCATTGTGGGTGGCAGGACGCCAGTCGTCGGGGGTGCGTAGCCACACCTTATAATGGTGCGCAAGCGAGAGCAGCGCAGAGATGTAGGTGTTGCCTCTCTGTGCGCCGAGGGAGGTGAGGACAGGGGAGGCGTCGGCTGGACTTCCTCAGCGAGTTTCTCCGCCCGCTGTGCCTCCCGCCACCGCTCCTGCCAGGGTTTGTCGAGCGCGCTCCCAAAACCCTGCTCCCGGCACCACACCCGGTAAGCCGCCACCGAGTCGAGCCCCAGCGCCTTCAGATGCTTCTGAAGCTCCCCTTGCGGTGTCGAAGCCGTCGCCGTCAATTTCGTCACACTCTGTTTTGCAAACTTTGCAGACATCAGAATAATCTCTCACATCGAGTAATTTGCTCTGTGTCGTCGCCAATCCTCCCGATGCTAAACACGATGTCACAGCGCTTTCCAGATCGCTCTTTAGTTATGGGTGATACTTTTCGTTGTCGTTCGTATTACTACTTTGTCTACCACGTTATCGGGCGAACAATCTTCAGGGTTGCCTGCTCTGGTCGTTCCTCATCGTGAATATCTCTGTCTGCGTCGGTAGGATGCCGTCTATCGCATCCCTCCCTGTTCTGGAGGAAACCTCGATCACCATGCGAACGATCTTCTTCAGAAAGAGGATGATAGTCGGAATTATGCCCCTGTGTCTGCTAAGCGCCGCACTCTGTTGCGGAGCGCAGGGAAATCCCGGCGTAATGTCGGTTCCGACACTGACGCTTCGCGACGCGCTCGAGATCGCGCAGCGCAACAATCGCCAGATCGGCATCGCGCGGCTGCAGATAGACCAGGCTGGACATAAGATCGCGGAGGCCCGTACCAGCCTGTTGCCGCAACTTAACGTGCTCGCTCAGGGCGGGTATCTGTTGGATAAGGTGAACGCACACTTTTCCAAAGGCATCTTAGGCACGGTCAACGGATCGCTGGTCCCTTCTCAAGATACCGATATCGTCAGCGGCAACCGCTTCACTGCGCTCTACGATCTTTCTCTCGCGCAGCCCCTCACCCAGATTCCGCGTATCCGCGTCGGAATCCGTCTCCAGGAGATCGGTAGGAACCTCGCAGAGGAACAGGAGCGGCAGCAACGCCAGACGATCGCTTCGAATGTACGGCAAGTCTATTTCGGACTGCTGCAAACCCAGGAGGCTGTAAAGGCGACCAATGCCAACCTGCAGGCGCTGCACGAGTTGGAACGGACCGTGACGGACCAAGTCGTGCAGCAGGCGGCGCTGCGGGCGGATCTGCTGGAGGTGCAGGCGCGTGCGGCAGCCCAGGAGACGACCCTCTCCCTACAACTGGACACCCTGGCGCAGTACAAAGAACAAATGAATATCCTGCTAGGTCGCGACGTACAGACGCCGTTTCAGGTGGCCCCGGCTACGGAGGTTGTGCCTGTGGAAAGCGACCGGGACAGACTGCAGGCGCAGGCGGCCAGGAATCGACCGGACCTGCGCCGCTCCGCCCTCCAGATTCGGCAGGCGGAGCTGGATCGGCGCAACACGCAGTTAAGTTATCTCCCAGACGTCAGCCTCGCCACGAACTACGCTGCGCTCGGTGGCAGTATCAACGGTCTGCCAGACCATCTCTGGACAATCGGCTTTCAGCTCTCCTGGCAGCCGTTCGAGTGGGGCAAACGTCGGCACGACATCGCGGAGAAGACCGATGCTGTCAAGCAGGCGCAACTCGCCCTGCAGGAGGCGCAGGCGGGCGCGCAATTGGATGTCGATAATCGCATTCGGCAGGAACGCCAGGCGCGGCAGCAGCAGCGCGCCGCACAGGCCGCACAGAGGGCAGCGCGGGAGCGACTGCGGGTCACGCTCAACCAGTATCAGGTCAAGGCGACGCTTCTCAAAGATGTGCTGCAGGCACAGGCGGCGTTGACAGACGCCGACCGGCAGGTGCGCGATGCCGATCTTGCCGCGCTCACCGCGCAGGCCGAACTGCGCCGCGCCTCAGGAGAAGAATGATTCCTCGCTTCCTATCGCGGCTGCTCCTGGCGGCGCCCGTAGTCTCTCTTGCGGCGGGGTGCCATCCTCCGGCTGCCCCGCGCAGTCCTGTTTCGCCGGTGGGCGTCGCTATCGCGCAGGCGGACGACACCGCGCAGCAGAACCGGTCACGCTATACTGGCAGTGTGACGGCGAACCGTCAGGTAGATGTCTCTTTTCAGGAGGGTGGCTACATCGAACAGATCCTGCAGGTGCCCGGTCTGGACGGCAGGAGGCGGCTGGTCCAGGAAGGGGATACCGTGCAGGCAGGCACGACGCTCGCGCAGATCCGTGTCAGCGACTATACCGCGCGCGTGCAGCAGGCCGAGGCACAGCAGGCGCAGGCGCAGGCAGGAGTCGCGCAAGCGCAGGGCGGACAGGCGCAGTCGCGGGCCTCTCTAGATTTGGCGCAGGCGGCCCTGCGGGAAGCGCGTGCAGGGCAGGAGGCGAGCGCGGCGCAGATCGCGGAGGCACAGGCGGCCAGCAAGCAGGCGGAAGAGCAAATCGAGGCCGCGCGCATCGCAACTCAGGTGGCCCGGCAGCAGCGCAATGAAGCGCAGGCCGCCGTGGGGCAGGCGCAGGCAGGCGTGGACGAGGCGCAGGCAGCGCTGACACGCGCCCATCAGGATTTCGACCGCGCAGACGCGCTCTACAAAACCGAGAGCTTGACCAAAACCGATTACGACGCCGCGCGCGCGGCCTATGAGGGCGGACAGGCGAAACGGCAGCAGGCGGTGACGCAGGTGCGGCAGGCGCAGGCGAAGGTGCAGGAGGCGGCCGCGCAGATCCAGGTGGCGCAGAACCGGATCGCCCAGGCACAGACCCAGCGCACCGCCGCTGAAACCCGCATCGCGCAGGCGCAGGCGCAGGATAAGGCCCGGAGTTCACAGATCTCCGAAGCGCAGGCCCGCGTCGCATCGGCGCAGTCCGGCGTACGGACCGCCGGGGCGCAACTGCAGTCCGCGCAGGCAGGCGAGCAGGGCGCGAACGCGCAGTTGAAGGGAACACGCATTCCACTGGGCAATACGGCCGTAACCGCGCCGATCACCGGTACCGTGCTGGCGCGACAGGTCGAAATCGGCACGCTGGTCGGACCGGGGACCGTCGCGTTCCGGCTTGCGGATGTCTCTCGCATGAAGGTCGTCTTCGGCGTACCGGACACCCAGGTGACTACCCTGCGGAAGGGACAGCAGACGCAGATCCGGGTGGATGTGCTGCCCCGGACGCCCCTGCTCGGCACCGTCACCAACATCGCCCCCTCCGCCGATCCCCGCACACGCGTTTTCAATGTGGACGTGACGGTCTCCAACCCTGACCAGCAGCTCAAAGTCGGGATGATCGCCACGCTGGATCTGCCCGACAGCAGCAAAAACAGCGCGCGGGCATACGGCGGAGGCGTGACGATTCCCGTCGCAGCGCTGATTCACGCCCCCGGATCGGCGGCGGGCTATGCCGTCATGATCGTCAGCAAAGAGGGCGAGAAGACGGTCGTGCATCTGCGCACGGTCCAGGTCGGGAGCATCTCCGGCAACCAGGTGGCAATTCAGGGTATTGCGCCGGGAGCGCAGGTCGTTACGACCGGCGTCAACCTCGTGCGCGACGGCGAAACCGTCCGTATCACTGGCACCTCAGAGGAAGGCGACCTTGGAACACAAGAGTGATGCGGAGACGATCGCGCCGCCCCACAACACGGCCCGCTACTTTGTCCGGAACCGACAGATCGCGTGGGTGCTGCTGATCGGCACGTTCCTTTGGGGGCTCTTCAGCTATCGCAGCATGCCGCAGCGCAAAGATCCCGAAATCCCTGTACAGCAGTCGCTGGTGATCGTCCCCTGGCCTGGCGCGAGCGCCGAGAAGGTCGAGCAGTTGGTCACGCGCCGCGTCGAAGAGGCCGTTGCTAAGAACGCGCGCGTCACGAAGATCGAATCGGTCTCGCGCGCCAACGTCGCGTTCGTCTATGTGTCGCTGGACGAGTACAGCAGCGTGGATACCGCCAAAGAGTTCGACGATGTCAACGAGAAGCTGCAGAGCATTCAGGATCTGCCGCAGGGCGCAGGTCCCATTCAGTTCGTCAAGGATTTCGGCGATACCGCCGCCCTGATGCTGACGGTCGCCAGCCCGAAAGTCTCCGATCAGGAGGTAGCGCTGCACGCGCAGGCGGTGCAGCAGGCGCTGGCAGCGGCACGGCAGGCACATGAGGATCAGGCTTCCGCGCAGCAGTTCAGCATCGTGGTGGTCTTTCCTGACACGATCAGCTCCGATCTTGTCGTCAAGCCGTTTCGTCTGCTCGCCAACTCCTTTGAGGCGCGCGGCATCGCGCATGGCCTGCAGGTGCTCGATCAGCCAGGCTTTGTCGCGATGGACGGGCTTTCGACGCAGACGGACGCGCAGTTGCTGGAGGCGGCCCGACGTTACCTGCTGGAGACGCTGCAGCTCTCCTCACTGCATCCGGACGCCTGGGCGCCCGTCGTGATTCGCGCTCTGGACACCACGCAGACAAGACTCGCGACGGTGGCAGGAGACAAGTACACCTATCGAGAGCTGGACGACGCCACAGACCGCATCACGAAGGCGGTAAAGACCGTGGATCAGGTCTCCAAAGTCTCCCGAACGGGCATCCTGCCGGAAAACGTGTTTCTCTACTACTCCCAAGCGCGGCTGGCCGCATCCGGCTTGCAGCCGAGTCAGATCACGGACATCCTGGCCGCGCGCAACATCACGGCGCCTGGCGGGCAGATCGAGGTGCAGGGCCGTACGCTTCGAATCGATCCCTCGGGTGAGTTCAAGAGCGAGAAAGATCTCGACACGGTCACCGTCGCGGGCTCGACCAGTGGCGCCCCGGTCTATCTGCGCGACTTCGCGGACATCGTCCGCAGCTATCAGGACCCGCCCCGCGCTCTGAACGACTACTATTCCCGCGATAGTGAGGGCCATTGGAGGCGTGCGCGGGCGGTGACGCTGGCGATCGAGATGCGCACCGGCAGCAAGATCAGCGCTTTCAGCACGGGAGTGGACACCGCGCTCGCCAACGCGCGCAAAGAGCTGCCGCCCGACCTGATCTTCGCCCGCACCTCCGACCAACCGCTCCAGGTCAGCGAGAACGTTCACCTCTTCATGAACAGCCTGCTCGAAGCCGTCGTGCTCGTCGTGATCGTCTCCCTGATCGGGTTCTGGGAGTGGCGCTCCGCGCTGCTGATGGCGCTCAGCATTCCGATTACCCTGGCGATGACGTTCGGCTTCATGTCGGCGCTGGGGATCGACCTCCAGCAGGTCTCCGTCGCCTCCTTGATCATCGCGCTGGGCCTGCTCGTAGACGATCCTGTCGTCGCAGGAGATGCGATCAAGCGCGAGTTGGCGGCGGGACAGCCCTCGGAGGTCGCGGCCTGGCTCGGCCCTACCAAGCTCGCGACCGCCATTCTCTTCGCGACCATCACGAACATCGTGGCCTATCTGCCCTTCCTCACACTCAAAGGCAATACCGGGCGCTTCATCTACAGTCTGCCGGTGGTACTGACCTGCTCTCTCGTCGCCTCGCGCATCATGTCCATGACGTTTCTGCCACTGCTCTCGACCTACATTCTGCGTCCGGTGCAGGAGAAGTCATTGGAGGAGCGCAAGCATCGCGGCTTTCCTGCCCTCTACTACCGGGTTGGAAAGTGGTGTATCGAGCATCGTAAGGGCGTGTTCGCAGGTTCCCTGCTGTTTCTCGTGCTGGGCGGCGTGATTTTCTTCCGTCTCAAGCAGGCGTTCTTTCCCACCGATCTCCAGTATCTTTCCACCGTGGACATCTTCCTGGCGGAGGACGCGCCTCTCAGCGCAACCAACCGGACGGCGGCGGCAGCCGAGAGGATCGTGCGGGAGGTGGCGCAAAACGATGCGAAGCAGCACGGCGGGCCGAATCCGCTGGTCTCCGTCACGGCCTTTGTCGGGCAGGGCGGGCCGCGCTTCTGGTTCTCGATCTCGCCGGAGCAGCAGCAGTCGAACTACGCGCAGTTGGTGATCCAGGTACGGGACAAGCATGACACGGTGCGCCTGGTCGGGCCGATTCAGGAGGCGCTCTCCGCGCAGTTGACAGGCGCACGGGCGGATGTCCGCAAACTGGAGACGGGCAAGCCGGTCGGCATTCCGGTATCGGTGCGAATCTCCGGGGAGGATATCGACACCCTGAAAGCGCTGGCAGAGCAGGTCAAGGCGATCTTTCGCAAGAATCCGCTCACGGCGCGTGTGCGCGACGACTGGGGATCGCCGGGCTTTCGGATCAAGATCGAGACCGATCCGGATCGCGCGAACCTCGCAGGCGTGACCAATCTGGACGTGGCGGTCGCCGCCGCCACGGGGCTGAGCGGGCAGCAGGTCAGCGTCCTGCGTGAGAACGACAAACAGATCCCCATCGTAGCGCGGCTGCGTCCGGAAGAGCGCGCGCAGATTCAGAACGTCGGCGACCTCTACGTCTACTCCCGCCAAGGCAACGAACGTGTTCCCATCAAACAGGTCGCGCGCTTCGTACCGGCGCTGGAGCCCCTGGTCGTGCGCCGCCGCAACCAGTATCGCACCATTACGATCTCCTGTTTTCCGGTGGAGGGGCGTCTGCCCTCCGAGGTCTCCGGCGCGGTGCAGGGAGATCTGGACGCGTTCACGAAGTCGCTGCCGGTCGGGTATCGACTGGAGATCGGCGGAGAGAAAGAGGAGCAGGTGAAGGGCTTCGCACAGCTCGCGAACGTTTTGCTGATCTCGATCGTCCTGATCTATCTGGCGCTGACCTTCCAGTTCAAGAACGCCGTCAAACCGTTTATCGTGTTCGCCGCGGTCCCATATGGGATGGTAGGATCGCTGATCGGGCTGAGCGTCATGGGTCAGCCGTTCGGGTTCATGGCGTTTCTGGGGATCGTGAGCCTGGTGGGCGTAATCGTCAGCCATATCATCGTGCTGTTCGACTTTATCGAGGAGGCGCATGCGGCTGGCGAGGATTTCGAGAAGTCTCTGCTCGACGCAGGCTTGCAGCGCCTGCGCCCGATTCTGATCACGGTCGGCGCGACCGTGATCGCTCTCTTCCCACTCGCCCTCCACGGCGGCCCACTCTGGGAGCCGCTCTGTTATGCGCAGATCGGCGGCCTGTGCCTTGCGACCTTCATCACCCTGCTGCTCGTCCCCGTCCTCTACGCCATCTGCGTCTACGACCTCAAGATCGTCCAGTGGGAACAAGCCCCTGAAGAAACACCGCGTAAGGCCACTCCAGGATAGTTTCGAAAGGCTTCTGGCGCCATTCTCAAAAATGTTCCTGCCACCCCAACTGTCTTCGTCGAAGCCGGTTCCCATGTCGCTGAACAGTCACAAGGGGCATGATCCGACCTTGACAAAAGTGAATAGCTTGTGTACATTGTGTAAAACTGCCTATCAGCGAGGAGTGCGGCATGTCTCAAACTGTAACGATGCGATTGCCGGAAGAGACGGCGGAGTGGCTCAAAGCGTCTGCACGTCGGGCAGGACGCTCCGTCAGCGACTTGGGGGCGTCTCTCTTTGAAGAGGCGCGGCGTGTGAGTGAGTTTGCCGAGATTGAGTTCCGAACGTTCAGCGGGCAGCGCCAGGCATGTTTGGCTGGGGGGTTGCGGGTGTGGAAGATTATTCTGACAGCGCAAGATTATGAGATGGACGTGGCAAATACCGCCGCACATTTCGACTTACCGACCTGGAAAGTACAGGCAGCCTTTCACTATTATGAGGCGTTTCCGCAGGAGATTGACCTCATCATTACGGAGGTACGCTCACAGAATTTTAATACTCTCAAACGCAAACTCCCGCAGTTGGAGCGTCAGGAGGTCATGGTCACGCAGGATGCGGAGGCGATTGCCTGATGATATCCTACTTGCTGGATGAGAACATCTCGTTCGTTGTTGCCGAACAACTTGCCCTCAAGAACTCGAAGATAAGCGTGCAGAGCGTCTATCGCTGGCAGAACGGTGCGTTCCGGGGGCAGGAAGACGGGCATTTGTTGAGAACAGCTTCAGCAGCGGGACTGACCTTAGTCACATACGATGTGAGTACCATTCCTGCTCTGTTGGCTGAGATGGCGGCAGATGGGGAGGCGCACGCAGGCGTTGTCTTCGTAGATGTCGCTTCCATTCGCAGCAGCGATTTCGGAAGACTGGTTCTGGCTCTGCTCGCTCATTGGCAACGCTATGGCGACGAGGATTGGAACAACAGAGTAGGATTTTTGGAGCCGAACAGGTGAAATCTGAATCCCTCCCTATGGCCGCAATAGGACAAGACACATGGGGGGAATTGGGAATGCACCGATTGACATGGAGGAAGGCCGCTGTCATAATGGTTTTGATCGGTTCTTCGAAGAAGCGGCTTTGGCAAGATTGATTTTCTGATCGGGTTTTGTGCGGTGCTGTCGCCGCAAGGAGGGTTGGGAAATGTCTGTTCTACCGGCGGTACGCGCCACCCTGGCCGCGAGGTTTTTGTTCAACTTCCGCATGTCTCCGGAAGCGCTGAACACCTATCTGCCTGCCCCCTGGCTCGCCCCACATATCATTCGCGGCTATGGCGTCGTCTCCTTCTGTATGCTGGATCTGCGGAATATCACGGTCGCGCCGCTGCCGACAGTAGCCGGCCTCAATAGCGTGAGTTGCGCCCCACGCTATGCTGTGATAGACAACCTGTACGGAGATGGCAAACCAGCTGTCTATGTGACCGAGCGGCAGACAAACTCCGCATTCGGGGCTTGGTTTACGACTCTGGGTTTCTCCGCGCCCCATCCCTATGTCGATGCCGTCATCGAACACCAGGCAGACGGCACCCTCCTGCGCGTCCATAACACGGAGAATACGCTTCTCTTCAACGCGACGGTACACGCGACCCCCACCCTGGAATCCGAACTCTTCGACTCTGCACAAACGTTTGCCGCGTTCATTGCGGAGGGCGTTAGCAGTTACGGGCTCTCCCGCCATGAGGATCGCTTCACGATGATGGATCTCCACAAAGAAGACGCGGACTACGCGCCCCTGGTGGTCAGCGGTCTATGCGGACCTCTGGTAGAGGAGTGGCAATCCAAAGGGGCCGTACTGGACAGCGCGTTCCGAACCAGCGGAGGCCGTTATGAGTGGACCTATCGTGGCCTGACCGCCTGAGCCTCCCATAGGTCCCACATAACAACCTGCCGTCCCGGTCAACCAGAGCAGGGCTCAGGGAAGAGCTCCCTGCTGGTTTGAGAATGCCCAGCGCCTCTTCGAAGCGTAAGAGCGCCGTCGCATCGTTACCGGCATCCATATCGACCAGAGTCAGATTGTTGAGTGCGGCTCCCAGTCCCGCGTCGTTTTGGGACTGGCGCGCTAGTTCGACGCACTCCGCTTAGAGTGGGCGCGAGGCGGCACCCTCTCCTTGATAGTAGAGGGTGTTGGCGAGCACAGGCAGGATAATCGAAAGCGCACAGTGAACTCCAACACGGGTTTTGTGCTTTCGATTGGCGTGACTGTTGTCCTCCTTAGCTCTGTTTTTGACATAATTTATTTGCGGAAGAATCCAGGTTTCGGCACCAAGAATTCGTTCCGAGGAAATGCAATGTATATTACACGCGTAGACATTCTAAATGTTCGGTCAATCTCAACACTCACCTGGGAAATCGAGCCCGAACAGGCTCGTGGCTGGCATGTAATGATTGGAGACAATGGAGCGGGCAAGACCTCTGTCTTGCGGTCCATTGCGCTTGCTTTGATCGGCGCTCCCGAAGGGGAAGCGCTTCAACAGAGTTGGAAGACCTACGTGCGTTCCATGACCTCAGACGCTAGTATTCAAGTCGATCTGTTGGCCAACAAGACCTATGATCGATGGATTGGTAGAGAAGTCAGACCTATTCACGAGCGCTGGAGAGCCAGTGTCGCGTTGCCCGTAGGACCGAATGTCCAACTCGTGAATGTGGCCGTAGACGGCAGAAGTGGTTTTCGCAATTTTCACGACCCACGCTGGCAGCAGAAGTCTGGATGGTTTTCCGTATCCTATGGCCCTTTTCGTCGCTTCACAGGAGGTACAAGGGAAGAAGAGCGATTACAGGAAGACAAGCCTATTAGTGGTCGTCACGTTTCACTCTTTCGTGAAAATATCGCACTCGCTGAAAGTTTGAGATGGTTAGAATCGCTCCAGTTCAAAAAACTTGAGCGAGATCCAGATGGAGACTTGCTCGACGCGATCAGGGAATTTGTGAATCAGGATGGATTTCTGCCGAATAATACAAGATTATGGCAAGTGTCCTCACGTGGGGTTCAGTTTATGGATGGCAATGGAAGCGTTGTGCTTCTTGAGGACCTGAGCGACGGCTATCGATCCATCCTCAGCATGACATTCGAATTAATAAGGCAGCTTGCCTTGACCTATGGTCCCGAACGAGTTTTCGATCCCTCTGATCGAACCAGAATCAATTTGCCAGGAGTTGTCCTGATCGATGAGATCGATGTCCACCTCCACCCGACCTGGCAGCGGCAAATAGGGCTCTGGTTTCGTGAACATTTTCCTTACATGCAGTTCATCGTCACGAGTCACAGCCCCTTTGTCTGCCAGGCGTCTACTGTTGGAACCGTCTATCGGCTTCCAACGCCGGGAACGGACGAGGAAGGCAGGATGATCACCGGCATAGAATTACAAAGGTTGCTTTATGGCAATATCCTAGAAGCGTATGGAACGGAACTTTTTGGGGAGGCAATGACGCGTTCTAAGGAATCCTATCGACGCCTCCATAAACTCGCGGGACTGAACGTCGAGGAACTCCGCAGAAAACTTACGATGCCAGAACTTCAGGAACGGCAACAACTAAGAGACACCCTGCCAACGACGGCAAACACCCTGCTGGAAGAGGCGAATTCCACCCTATGATCGGTATCGCCAATAATCCCTTACCGACAGTGACGCAGACTAAGCTTGATACGCTTCAGGCAGCAATCAACGCGTTGCCGACCTACCCAGATCGTGTCACTGCTGCGGAGAATCAATTTAAGTCGCAAAACCGCCCCGGCAATCGCACGTTTGACACGGTCAAAGCTGTCTTGACCACCATGTGTGCAGGGGCACGCCGCTGTATGTATTGCGAAGATTCGGCAGCCGATGAAGTCGAACATATCATGCCCAAGTCTCTTTACCCTGAAGCCGTGTTCGCATGGATGAACTATCTCTATGCTTGCGGCCCTTGCAACGGCCCGAAAAATGCCCGATTCGCTGTACATTCTGCTGCAAGCGGACACCAGACCGATGTTACTCGGCAAAAAGACGATGCTATTCTGCCTCCGACGGATGGTAAGCCTGTTCTTATCGATCCACGGAGCGAAAATCCGCTTGATTTTATGATCTTGGATCTCAAAGACACTTTCTGGTTTGTAGAGCAGGGCAATCCCGGCTCAATCCCTTACCAGCGAGCGAAGTATACTATTCATGTGCTTAAGTTAAATCAACGCGATTATCTCGTTGACGCCCGAAAGGCCGCTGCTCATTCTTACTCCGTTCATCTGAAAAATTATGTATGGCACCGAGATGAAGGGGCCATTCAAGTGGACCTTGATCAACTTATCAACGCGATTAAAATTATGGCTCATCCTTCCGTATGGAAGGAGATGCAGCGGCAACACGGAACTGGCCTGTATCCGAATCCTCTGTTTGCCCTAGCACCGGAAGCTTTAATATGGTAACAACTCCCCAGGCAGGCGCCATTGGATCGCACTTTCCCGGCAATGAATTGCCGGGAAAGAAAATCGATTATCTCCTCGGAATCGTGGGCAGGGTGGCAGAGAGAAGCGCCTCCCCATGGAAGGCCTGAGTGATTCTGCCGGCGAGTCGCAGGTACCAGTCGCTCGGTAGGTTGGCGCCGTCGGCGTCCAGGGTCAGCCAAAAGCCCTGATCCGGTGCATCGGTGCGGCGGGCGGCAGCCTTGAACATGGCGGTGCCTTCGTTTACCTCGTCGAACATGGCGATCTTAAGCATACGTGCGCCTGCGGCGCGGGCATTGACCGCCTGCCGCCACAGGAACTCCCCCTTCAGGCGTGGGATCTGGTTTTGCGGGGAGTTGGGATTCAGATTGTGCCAGGAGAAGCCGGGAAAGATGACCGGCATGTAGAGCTGATGATGCTCCTTGGTGGCCGCCAGATCGGGAACGAGTTGCTCCGTCTTCCAGCGATCCACCCCGGCAAGATCGCTATAGCGGCCAACGCTCCAAGGCTGGATTACATCCATCGCCTGATATACCGCCTTCCAGGCAGGATCCGGATTCGCGTCGCGATTCAGGCCGAGCCAGTAAGAGGGCGTTCCGCCGATATAGGTGGTCTTCGCCGTGTTCTGAAACCAGTGGATAATGTCGAGGGCAGCAACGGTATCGGCAGGAGGATGGCTGCGGTCGTTCAGGCCCATCCCCCACACAGAGACGACCGGCTTATCGTGGTCGTGCAGATAGCACAGGCTTGCGGTGACATGCAGATCGTTGACGAGGTAGTTCCAGTCTCTCTGCAGAATGCCCGCTACCGTGTCGGCATGTGCGCCACTGATGTCGTATTCGATGGCGAAGGTTCTGCCGGTCTTTTCTGCGGCAGCGAGGATGTTCTTCAACACGCCATCGCCCTGTGCCCGACTGCCGGGGATGTCGCTGACGAAGCGCTGCACCAACACGCCGTCGAGTCTGTACTGCTTCATCCACTCGAAATGCTTCATCACGACATTCTTGTTGAAGGAAGAGAAGAGGTAGGCGGGCTTCGTGCCGATGGTCTCGCAAGGAATGGGCGCGAGATCCTTGACATCGAACTCGCTCAAATCAGGATAGAGATCGACGGTGATATTGTCGGCGGACGGAGGAGCGCCGCGCGACCAGTGGCTCCAGCCGACCGTGGAGCCATCGCCGGGCGCCCGAAACCAGCCCTGATAACCGAACAACACCTTGCCGTTCAGCGTCGTGGCATCCACCTTCTCCTGAGCGACCGCGCCGCTCGCCACAGCCAGCATGGTCATTACGAAAAGCGCGGGAACGGCAATGTTCATGGGAAATCTCCTATCGGCCTATTTTCAAATCAGCCACGCGGACTTTTCCGCTCTTTCCGCACATCCTGCGTTCATTCCTCCCCTCTGTTTTGATACCCTCCCGCAGAATTACCTATCACATCCAACCTGTTTCGCAGCGTACCTGCCATCCTCCGAGCCTACGCAATGGACTGAAGTCCTTCGCTTGGGGCCTTCGGCCGAGTGACCGCCTTCGCGGGCACGTTGCCCATTGACTCTGTTTGCTGTGCGGAAGTGCAATAGGGAAAGAAAATCAAAGAAACCCATGACCAAACTGTGACTGGAGACGCAAACCGCTCCGATTTCGCTTATACTGAAAACAGAGATAGGGAACGACCTAAAGGAGCGATTATGTTGGTGCCGCCTGCGATAACCCATTCAAATACAGATGTGGGCATGCTGACCATTCGGCTCTTAGGCGCGTTTGAAGCGCTGCACAACGGCGAACCGTTGTCGGGACTGCGCCTGCGTTCCGGGGAATCGCTTCTGGCCTTCCTGGCGTTGCACCATGGTCAGACACTCCGAGCCACTTCCCTTGCACAGGCATTCTGGACGGAACAGGCGGTAGTAGATGGGGAGATCGAAAAGGCGCTTGCCAGCCTGCGCCAAAGCATCCGCCAGTTGCGGCAAACGCTTGCGGACGAAAGCAAACGCATTGAAACGACGCATGGGGCGGTTGTCTTTCGCACAGACGGTGCCTTTGTAGACGCGATTGCCTTCGAGCAGGCCGTTATTCAGGGCGATGGGGCCTCGATGAAGCAGGCCGTAGCGCTCTACAGAGGCCCCCTGCTGGAGGGCTGGAGTGAATCCTGGGTCGTCAGGCAGCGGGAGAAGTATCGCGACCTCTACGTGAATGCGCTGCGGCAGCTTGCCGCAGAGGCGGTTTTGGCGGGTAACTACACGGCAGCGGCACGCTACCTGCGCCGGTTGGTGATCGAGATGCCGAAGCTCGAAACAGCCTGGCATCAACTGATGGAGGCGCTTACAGAAGGCGGAGAGCGCCTGGAAGCGATGAATATCTATCTGCACTATCGCGACTATCTCTACCGGAACGGCAGATTGGCTCCTCCCGCCGAAATGACTGCGCTCTTTCAACGATTGCAAGAGCGACCGACGCACGTTGCCGTAGAGTTGCTGCCGGACTTTGCAGGCTATGAGCCGGTGGGGGGAGCGGTTCCGCTGAAGTCGCCTTTCTACATCCCGCGCCCTGCAGACGGAGAGTTCCGCGCCGCCATTGCCCGAGGCGACAGCATTGTGCTGGTGAAAGGCCCCCGGCAGATCGGCAAGACCAGCCTGCTGGTGCGCGGTCTCGATCAGGCCCGCCAGGCGGGCGCACGCCTGATCCTCACCGACCTGCAGAAGCTGGCAGCGGCAGAATTCGAGACGGCGGAGACCTTCTTTCTGGCGCTGGCGCAGTTGATCTCCGATCAATTGGAACTGGACGTCTCTCCCCGGCAGACCTGGAACCCGGAACGTGCTCCGAGCGCCAACTTTGAACGGTTTCTGCGACGTGAGGCGCTGAACAGAGCGGAAACCCCGCTCGTCTGGGGACTGGACGAGGTGGACCGCCTCTTCCCTTACGCCTATCACAACGACGTGTTCGGACTGTTTCGTGCCTGGTACAACGAGCGCACCTTCGATCCGAAGGGGCCGTTCGGTCGCCTAACGATGGTGATGGCGTATGCGACCGAGGCACACCTCTTCATCACTGACCTGAACCAGTCGCCCTTCAATGTCGGCACGCGTGTCGCGCTCGACGACCTGACGCGCGAGCAGGTGTCTGACCTCAACCAACAGTATGGGATGCCACTCACCAACAGAGAAGACGTCGCCCGTCTCTTCGATCTTGTGGGAGGCCATCCCTACCTCGTGCGACGTGCCCTGTACGAGATGAAGCGGCGTGGTCTGGACATTGCTGCGGTCGAGGGGCAGGCCGAGCGCGACGATGGCATTTTCGGCGACCATCTGGAACGAATGCTGCTCGCGCTCAAGCAGGACAGCGCCCTGATGGAAGCCGTTCGGCGTCTGTTACGCGGCCAGGGCTGTCCGTCGTCCGAAAGTTTCTACCGTCTCCGCAGCGCAGGTGTCCTGGTGGGCGATACACCGGCCCACATCCGCCCACGCTGCCGACTCTACACCCGCTACCTTACGAGGAGCCTACTATGAACAACCCTGATCTGTCCGTTTCCGGCAATAAGCCATTCTTCATCCCCGGCGGCACTCTGCCCGGCGATGCTCCCTCCTACGTCACCCGGCAGGCGGATCACAATCTGCTGGCAGGACTGCGAGCAGGGCAGTTCTGCTATGTGCTCACCTCCCGACAGATGGGCAAATCTTCCCTGATGGTGCGTGTCGCCGGTCAACTGCGCGAGGAGGGCCTTGCCGTCGCGGTCCTGGATCTCACGGCTCTCGGCCAGAACCTCACGGTCGAGCAGTGGTACTTCGGCCTGCTGGAACAGTTGGGGCGCCATCTGCGCCCGAAGACGAACTGGACGACTACTGGCAGGCTCACAAGCGTCTGGGGCCGCTGCAGCGCTGGATGGCGGCGATTCGCGATGTCGCCCTCAACAACGCTTCTCGTCAGATAACCGTGTTCGTGGACGAGATCGACATCGTGCGTTCGCTGCCGTTCTCCACCGACGAGTTCTTCGCGGCGATCCGGGAGTGCTACAACCGGCGCGCCCAGGAGCCGCAGTACGAGCGGCTGACCTTCTGCCTGCTCGGCGTAGCGACGCCCAGCGACCTGATCCAGGACACCGCAATGACGCCCTTCAACATCGGTCGTCGAATCGAGCTGACCGACTTCACGCAGGAAGATGCCGTACCTCTGTCCGTGGGGATCAGCGTCACAGGTCGAGATGGGCACGGCTTGCTGAACCGGGTACTGCACTGGACGGGAGGGCATCCCTACCTCACCCAGCGTCTGTGCCGATCCGTAGCGGAGGACTCTGCGGCTCTGCGGGAGGAGGATGTGGACCGACTGTGCGCGGATCTG
This sequence comes from Chthonomonadaceae bacterium, assembly GCA_043762265.1. Taxonomy (GTDB): domain Bacteria; phylum Armatimonadota; class Chthonomonadetes; order Chthonomonadales; family Chthonomonadaceae; genus JANXLO01. The sequence goes on along the minus strand of JAYUMV010000111.1, from coordinate 1,741 downwards.
TTCCTGGCGCACAAGGCCCGAGAGAGCGACGACAACCTCCAGTTCGTACGTAGCCGTCTGTTACGCAGCGAGGTGGACCTGACCGCCCTATTGGATCTCTACACGAAGGTGCGACAGAATGCACGCGTTGCAGACGACGAGACAAACGTGCTAACGAGCGTACTAAAGCTCTCCGGGGTCACCCGTGTCGAACGGGGAGAACTGAAGGTTCGCAACCGGATATATGAGCACGTCTTTGATCGTAACTGGGTTCGTACACACATGCCGGACGCCGAGTTAAGGCGGCAACGCACCGCCTATCGGCAGGGCTTGGTGCGTGCTCTGGCTCTGAGCAGCACGGTTCTCGTCGCTCTCGCAGGGCTGGCTACCTATGGTTTCCTTCAAGCCCGTCGTGCCAATCACAACGAAGACATCGCCCATAAGGCCACCATCAAAGCGCAGGCACAGACCGATAACGCGGAGCGCATCTCCTACATAGCCCGCATGAACCTCATTCAGCGCGATTGGGAGATATACGATATCAGTGACGTCAACGATCTTTTGGCAGATACGCAACAGAGCAAATATCGTAGCTTCGAATGGGGCTATTGGAATCGTCTTGCTCACCTTGATCTGTTGACTCTTAAAGGACACACTTCCGGGGTTACCTGGGTAGCGTACTCTGACGATGGCAAACGTATCGTTACCGGAAGTTATGACAACACCGCGAAGGTCTGGGATGCCGCTACTGGCCAAGAGATGCTCACCATCAAAGGAGGTAAAGGTCAACTCTCCTCCGTGGCATTCTCTCCCGATGGCAAACGTATCGTCACCAATTATGACAACACGGCTAAGATCTGGGACTCCATAACCGGTCAAGAGATGCTCACTCTCAAGGGACATACACGCTTTATCTCCTCCGTGGCATACTCTCCGGACGGCAAACGTATCGTCACAGGAAGCTATGGCGATACAGCTAAGATCTGGGATGCTACAACGGGCCTGGAGACATGCGCCACCAAGGGACACTTAGGCATGGTCCAATCCGTCGCATTCTCTCCTGATGGCAAACATATCGTCACTGGAAGCCTCAGCGGCCTGGCTCAGGTCTGGGATGCTGCAACCGGACGAGAGACGCTCAGTTTCAAGGGACATGGAAGACCTGTCATGTCCGTCGCGTTTTCTCCCGATGGCAAACATGTCGTCAGTGCTGGCCAAGATAGATTGGCAAGGATCTGGGATGCTGCAACCGGACGGGAAACATTCACCCTTAAGGGACATACAAGCGATATCGTCTCGGTAGCTTACTCCCCCGATGGAAAACTCATTGTCACTGGAAGCGATGATAGAACAGCAAAGGTTTGGGACGCCAGAACCGGACAGGAGACACTTACTCTCGCGGGCCATACAAATAATGTTGAGGCCGTGGCGTTCTCTCCTGATAGCAAGCGCATCGTCACTGGAAGCGACGACAAAACGGCCAGGATCTGGGATGCCGTCACTGCACGAGCGAAGGTCTCTCTGAAGGGAAGCACAGTCGGAAACACCTCCTTAGCCTGCTCTCCGGATGGCCGGCGTATTGTTGTCTGTGACGACAAAACGGCCACGGTTTGGGATGTTGCAACGGGGCAAGTGATGTTCGCAATCCAGGGACACATGGATCGAATCTGGCCGGTAGCTTACTCTCCTGATGGTAAGCATATCGTCACTGGAAGCCACGATAAAACGGCGAAGGTTTGGGATGCGGCAACCGGACAAGTGA
>JAYUMV010000110.1:0-20482 GCA_043762265.1 Chthonomonadaceae bacterium | reverse complement strand
CGGTAAAGGCGGAGGGCAGTGAGGCTGGATTCCCAATTCGACGCGGACGCGCCGATCGGCGTTTTCGATTCCGGCCTGGGAGGGTTGACAGTCGTCAGTCAGATGCTGAGACTCCTCCCCAACGAGCGGATCCTGTTTGTCGCCGATCAGGCCCATGTGCCCTACGGAGGTCGCGACCTTTCCGAAGTGTGCGGCTTCGCCAGCGGTATCAGCGAAGGGCTGGTACGCGCCGGATGCAAGGCGGTCGTGATGGCGTGTAACATCTCATCTGCGACGGCGCTGCAAGCCGTTCAATCTCACCATCCGAACCTGCTGGTGCTCGGGGTCATCGCGCCCGGAGCACGCGCCGCCGCACGGGCTACTCAGAACGGTCGGATCGGGGTCCTGACAACGGTCGGCACGGCCAAAAGCGCAGCTTATACACGGACTCTGCACTCGCTGGATCCGAACGTGAGCGTGCTCGAAGTGCCTTGCCCCGAGTTCGTGCCCCTGGTAGAAGGCGATGCGATCATGACTTCTGCCGCCTACAGGGCAGCCGAATCCTATCTTATGCCTCTCCTCGAAGCCGGTTCCGACACCGTCATCCTCGGATGTACGCACTATCCTTTTCTCCTGCCGGTGCTGCGCGAAGTCGCTCCAAGGATCTGCTTTGTGGATCCGGCGGAACAGACCGTGATCGAACTGGCGCACGAGATCGAAGAACGCGGGATAAGGAACGATAGTTCCACTTCCGATTCCGGGCGCTTGACCACCACCGGCGACGTATCCCACTTTGCGACCACCTTGCACCGATTTCTCCTGCATGGCGGCGATCCCTTCCCAGTCTCCGCTGCCCGCTGGACACGTGGACAACTGGAGTTCGAGTTAGCGAATGAGGGCCTTCGCATCCCAAGCTAAGGCGTGAGGAACCACGCTAAACCTACTACACCCTTCTGGAACACTTCCCCGTCAGCAGCGCGGCACGACGGATCGAAGTTTCTCAGAACTATCGGAGAGACAATATGCCGCGTGACCTTCCCGTTTGTAATGGCAATCTGCTGGTTGCCTTCGACGACAAATACAACCTCAGAGAACTCTATTTTCCCCATGTCGGCCAGCAAAACCACACCTTAGGCTCGCCCTGGCGCTTCGGTGTCTGGGCAGACGGCAAGATCTCCTGGACCGGAGACGACGGCTGGGAGCGCTCGCTCAAATACGAAGAGGATACGCTCGTCACCGACGTCCACCTGGTCAATCGGTCGATGGGGCTGTCGCTCGTCTGCCACGACTGCGTGGACTGCAACCTGGATATTTTCCTCCGCAAAGTCGAAGTCGAAAATCTCTGGGACTACGAGCGGGATGTACGCCTCTTCTGGCATCAGGATCTGAACATCAACGGCTCGCGGGAAGGGGATACCGCGTATTACGATCCCGTCCGCCGCGCGTTGATCCACTACAAAGGCCATCACTGGTTTTTGATCAGCGGGACCAATGGCCGCGAGTGGGGGCTCTCCTCATACGCCACCGGCATTATCGGGCACAACGAGGCGCAGGGCACCTGGCGCGATGCGGAAGACGGCTCCCTGGGCCGCAATCCGATCGCACAGGGCAGCGTCGATTCTGTGGGTCGCGTCATGGTGCGGGTGAAGGACAAAGCCACCGCTTACTACTGGCTCTGCGCCGGAGAGGATCTAGCGGCAGTGACCCGCCTCGATCACGAGATCCGAGACGTAGGACCGGAGACGATCCTACAACGCGTCCGCACCTACTGGCAGTACTGGGTCACCAAAGGGGATATTCCCGCCGATCTGCCGGAGGATATCACGCGGTTCTATCGGCGCAGCCTGCTCGTATTGCGTACGCAGATCGACAACGGCGGCGCGATCCTGGCCGCGAACGATTCGGATGTACTCCAATACAACCGCGACTCTTACTCTTATCTCTGGCCGCGCGACGGCGCACTGGTGGCGCATGCCCTCGATATGGCGGGCTACCATGAGGTGACACGCCGCTTCTTTCAGTTCTGCGCCCAGATCATCGACCCGAACGGTTACTTCTGGCACAAATACAATCCCGATGGCACCATCGGTTCTTCCTGGCATCCCTGGGCGAGCAAAGAGGGCGATTTGCAGATGCCGATCCAGGAGGACGAGACGGCGCTGGTGCTCTATGCGCTCGGAGAACATTTCGAACGCACGGGCGACGTGGACTTTCTGCGCCGCATCTACCGGCCCTTGATCGAACCCGCAGGAGACTTCCTGGCCAACTTCCGCGAACCGATCACACGTCTTCCCGACATGTGCTGGGACCTCTGGGAAGAGCGGCGTGGCATCCATACCTTCACCGTGGCGACGGTCTGGGCCGGTCTGCAAGCCGCCGCCCGCTTCGCGGGCATCTTCGGGGACGGTGACCGCGAACGCCGCTATCTCGCGGCAGCTGACGAGATCCGGGAGTCGGTAGACCGGCATCTGTTCGATACCGAACGGAACCGCTTTGTGCGGTCCATCAGCGTCGAAAAGAGCGTCATCAGCGCCGACACGACGTTGGATGCCAGCCTGTGCGGGCTGTTCCTGTGCCGATTTCTTGGCCCGGAGGATCCCCGGCTGATCTCCACGATGGAGCAGTTGGAGCGGAAACTGTGGGTCAAGACGGATGTCGGTGGGCTGGCCCGTTATGAACGCGACACCTACTACTGCTGCACGGGCGATTTTGAACGGGTGCCCGGCAACCCCTGGTTTCTCTGCACGCTCTGGCTGGCACAGTGGCACATCCGGCGTGCGCGTCTCCTGAGCGAACTGGAGAAGCCGGTCGAGCTAATTCGCTGGTGCATCGCGCATGCTCTGCCTTCCGGAGTGCTTGCCGAGCAGATCAACCCGTTCTCAGGGGCTCCGCTCTCCGTCTCTCCATTGACCTGGTCCCATGCGACCTTTGTCGATACGGTATGCAAACTGCGCGATAAACAGCGTTCGCTGCTATTGCGCGGATTGGATGACCAACCCGAATGGGAGATGGAAGTGGTGATGCCGTTCGTTTCCATAGAGTAGGGCAGGAAATTTCTACTCTCGTGTCGAAGTCTGGCGCGTTCCAAACCTTGTTTTGGGACGCGTCAATTCTGGTTGGATCCAGGGAGAATACGATCATGCCGCGCTTTGATGGAAGAGGGAGCGCACAGATGCGCCCGGCGAAGATCACGCGGGGCTTTATGCCCAATGCGGAAGGCTCATGCCTGATCGAGATGGGGAACACCAGAGTGATCTGCACCGTCTCCGTAGAAGAGAAGATACCGCCCTTCCGCAAGATGGAGGGCCAGCTGGGCTGGCTTACCGCCGAATATGGGATGCTCCCGCGCGCCACCAACACGCGCACCCAGCGCGAGACCAAGAACGGTCCCGGCGGACGGACGGTGGAAATTCAGCGCCTCATCGGCCGCAGTCTGCGCACCGTCGTGGAGATGCCGGTCCTGGGAGAACGCACCCTTTGGATCGACTGCGATGTGCTGCAGGCGGATGCCGGGACACGCTGTGCCGCGATTACGGGCAGCTATGTTGCGGTGGCCGAGGCGTGCCGCAAACTGGTCAACGCAAAGGCGATCAGCCGCATGCCGCTTTTGGGCCAGGTCGCTGCCATCAGTGTGGGCGTCGTCGGGTCCGATGAGATCCTGGACATGTGCTACGAAGAGGACGGCAAGTGCAATGTCGATCTTAATGTCGTGGCAATGGACAAAGGGCGCTACATCGAGGTGCAGGGCACGGGTGAGAAAACTCCCTTCGACCGCAATCGACTGAATCGTCTCCTGGATCTGGCACAGATCGGACTGGACGAACTCTTTCGCCTGCAACGGGCCGCGCTGGAGGGGATCCTGTGACCTTCGAACGCAAGCTGTTGATCGCCACGACGAACGTGAAAAAAGGGGGCGAGATGGCCGAGATTCTGCGCGCTGCTGATCTCGGTATCGAGTTTACCACGCTCGCCGCCTATCCGGATGCGCCGGAAGTGGACGAAACGGGTGACACCTTCCTGGCGAATGCGTATCTCAAAGCGGCGGCAGCGATAGAACTCGCCGACCTGGTTTCCATCGCCGATGACGGCGGCCTCTGTATCGATGCGCTCGACGGCCAACCAGGCGTCTATTCGCACCGTTTTCTTGGCATCGATACCTCTTTCCCGGACAAGATGAAGCAGATCCTGGAGATGATGAAGGAGGTGCCGGAGGAGCAGAGAACCTGCCGATTCCAGTGCGCGGTGGTTGTCGCCACGCCGGACGGACGCCGTTTCGACTGCATGGGAATCTGTGAGGGCCGCATCGGGTACGAGATGCGCGGCGATCATGGGTTCGGCTACGACCCGATCTTCCTTCTGCCGGAGATCGGGCGACACATGGCGGAACTTTCGCCTGAAGAGAAACATCGGGTCAGTCATCGCGGCAAAGCGCTGGCACAGGCTGTCGCGGCGCTCCGGACGATCTTCTGACGTTTCCGGAGCGTTTCCGAAACAGAGAGGAACGCATGACGGAACCGGAACCCACTCCAGAGCCACGGCATCGCCGCTGGTCGTTTCCCTGGGTGAAACATCACTATACCACGTTGACCGATTGCGAAGAGGCCACCCGCGAGGGGAAGCGCCTTACGCGGGTCTTCTGCTATATTCACCGCCTGGTCGACGCTTACGGCACCCATCAGTGCGGTCTCATGGCCTGCGCCTGCGCCTACTGCGCTCTCCTCTCCCTGGTTCCTATCCTTGTGGTAGGGATCGCAGGGCTTGGCTTCTTTATGGGCGGTTCGCAACGCGCCCTGAGTCAGGTCGAGCATGCGATTCGCGCCTATGTGCCGCGCGACCCGGAGATTTTGCAGTCGGTCAATCAGATTCTCCAACACATTCTGTCGGATCGTACCCTGATCGGCGTCATCGGAATGGTGGGGCTACTCTACGGAGCGCATCAGGCGTTCCTGGCCCTGCAACCGGCCATGAATATGATCTGGGGCGTCGCAGAGACCCGCCACTGGGTCAAACAGCGGGCGATTGCCCTCGCGCTCTCCTTCTACGCGGTCGCGCTCATGGGCGCAAATCTTGCGGCAGTAGGATTCTTCGCCTACCTGAGTCAGACCTACATTCCTTTTCTGCCCGGCCGTATCGAGGCGAACTTTTTCAGTTTTCTGCTTGGCTTGATCCCGATGCTCATTCTGGCAATTCTTTTCGCCACCCTCTATCGGGTTCTACCCTCCTACACGGTGCCGTGGCGGGCGGCCTTTCTGGGCGCAGGAGTCGCGGCGGTGTTCTGGCAACTGACGCTGGTCGGGTTCGGCATCTATCTCGCCCACTATCACAGCTATAACCGACTCTACGGCCCATTGGGGGGGCTTGTCATTCTGGTCGTCTGGGCCTACTACTCCATGAGCATTCTCCTGCTAGGAGCAGAGATCGCCGCAGACTTCGCGACCCGCCGCTATGGCATTCGCGCGGCAGAGGCGCGCGCCCATTCCGGCGCGGATCTGACGGCAGCCACCGGCAAAAACCGGTTGCCGCCGCCTTCGGAACTCTCCTGAAATAATCGGTCGTGCCTGGAACCGTCCAGACTCGTCATAGCGTAGTGTGGTTAAGGCTTGCGGCAGGTGTCGTGTCCTGCTATGTGGGCATCCCTGGGTTACCGTCTCCACTATCCTTCGCGACCTCCGTCTGGAAAGGCAGCGCCAATGTTCAAAACGCGATCACTTCGTCAACGTCCTCTCTTCGCTTCCGCCACGTTGCCGTCTCTGTTCGGACTCGTTTGCGCCGGTCTCCTCCTTTCGGGTGGAAGCGTCCATGCGACGGATGCAAGGCTCGTCGATCCACTGCGTGTGGTGATTCTAGGCGGAGGCCCGAGTCTGGAGTACAACCAGGTGGCGATCGAAAGCAACGTGCGTTATGTCCACAAACTGCTGCCCCAGGGCACAATTCAGACGACCCTGTTTGCGGACGGGGACGCTAATCATGCCTCGGTGCTATACGATGAAGACGCGGGCAAGCTATCGAACGGCGCGTTTCTATTGGATCTTCTCTTGCAGGGCACACAGGGGGAGTCAGGGGGCGGATCGCACTATCGCAAACCCAACATCGGCAAAGTGGACGGCCCCTCGACTCGATCCTCGTTTGCGAGGCAACTGGGCCGAATCTCGGCGGAGCCTGATCTCGCAAAACGCAATGTACTGCTCTATTTTACAGGGCATGGCAGTCCCGGTCGAGGCAGTTTCGACAACAATGTCTACGACATGTGGGGGAAGAACGAGGCGCTGAGCGTGCGCGAATGCGCCCGGCAGATCGAGCAGTTGCCCACCGATGCGCCGGTAACCGTGGTCATGGTGCAGTGCTATTCCGGCGCTTTCGGCAATCTGCTCTTTGAGGGCGGTGATCCAAATGGCGATGTGATTTCGCGTGACTTCGCCGGATTCTATGCGACGGTCCCGAACCGGGTCGCCGCAGGGTGTACTTCGGCGGTCAACGAAGCCGAATACCACGATTTTACCTCGTACTTTTTCGCCGCGCTGACCGGCCGTGACCGCGTGGGCAGAATCGTGAACGGCTGCGACTATAACCACGATGGGCGTGTCGGCATGAACGAGGCCTACTGCTATACGCTGCTCAACGACGAGTCGATCGACATTCCCGTCTGCACCTCCGACTTCTTCCTGCGTCGTTTTGTCCGGATGAGCGATAGCGACGTGTTTCAGACTCCCTGGCCTTCGATCGTGTCGTGGGCCGATCCTGCGCAGAAGTTAGCGCTCGAAGGGCTGTCCAGCAAGCTCAAAATGACGGGGGATGATCGATTGAAGGTCGGTTTCGACCGGGCGTTTCGCGCTAACAGCGCCAGCAGCCGCGATCCGCAGTGGCTGGCGCGGTTTCGCCAGGTTCGTTCCAAATTCGATGCCATGGTGCGCGACGATCGGCGTGAACTGCTTCAACGCTATCCCGATCTGCGCTCCGCCAACGATTCTGCCTACACGCAGACGCGCAAAGAGGCGATCGCCCGTTTGGACCGGGAGGCGAAGGCGGGCAAATGGAAAGAGCTTCTGGACGCGAGTGATGCGGTGGACAAATCCGAACAGGAAGGCGAAAACCTTGAAATTGCGGAGTCCAAAGTCGTTCGAATCGTTCGGCTCGGTAAGAGTGTCGTGCTTGCGCACGAACTTCAGCAGAGCGGTTCTCCCGAACTCAAGGCCCGCTATCAGAAACTGTTAGAGGCAGAAGGGCGAACCCTTCTGCCTCCGGTAGGAGCCTTGCCCAAAGATACGGTGGGCGACTACCGCACTTCCGGTTTCTTGCGAGGTACGATGCGCAGTCCCAACTCCTGTAACTGCACGTCATCGACCGTCGATGGCGCATCCATGAGCGGGTCGTAACCAAAGCCCATCTTCGGGAATGCGATGACTTCCCGAATGTTCGGCTCGTCGAGCAGGTTCATCAGGAGTCGGTCGATACCGGTCGCGAATCCCCCATGCGGGGGCGCACCGTAAGAGAACGCCTCAAGAATGTGAGCGAACCGCTCCTGCTGCTTCTCGCGGGAGATCCCAAGCAGATCGAACACTCGCGCCTGGATGTCGGGGCGGTGGATACGGATGCTGCCGGAACCCGACTCCTGGCCGTTACAAACTAGATCGTAGCACTGCGCCCGGATTTTCGAGGGATCGGTGTCGAAGTAGGCCAGATGCTCTTCGTAGGGCATCGTGAACGGGTGATGCTCCGCTTCCCAACGCTGCTCCTCCTCGTTCCACTGCACCAGCGGAAAGTCGGTGATGATCGCGAACTGCAGGACGTTCGGGTCGCGCAGACCGTTACGCCGCCCGATCTCCAGTCGCAAGCGGCCCAGAACGTTCGCGACGACCGAGGGCTTGGGATCCGCGATGATGCAGATCAAGTCGCCCTTTTCCGCCTGGACCGCAGTGAGAACGCTCTGCATCTGCTCCTCGGAGAGGAATTTGCTGATCGCCGACTTCACCTCTAGCGGCTCCAACTGGTTGACTGCGATGGTCGCCAGCCCCTTCGCTCCGAACTCCTTGCAGAAGTTCCCTAGGTCGTCCACCTCTTTGCGCGACTGGTTCGCGCCGCCGGGATACCGCACCGCTTTGACCTGCCCGCCATTCGCGAGCGCTGTTTCGAATACAACGAAGCCGGCGGGGCGCACGATCTCGCTGAGATCGACGAGTTCCAGGCCGAAACGCAGGTCGGGCTTGTCGCTGCCGTAGCGGCTCAAGGCTTCGTCCCAGGTCAGACGCGGAAACGGCTTTGGTAACTGCTTCTCGCTCAGGTGCTCGACGACATCGATAGTCATGCCTTCGATGATCTGAAGGACATCTTCCTGCTCCACAAACGACATCTCTACGTCCAACTGCGTGAACTCGGGCAGACGGTCGGCGCGTTGGGCTTCGTCGCGGAAGCAGCGGGCGATCTGGAAATACCGATCGCAGCCGGCGACCATCAGCAGTTGTTTGTACTGTTGCGGCGACTGCGGCAAGGCATAGAACAGGCCCGGTTCGAGGCGGTAGGGGACCAGATAGTCGCGTGCGCCTTCAGGCGTGCTCTTCGTAAAGAGCGGCGTTTCGATTTCGAGGAAGGTCTGGCTGTCCATATAATCCCGAATGCGTTTGATAGCGCGGTGCCGGAGTTCGAGCATGGAGTACATGGAGGGCCGACGCAGGTCGAGGTAGCGGTACTTGACGCGCAAAGTCTCGTCCACAAGCCGCATCTGGTCCTCGTCTGAAACCTGGAACGGCAGACCGCGTGATGCATTCAAAATCTCAAGGCCTGTCGCCGCGACTTCGATCGCTCCGGTCGGGAGATTGGCGTTCTCCGTGCCCGGACGCCGCGCCCGTATTTTGCCATGAACGCTCAACACAAACTCGCTGCGGAGGCTGTTGGCAGTGGCGACGAGTTCGGGGGCGTCTTTCTTATCTACGACGATCTGCACGATCCCGGTCCGATCCCGCAGGTCGATGAAGACCAGATCTCCGAAATCGCGTGTGCGATGCACCCACCCGTTCAAGACCACTTCTCTGTCGATGTCCGAGGACCGCATTGTCCCACAGAGTTCCGTTCGCTTCCAGTTGTTCACACCTATCTCCTTCGACTTCTCCGTATTCTTGTCCACACGAAATGATACCGCAATTTCCGCCAGGAATGGGAAGAACCTGCGCAGGGTAGTGGAGATGACAGGATTGGGAGCGGGAAAAGTTGCGATTAGGAGGAGAGGAAATGCAAATGCAGAGCATAAATACAGGAAGGAAGAAAGACAGGAAAGATGCAAGTGAAATACCTGGAGAAATGAAGGCAGGAAGCAGGAAGTAAGTTAGGGAATTAGGGGGCATTACGGGCAGGAGCAGGGAAACTATGTTGCAAGTGGCGTTGGTGGGAGCGGGGGGAATGGCGCGAACACATGCGGGATGTTACGCGACGATTCCGAATACGGTGTTGGTAGGGGTGATGGATATACGGGGGGATGCGGCGCAAGAGTTGGCTGGACTGCATTCGGCCGCTTCCTTTACGGATTTCGAGGAGATGCTGAATACACTACGGCCCGATATTGTGGATGTCTGTTGTCCGACGCCTTATCATGTCGAGTATGTGTGTCGTGCTGCGGAGCGGGCTGAGGAGTTGGGAGTTCGGGGGATCTCGACGGAGAAGCCGATGGGGCGTTCACTGGAGGATTGTGATCGAATGATCGCGGCGACGGAGGCGGCGGGCATTCCGCTCTTTATCGCGCAAGTGGTACGCTTCTTTCCGGAGTTCGCCTTGATGAAGCAGCAGGTCGATGCGGGAGCAGTGGGGAAGCCTGCGGCGATTCGGACGCGGCGGGGCGGTAGGATGCCACGGGCGTGGGACGACTGGTACGCGGATTTTCCGCGCAGTGGGGGGCTTATCCTCGACCTTATCGTGCACGATTTTGACTGGCTGCGGTGGACTTTTGGGGAGGTGGAGCGGGTCTATGCGCGCGGAGTGGGGGACACGCGCCTTCCGGCGTTCGACTACGCGCTGGTGACTTTGCGATTCAAGAGTGGGGCGATTGCGCATGTGGAAGGGACCTGGAACGATCCGTCTGGTTTTAAAGTCTCGGTCGAGATCGCCGGGGATACCGGGCTACTGGAATATAACTTCAATCAACCGAACAATGCGCCGTTCCGTTCCGCGATGGCGGCTGTGGCGGGGCCTGGTGGCGGCGTAGACGTTCCGGAGAGCCCGGTGGCGGTCAATCCCTATCAGGCCGAACTTCAGCACTTCTGTGACTGCGTGGAGCAAGGGATTGCGCCCTCGATCACGCCACAGGATGGGCGCGCGGCCGTGGCGATTGCGCTGGCGGCCATCGAATCGATTCAGACCGGACAGCCGGTCATACTGTCTTGACTCCGACCGGCAGTACAGGGTAGTATAGAACCATCGAGTTTAAAATTTGTGCCGTGTGGGTGACTGGCGTTCGCAGGGAGATACCCTGGGGGAGCCTGCACGGTGGTTTCGGTCGCGCGCCTGGGCATCCTGCAACGATTTGCGGGGAGTCCGGGCGTTTTTGCGTCTATAGGTTTTCCCATGTGTAGAAAGTTTCAAACCACAGAGGAGTGTTTTATATGACGATACCATCTATCAAACGAAGGGCGCTGCTGAGCGTTTCGGACAAGACGGGGCTGATCGACTTTGCGCAGGGTTTGGTCGATCTTGGCTTCGAACTGATTTCTACCGGGGGAACGGCGTCCGCCATTGCGGCGGCAGGTCTGCCTGTCCTGAATATCAGCGATGTGACAGGCTTTCCGGAGATGCTGGAGGGGCGAGTGAAAACTCTGCATCCGGCGGTACACGGTGGCCTCCTGGCCGACCGCTCGAAGCCGGAGCATATGGAGATGATTGCGGCGCATTCGATTCAGCCCATCGATCTAGTCTGTGTCAATCTCTATCCGTTTGCCGCGACGGTGGCAAAACCGAACGTCGCGCTGGAAGATGCCATTGAGAACATCGACATCGGCGGCCCGGCGATGATACGCTCGGCGGCAAAAAACCACACGGGTGTTCTCGTTGTCGTTAGCGCTTCCGACTATGCGGAACTGTTGCAGGAGCTGCGCGATGGGGACGGCGAAGTCGGAATTCAGACCCGCCGTCGGCTCGCTGCAAAGGCATATGCCCACACCGGCCAGTACGACGCCTACATCAGTCGTTGGCTGGCGGATCGCTTCAGCGCGGACGGCGACCCAGCCCTCGCGTTCCCGAAGGAGATTGCGCTCGGCTTTCAGAAGGCGCAGGACTGCCGCTACGGCGAGAACCCGCATCAGAAGGCGGCATTCTATATCTCTCCCGGCGTCACGGAGCCCTGTGTGGCCAATGCACGCCAACTCCACGGTAAGGAACTGTCGTTCAACAACTTCTACGATCTCAACGGCGCTCTGGAGACGGTCAAGGAGTTTTCGGACGAGGCGCAGGCGGCAGCAGTCGTCATCAAGCACAGCAATCCCTGTGGGGTCGGGCTTGCCGACACGCTGGCGGAAGCCTTCCTGAAAGCGCGACTGGGCGATCCGATCTCCGCGTTCGGAGGGATTCTCGCGGTCACCCGCACACTGGATGTGGCGACGGCGGAAGAGATCACAGGCAAAAACACCTTCTTCGAGGCGATCATCGCGCCGGGCTACGAGCCGGAAGCCATCAAGATTCTGACGGAGCGGAAGAAGTGGGGGACCGATCTGCGCCTGCTGGAAGTCCCGGATCTGACCGGATGGCGGACCAAAGCCGGCGCGACCGGCTACGACTATAAACGGGTCGTTGGCGGGATCCTGGTGCAGACGCCCGATCATCTGGTCATTACGCCGGACGATTTGAAAGTCGTGACGGATCGCGTTCCTACGGATGCGGAGATCGCAGAACTGCTGTTCGCATGGCGGGTCGTGCGGCATGTCAAGAGCAACGCCATCGTGTTTACCAAAGGGCGTCAGGTGATCGGAGTTGGGGCGGGTCAGATGAACAGGGTACGCTCCGTCAAACTGGCCGTAGAACAGGCCGGAGAGGCCGCTAAGGGCGCGGTAATGGCGTCCGATGCGTTCTTCCCGTTCCCGGATGGCCCCGAAGCGGCGGCAGCGGCAGGAATCGCGGCGATCATCCAGCCCGGCGGCTCGAAGAAGGACGCCGATACCATCGAGGTATGCAACCGCAACGGCATCGCGATGGTCACCACCGGCGTACGCCACTTCCTCCATTAGCCAGAAATCAAAGGTGAGAATTCCACCACCTGCTGACGCTAGAGACACGGAGACACAGAGGTTCATAGAGGAAATGCTGAGATAGAGACAAATCAGATAAACGTCGCACCGTTGGCGATGGACGAAGTCCTTAGCTAGGGTGCTTCGCACCGAGTGTCCACCTTCGTGGACACGTTCGCGGCTTGCACGCTCCCGCCGATGCAAAACTCGGTTACTACGAGGTTTATCTGATGCTTCTATAAGCCTGTGCGTTTCTGATTACAATTTCGGAAACGTACAGGCTTTGTCATCAGAGATGCTAACAATTGAAATTATCAGGTCGAACGTTATTCAGATTTTGGGGCATCTGTCGCTGGAGCAGACCGTACAACGTATACTCGCGTCCTAAGTGGAAGTTCGCTCTCAGATTAGTTCTGCGATCTCTTTGTCGGTGTAACGTTTTTCCTGCGAACGATCGAGCAGGAGCGTGATGCGCGCTCGGGTCAGTGCACGGGCCTTATGTTGGCCGGTGCGCAGGATAGTTTCGAGTTGTTGGCGTTGTTGGGGAGTAAGGGTAAGTGAAGTAGGTTTGTTCATATCCTTAGTTTACCCAACATTTGCGCCGTATATAAAACTTCAGTTAACAAACGACTACTCGTGCTCGTGTCCACGAAGGTGGACACTTGGCCGATGGCCCTAGCGAAGGACTTCAGTCCATCGCCATTGGTGCGAAATTTACCTAATTTGTCTTTATGGCAAGAGAAATGTAGGAGAGAGGAAGAGAAAAGTAGCTTGTTCAACTCTTGCCTTCTTCTCTCCTGCATTTCTCTGTGCCTCTGTGTCTCTAGCGTAGCGGGTGGTGGAAATCCCTCTGCTTTTACATTCGGCGTAGAACGGTCATTCTGCGGAGGCGAGGGAGCCCATTGGGTCCCAGGGATGGAGGGCAACGGGTTCGGTGTCAAGCAGTTGGAGTTGTTCCATCGGGACATACTTCTTCTCGACGACGACTTCGTAGTTGTACTGATCGAACCAGGCGTCCGTCATGACCATGAAGCCCTTATCGCCGGTCTTTTCGCCCCAGCTATTCTCGACGCGCCATTTGGTCGGAGCGCCTGCTTCGTCGAGGTTGACACCGGTGAAGACCATCGCGTGGGTCATGAGACTGGTGCCGTAGTCGAGGCGCTCGGCCTTATCCATGCCGAAGGTCGTGCCGTAGATCGACTCGTAGTCGTAGAGGTCCAGGTCCATCAGGCCAAGCTCACGGTCGAACATCTTGCCGACATCGCAGCCGAACCAGACAGGCTTCTCGTCCTTGATCATCGCGATCGAGGCCGCCTTCAGCACGTCCATCTCAACGTTGATATAGCGAATGCCATGTCCGCCGATGATGTTGCCGAGGTAGTTGATCGTGTAGAGCGTGTTAAACTTTTTCGTGGACTGGGGACAGTGGATGAGGCAGACCATCGAATCGAGATCGAAGTTGACATATTTCGTGTAGAACTCGGTCGGGGTGAAGGTACCGCCTCGGTGGAAATCTTTGTCCTTGTCGCGCCACGACCATTCGAACTGGGTGGGCGGCTCGCCGAGATGGATCGCCAGCATGCGGTAGATCTCTTCGAGCATCTGCTCTTTCTGGTTCCGCAGATGTTCGGCGGAATAGCCCTCCGTATGCGCTTTGCGCAACTGAGTGGCGTACTCCCGCAATTTGTTCGTCACACGGTCGTTCATCGCGCCCGTGGAACTGCTGCTCTCTGTCTCCGGCATGACGGATTTCGGAACGACGCCATACTTTTTGATCAGGTTTACGAACATATCCCACTGTCCGCCGTCCTGAATTGGCGAGGCGACGAGCCAGGAAATCAAGCGGCCGTCGGTCGGCTCGGCCATGGTGCCAAGGATGCTCTCCAGGAAGTAGTTGGACTTCTCCAGCTTGTCCCAGAACATCGTATAGTTCTGCGACAGTTCGAAGTCTTCCAGGTTCATCTCTTTCGCCGCGAGCATGCGGAAGAGGTTGAGGCCCGCGAACATCCAGCAGCGTCCACTGGAGTTCTGGCTGGTGGCGGCTCCCGCCTTTACCTGATGGGAAAAGGTATGGTTTTGACGAACGACAGCGGCGCGATTCATCGCCACGTGCTTTACCGTCGTTTTGGTGACGGCGTTCAGCGCGATGCGGTTACGCGGCTCGGCCGCGAACTTCTGTTGGTAGGCAGTGATGTCTCCGAAGGTGATCTCTCCAGGATATTTCACTTCCGCCGGTGCGGTCTTGTCTCCCATGCGGGCGTCTCCCATTCTAATTTTGATGAGCACATTTTACCCTAAAGAAGGGCGGTTTTCAGCGAATCGTGTAGGAACTCATAGTCTTCCAGAGGTAGCGCCTTGCGCTGGTCGCCGGAACGAAAAGCCGGTGGACCGACCCATTCAGGATCACCAACGGTGCGGGGCATGACGTGGCAGTGGAGGTGGGGGCACAGATTGCCGAACATGGAGACGTTCAGCTTTTCAGGAGCGCAGACTGCGGTGATCGCTTTACCGACGCGGGCAATGTCCTCGATCCAATCGTGGCGCTCCTGGGGAGTCAGTTCGTGGATCTCGATCGCATGGCGTCGGAAGACCAGGATGCAGTAACCACGGTAGTCGGCATCGTTCTGGAGGTGGACTTTCCCGGAGGCGAGTTCTGCGACGACATCGTTGTCCGCGAGATCGGGACACATCGGGCATTCGATGCCAGCTTTGCGGCGATGGAAGAGGACTGTGAGGTCGTTATCGGACATGATCGCTTTCAAGGGTTCAGAAAAAGACCCTGCGCTGCTTCAAGCACAGGGTCGGGAAGAGTGTCAGGCTAAAACTTCAGGCCGACCTTCGCTTCGGCTTTGAGTTCCGGTTTGTCGGAGGTTACCAGTCCGTTGAGCAGGTTCTGCGTGTAGCTGCCGGTCAGGTTCAGGTCGAGCGCCGATCCCAGTCTGTGGGTGAAGCCTAGTTTGTAGGTGTTGCTGGAGGTCAGGCTGGTGTCGAAGGCGGACCGGCCTTCAAATCCGGTCGAGAGCATATCCCATTTTGTCAGGCGCAGATCGAGGCCGAGGTTGAGGAGGCTGTTGAGTTTTGCCGTTTGATAGTCGCTTTCGGTGCCATACTGGCCCTTGAATAGGAACAGTCCCCAGTCGGATTCAAGCCCGACGGATTGTGCCAAAAGGCGCTTGACAGCCCCGCCATCGCCCTCCGGATTGTGGGCGACATTGCCGGTCAACTTCAGGAGACGGCTGGGTGTGATCGCGAACTTCACATTATAGGTGTTCACAACGTCGGGATCCGGGGTCAGGTTATCGGCCAACGTCCCTTGACGCAGTTTTGCACCGCCGTCGAGCTGCAGGTAACGGAGTGGCCTGGACTTGGCGTTCACGATCCCGATATACTGCTCCTTGCCAGCGTTGTCGAGATGCTGGACGCCGCCGGAAAGCTGTGCCTGAACAAGTTTCACCGTCGGCAGATCGACGAGCGCCTCTTGTTTGTGCTGTATGCTCTTATCTTGATAGATGTCTTCGAACCCGGCGGTAACCTTGAGCTGTTTCAGCGAGGAGATGGGCGTGGCCTCGATGTGGACGGAATCGCTATCCCCGGCGTTTGCGCCGCCAAGGGAGTTGCGGAAAGTCCCGGTCACCGTGAGTTGCTTGATAGGGGTGCTCTTGACCTCAACGGACGTCTTCTGGGTATAGGTGCCCTGGTCCTTTTCCTCGCCCTGGATCTTCGAGGTAGGAATGATGGTCTGCGCGGTGTAGCCGACGGTCGCCTGCGTCCCCGGTACGATCTGGCGCTGCACTTTGAGGGCGTCGCTCGTGGTGGTGACGCTGTCCCCATTGGCGGTAGTGACCGTGGAGGTGCTGCGACTCGCGTCTATCTTGCCTTTTTCGGGCAGGGTCAGGGAGAGCGTGTTGAGCGTTTCCAGCGTATCGTTGCCTTTGGTGGGTGCGCCGGGCAGAAGCTTGGTGACATCGAGCAGGTCGTTCGTTTCACGCACGAGGGTGGTTAGCTTCAGGCTTTTCAGTGGGTTGAAGGTTCCATTGGCCTGGAGGATCTCATGCCCGGCCTTCAGACCAGTCGTCTCTCCCTGTGCGAAGAGGGCCCCGGCATAAGAGTACGATGCGCTGACGTCGGCATTGCGCCATTTGGTCTCCTCAGCGAACCTGGCGCCGCTGCGGCCCATCCAGTCGCCGCCGTGCAAGTCGACGAACAGGCCGGAGGTCAAGACGGAGGTCTGCGCCAGACGGGTCGTATCCATAAACTGAAGGTTTGTCGCCAGCGCGTTGGCGCTGTTGGCGCCGGTAGGATCGGGCCTATAGACCGTATTGAAGGTCAGTCTGTTCTTGTTCTGGCTCCAGAGGGTCCACTGCATCGGCAAGTTGAGCGGATTGGCATTCGGCTTCGAATCGACAGTGTCGGCGCTGTAGGTGATGCGGACAAGTTGACTGGGCGAAAGTGGAGCAGGAAAGGAAACCGATCCGCTCGAGGCGTCAAAAGTGTAATCGGTATCGCGTTTCAAAATGATGCCATCTCGGGTGATGATCTCTGAACTTGGTCGGATGGCTTTCCAGGAAAGCACGTAAGGCCCCTTGACGTTGCGTCCAAACACGACATCGGTATACTGGCCGTTCAGGCCATCGAACGGCGTAGAGACGGCGCTGACCGCGCCTCCCCCGAGCGCCGGCGGATCCGCCTTTGCCGGCGCCGCCGACAAGGCAGCAAATCCAGCGCCGATGAGGATACCTGCGACCATCCGGCCTGGGGAACACTTCCCAGCAGGCAGCAAAGCCCGTCCCTGCGAGACAGGGATAGAGCAGAAAACTATTTTGGGACGCGACTGAGACACGGTTCACCTCATACGATCCGGACGAAAGAGGACTTTGCTATTCTCTACGTTCGTTAGAGGGGTATGTGACGCCAAATGTTACAAAAGGCGGTAGGTTGGGGGATCTGCTCCTCCGGTAAACGCTGGGAACAATCTCCGTGTTGCCGCCGACAAAGAGATATACGAGCAATTTGGCAGAACCAAAAGGGCGATGTCACCGGATAGAACGCATTCAGCGCGAGTGGACGGCGCTGTATTACCTATATTAACTCCAGAGGCTATCACTATGGAAAACGGAAATACGAAACTACGCATCGTGCGACTGATGGACCCGGCTTTGTGCATGGCCTGTTCTTTCGCGGCCATCGCGATGGTGGAGATGGAAGATGGATCCAGTCGCCGCATGATGCATTGCAAACGCCTCGACTGCGATAACTGGCAGACGGAAGAGACGCAGGATCAGCCGAAATCGATCTACGATACCGGCCGACCCGAAGACGAATAGACCGAGCCAGCCGCTCCGTCATTCCACATTCTGTGTGGTCGTTCCGGCGGGTAAGAGCGCTTACTTCCGCGCTGATTTCAAGCCGAAGACTCCTTGTGTCTTCGGCTTGACTCGATTTGGGAGGAAATCGGCGGCTCGCTGGTGAACCCTTTGGCAACGTTATCGAGTGAAGGGCGGCCAAGCAATGCGGGTGATGCTATTTTGCGATATGGAAGGGATTGCCGGAATCTCGGTCTGGGAACAGGTGAACGGCGGCGCGCCGCTCTACGAAGAGGGCCGTCGCCTCTATACCGCTGAGGTCAACGCAGCGGTGCGGGGCTGTAAGCGGGCAGGAGCGACGGAGATCGTCGTGGTCGATGGGCACGGCGCAGGCGGTCCCTGGAGCTTTAAGAGTCTCATTCCGGAGCAGTTGGAGAGCGGCGCCTCGTACGTGCTCGGCTATCCCTGGGCGCGTTATATCAAACCTTTGGAAGAGGGCTGCGATGCCGTGCTGTTCGTCGGGGCGCATGCGATGGCCGGGACACCCGACGGCATCCTGTGCCATACGGTCTCTTCGCAGGCCTGGTACAACGCCCGCATCAACGACACTCTGGTCGGCGAGACCGGGATCGTTGCCGCGATCGCTGGAGACTTCGACGTACCGTGCGTGTTTGTTTCCGGCGACAAGGCCACCTGTGCCGAAGCGCGTGCGCTGATCGGCGAAACCATCGTACAGGCGCCCGTAAAGGAGGGCCTGGGCCGCTACAGCGCCTGCCATCTGCCGGCCTCCGATGCCTGCGCGATGATCGAAGGCGGCACGTATGCCGCTCTGGCAGGGCGAAATTGGCCCAAACCGCTGAAGTTCGCCGGGCCGGTCTCCTTTTCGGTCGAGTTGGCGACGCCGGACAAGGCCAACGATTTCATGGGCAAGCCGGGAGTCGAGATCGTAAATCCTCGCCTCGTTGTCTCCCGCGCCGACACTTTCTGGGGCGCGTGGGATCAGTTCTGGTATCGGTGAGAGGCGGTTGAAAAAACAGATGGAAGCGAAAGACAGGATTATCTGTGCTCTGGACGTAGACAACGCCTTCCGTGCGATCCAACTCGTCAGCTTGTTGCGCGAGCATGTAGGCGTGTTCAAGGTTGGCCTCGAACTGCTCAACGCAGCGGGCACGGAGATCGTGGAGAGGCTGCGAGAGGCCGGTGCCGACCGAATCTTCTACGACGCGAAACTGCACGATATTCCGAACACGGTCTCCGGCGCGATGCGTGGGATCGCTCGGATGGGCGTATGGAGTGTTACCGTGCATACGACCGGTGGCCCGGCGATGCTGCGCGCCGCTGTTGAAGCCGCACGGCACCAGCCGGACAATGTCGGTTTGGCGGGGCCGCTCGTGTTGGGCGTGACCGTGCTGACGAGCATCGATGCGGAGACCTTAAAATCGGATTTGCAGGTCGGCTTGCCGCTTGCTGAATTCGTGCCGTTTTTGGCGAAGCAGGCCTATGCGGCCGGATGTGCCGGAGTGATCGCCTCCCCTTTGGAGGTCGCCGCCGTTCGAGAGGCGATCCCTGATCCGAACTTTTTGATCATCACGCCAGGAGTCCGCCCTGCCGGTTCCGACCGGGGCGATCAGGCGCGGGTCATGACGCCGGGGGAAGCGATCCGTTGCGGGGCGAGCTATCTCGTGATCGGTAGGCCCATCGTCGCCGCGTCCGACCCCGTCGAGGCCGCTCACCGTATTGCCGCCGAGATCGCGCAGGTTGAGTAAATTGGGCGTTCCAACTCTGCACGCCTCCTATCTCTTGCCATCCCTTGCGGACACGCAGACGTGGGGGCGAGCCCTGGGAGCACACCTGGTCGCCGGGGATGTCGTCGCGTTGATCGGCGACCTGGGCGCGGGGAAAACGACTCTGACGCAGGCGATTGCCCACGGTATGGGCATCACCGAAGCCGTCACCAGTCCGACTTTCGCGCTGGCCCAGGAGTATCCGGGCAGGACTCCGCTGTTTCATTTCGACCCCTACCGGTTGGACAGTGCAGAAGCGTTTGCCGACATCGGATTTGACGAATATTTCGAGCGGGGAGGCGTGATAGTCATCGAGTGGGCGGATAAGATCGCGATGCTGCTTCCCGCAGAGCGGCTGACTCTGACGCTTTCCGAAGAGCGCGCTGCCGAGTATAGCGAGGATTCGGAACGCCTTGTGCAGGCGGACGCAGTGGGCAAGCGCTACGTAGAACTTCTCTCCGACCTCAACACCCAGCCCGAAATCGCTCCCTTACTCAGGTTTTGCGCATGATACAACCCGTTCAAGAATCGATACTCGTTGCCATCGAGACATCCGGGGATCTGTGCGGAGTTGCGGTCCTACGTGACGGAGTTTTTGCCGTGGAACAGACCTTTCGGCACCACATGCATCTCTCCGAAGGTCTGCTCGATACTTTGCAGACGGTTCTGCGCGTCGCGGGTCTCTCGCTCTCCGACGTGACCGCGATTGCCGTCGGCATCGGTCCCGGCTCGTTCACGGGAACGCGCATCGGCGTGATGACCGCCAAGACGTTGGCAGCCGTACGCGGCATCCCTCTCTACGGAGTGGTCGGCCTGGAAGCGCTGGCATGGGCCTACCGTGGTCTGCAAGGCGTCCACATCGTCCCTATGCTTCCCTGCCGCACGGATGTCGTCTTTACCGCCCGCTACGACGTCTCCAGCTCCCTCCCAATCCCCACATCCGACCCTGACGCCGTGGCTCTCGACGCCCTTGCAGAGCAGCTTATCGCCGCCGCTCCTTCCCACCTCCTCCTGTGTGGCGCTGCCGTCTCCCGCTACGGAGAAGCCTTACGAGCCCGACTCCTCGAACAGGGTCTCACGGTCTCGTTGGGTGAAGAGCGGTTCCCGCATGCCACTTCGGTCGGACTATTAGCGTATCGGCGAATCGTGGCAGGGCTGCCAGCGGATCCGCCCTTCGATCTCGTCCCCCTCTATATCTCGCCGCCTCCGATTACAA
>JAYUMV010000109.1:0-22711 GCA_043762265.1 Chthonomonadaceae bacterium | reverse complement strand
CCTCCGAGTTCCGGGCGAGTGCGGCAGGCCGCGCCGAAGGCGTCCAACTCCGCGCGGCGGGAGGGCGGCAGGGAACGAGGATCGCGGCGCATCAGGGTGGGCAGATTCAAGGCGTAGTAGCCCGCCGGAAGCGGCACGGATTCTGCGGTCAGTATGTCGCACCAGGTGCCGCGCTCATTGATGGCGAAGTCGTAGACCACCGGCTCCATCGCAAAAGGCAGCGCGTGCTCGAACCGCTTGCGCGCTGCCGACATGATGACTTGCAGCCGCACTTGCGCCTCCGCCTTGCTGCGCGGGTCGAAGATAAAGCCCATGCCGCCGCCCGCCATACCGCCCAGCATCCAGAAGCCCCAAAACCGCTCTCCGAACTCCGCCCGAACCTCCGAGATCAGGGTTTCGGTATAGAGATTCGTCGCCCAGGGCACGATGGTCTGCAAAGGCCCGAAGAAGTTGCGCGTGGTTGCGGCCCCGATGGCGGCAATGTCGCCTGTCTTCAGGCAGGCGAGAATATCATTCAGGATCGCCTGCGTGTCCTGCCGTGCGGCCCACTCCGCCTCCGAGCGCAGCAGATACTTTTCGGAGACCATCTCCAGGATCGGCCCGACGTTCTGCGCCATGCCGCCGTGTACCAGCACCAGGCTCTCCTGCAGTTTACGGCGCGTCTCCGCCGAAGCTTCCGAAGCGTCGAGCACATGATGTCCCGGCAGCAGACGCCCCCGACTGATGCCGAATTCCGGATCGCCCTCTACCGCCCTCTGCCCCTGGATCAACTTGATGCCCGGCCAGATCCCGCCCGAATCCTGCCACCCGCCGCCGGAACCCGCGACCCATTCGCCCAGGATCGCTCGCGCGGCAGCCAGTCGCCGCTCCTTCTCCTGAAGCTCCCCTTCCAGGTTCTGCGCCTGCCCCGTCGCCCGCATACAGACCGAAATCAAAGAGGCCAGCAGATTGGTAGAAACGGCCAACCGCGACCCTTTCGGGATGCCGTTGACATTGCTGATCAGTTCGATGCCCCGACCCGGCCCCGCCAGACGCGCCAGCAGATCGGGCAGATGCTGTTCCGAGCCTTCGATCCCCGGCGGCACCAGGCCCGAAGCGATCAGGGCAGCCTTCAGCAGACCCAGATAGTCGCGGGCGAAGTCGAACACCTCGCTCAACTCCGTGATGTCCGCCGTCGTCGCCAGATCGACGCTGGTCAGGCGCAGTACCGGCTCCTCCAGAATTCGGAAATAGGCTTCGACCGGCGGGCGCGGCATACTATCACGCCCCTGCACAGCCAGATCGATGGAGACATTGATGACCTGTGCGCCTGCCGGATAGTCCATTCCCAGGAAGAAGATGTCGCTCCAGGCGCTGTGTGTCAGATCCATGCGGACCGGCGTCGTCTCACGCAGGATAGGAAAGGCGCCGTGCGCATCCCGCTCCAATAGTTCCGGTCGGATCCGCAGCGGCTGATCGCTCGGATGCCCGATGCGGAACATCCACTGATTGCCACGCACACTGCGCACCGAACGCCGCACCTGGTCTGCCAGGGTCTGAAACGCGACCCGATGATAGGCCGACGCCAGCGCACTGGAGAGCGTATCGCTCGGCCCCTGTTCGGCCTGCTGCTTCAGGAAGAGCGCGATCGCCTCCTCGAATCGGCGTTCCAGCAGATGCAGATAGCCCTCGAACGGGATGCGCCCGTTGATCGGATAGCCTGGCTTCACGGGCAGATGGAAGCGATGGATGGCATAGAGGAAGAAGCAGGCCCGCACGCGCTCGTACAGATTGGCGCTGGCGTGTCGGAACGCCTCCAGCGCCGCGCACTGCGCCTGCAACTCTTCCGTGGTGGCGTCACGGCAGTAGGCGTCCAGCGAACGGTCGCGGACCGCAGGGTCGTCGGAGGTAATGATCTCAGTGAGCAGGGTGGAGGTCATAGGGGGGACTGTGCTCCCTTCGGACCGCGCTGCGCGAGCATTTCGCAGAGCGTGGAAAGGACTTCGTCGCGGTCATGCCCGCTCAGCGCCAGCGCCAACTGCGCCGTCAATAGTCCATAACGGGCATCGACTGCGTAGCGGCGTCCATGCGTCTCGATCGCCAGATAGCGCTCGTGCTGCGCCAACTGCGCCAGCACCGGAGAGAGGGAACCACCGCCCTGCACTGCGATCTGCTTGCCCAACAACTCCATCACCAGCGGTGTGAGGATATGGATCCCGAAGAAGCACAGATAGTGTCCTGCCCGCAGGCCCGGCACCAGCAGCGTCTGCTCCGCCTCCGTCGGTGTCGGCTTCTCCAGTACGCTCTCGACGGCATACAGGTCCTGCGTGCCCCGCACCCGCTGCCCTCCGACCGCGCCGAAGTAAGGCAACTGACTCTCTCGCGTCGCCTGCACGCCCGAAACCGAACACGACTGGCTCACGGCCATCTCGACCAACTGCTGTGCGCAGCCCTGCGCCGCGTCGTTTAGATAGATATGATCGCCGACCATGTGCAGAAACGGCTCGCCCGCCACGAAATCCCGCGCGCAGTAGAGCGCATGCCCGTAGCCCCGCGCCTCCTCCTGCGACACGAACTGCAGCCTATCCGCATGCTCGCCCGCCGCGCTCCGATAAGCTCCTGCGTCTTCCGGACAGACCACGACGCAGATATTCTCGACGCCCGCCCGCAGCGCCTCCTCCACAATGATGCCCAGCACCGACTTCTGATCGCCATCCCGATCGATCAGTGTCTGCAATGGCAGCGTCCGCTGGTTGCGCCCTGCCGCCGTAATCACCGCCTTCGTAATCTTCACCCGTTCCCCCCGCTCCCACCGATTGACAGTCTGCCAGAATTATACCGCCCATTTTTCACCACCCGCTACGCTAGAGGCACGGAGGCACAGAGAAAATGCAAATGCAGAACAGGAAGGCAGGAAGAAAAGAAGCCAGGAGAAGGGAAGAGAGTTTAGCAGGCTTCTCACTTCGAGGTTTCCTCTCTTCTAAAACCCTCCTGTATTTCTCCGTGTCTCCGTGTCTCTAGCGTAGCGGGTGGTGGAATCCTTTCCCCGTTACGCCTGCCGTTCTAGTACGGTTCTCAGGCGTTTCAATGTGCGGTCTTTGCCAAGTGCCCAGAGGGTTTCGAAGAGACCGGGGCCGACCGTGCGGCCGGTGGCGGCAACGCGGGTCGGGTGGATGACCTCGCCGAATTTCACCCCCAACTCTTCCGTGATGGCGCGCGTTGCGGCCTCGATGCCTTCGGCGGTCCATTCGGGAAGGGCTTCAAAGGCGGCGATCTCCTTCTCCAACAACGGTTTCAGGTGGGCGACGCCGAACCACTTCGTGACCGCTTTCGGATCGTAGCCGGTCGGAAAATCAAGATCTTCGAAGAAGAAGCCGACGAGAGCGACGACCTCGCTCAAGACCTTCATGCGCTCCTGCTCCAAGGGGATGATACGGCGGGCGTAGTCCAGCCAGGTGATGCGGTAGGCGAGTTTCTCTTCGTCGGTGGCATCCGCAGGAGGGGGCGGCGGGATCAGGCCAGCATTGCGCAGGTAGGGCAGGCAGAGGCCTATGATGCGACCGGGCTCGCTGGCGCGGATATAGTGGCCGTTCATCCAGTTCAGTTTGTCGTAGTCGAAGACGGCAGGGCTGTCCGACATCCCGGCGATCGAGAAGCGCTCGATCAGCTCGGGGATGGTGAACAGTTCACGATTCTCGTCGCCCGCCGACCAGCCCAGCAGCACCAGGAAGTTAAGCAGGGCTTCGGGGAGATAGCCTGCCTCCATGAACCAGCTAAACTGCGTGGCCCCATGCCGCTTGCTCAGTTTCTTTTTGTCCGGGCCGACAATGAGCGGGGGATGGACGAATTTCGGCACGGCATAACCCAGTGCACGGAACACCTGCACCAGTTTCGGCGCGGAGGAAAGCCAGTCGTCGCCCCGGATGATGTGGGTGATGCCCATGTGATGATCGTCCACGGCGGCCGCGAAAAAGTAGGTCGGGAAGCCATCGGATTTGATCAGCACCTGATCATCCTGGAGGCGATTCTCGTAGGTGATATCGCCACGGATCTCATCGTGCAGCACGGTGACGCCGTCGAGAGGCATGGCGAGGCGCACGACGGAGGGCAGGCCCTCGCTCTCCTCATACCGCGCCCGATCTTCGGGACTCAGGAAGCGGCAGCGGCGGTCGTAGCCGGTCGGCAGACCGCGCTCCTGCTGCACCTTGCGCATCTCGTCCAGGCGCTCTTTGGTGCAGTAGCAGCGATAGGCCGAGCCCGCGTCGATCAGACGCGCGATCTCGGACTGATAGAGCGGCAGCCGCTGACTCTGAACGTAGGGGCCGACGGAACCTCCCGATACCCACCACTCGTCGGGGAGGATGCCGAGGAAGCGCAGACTGGACTCGATGTCGTAGATGCCTTCCGGCACGTAGCGCTCTGGGGAGCGGTCGGTATCTTCCAGACGCGCGAGGAACTGCCCGCCCTCTTTGCGGGCGAGCAGCCAGTCATAGATCGCTGTGCGCAGGTTGCCGACATGGGGCGAACCGGTCGGCGAAGGAGCGTAGCGTACTCGAACAGACATGAGAAAAACTCCGAGAGCGCCTCCGGAATGGGGGCGCTTATGAAATTGCCGGGTACAGAAGCCTGTACCCGGCAGAGAGAGGAACGCAGAACGTTGCCTACTTGACCAGGTATTTGCGCTTGCTCTTGTCGAAGCCCTGTGTGAGTTTCTTGGCATCGTAGACCCACGCGCCGCCGCGCTGGAAGTAGCAGTGGTATTCCGAGAGCAGGGAGGCGGTCAGGCGTCGGGTGACGCGTCGGACGATATTGATTTCCGTGTGCAGGGTCAGGAATTCGATGCCCTTGCGGTAGTGCTCCATGATCTCGCGCACGATGTCGAAAGTCGCCAGGCTCTCCACCTCGGCCCGCTCCTGCAGCGCCAGCAGTTCGTTGACGCGGTTGCGGCTGATGAACATGGTCGGCTCGCTCTCATCGTTGTACGTGATGATATAGCGATCCAGCGCCTGTCGTTCCAGGGTGAAGGTCGCGCCGGAGTCGATCGGGATCGACTGGAACCAGTCCAGTAGGCCGTAGAGCAGTCGGGTCTCGTTGTTGACCCAGACACGCGCCTTCTGGCCGCCGGGCAGAACGAACTCCGTCTCCAGAATGGTGGGCTCTGCGGGGAAGAAGCCGGACGGGAACTGGCACAACGGCAGGGTTCCGATCTGCTTGTGATGGTACTTGATGACTGCGCGAGCGTTGGACGGCGGGTTGGGATCGGCCGAGGGAACCGGCTCTTCGTCCAGCACATCCTGCACCAGCGGGTTGAGCATCTCGCGATCCAGGCCGCCTTCGAAGCCATCTTCGAGCAACTGATCGACCGGATTTCCTTCCAGGTCTAGGAAGTTGTACTCCGGAATGTCGAGCAGGCCGGGCACCGTGAAGACATAGCCGGGCAGAGTGCCTTGCGGCCGATAGCGGTCGCCTCCCACCCAGAGCACACGCTCATCCGATTTCAGGATGTCCGTAACCGCGATCAGGTCTTCGGCGTAGGTACGGTAGTCCGGCGTGACCTCGAACAGGTCTTCCAGGAGAAGGGAGGCGCGCACGGAATCGTCGTTGTCCAGCACGCTCTCGACCAACTGTTCGCGCTCGACATCGCCCAGAACGAGGGGCTGCGCGGCTTCCTGCGCATCGGTCTCGGCGGTGTCGCTGACCTCTTGCTCGGCGAGGACCGGGAAATGCGCCACAAAAGCTTCGATCTGCTTCGGTCCGACCCAGGTTCCGTCGGAGAGGGGCGCGGCGCCGCTGTCGAGGAACAGGGCGTTATAGAATGCGCGGGAATCGAAGTTCTCCGGATCTTTGCGCCAGACGAGGAACTGCAGCGCCTTGGTCTTGAGCGGCTGACCGGCAGCATCGAGCAGGGCCGCGATCGTCTCGGGTTTGTGCGCGTCCAGTCCGACCTTCTCTGCCGTGGCGATAAACGGGAACACATCGCCGTCGTCGAGGAAGTTGTCGAACAGAACCTCGTCCTCTTTCGCATACTCGGTCACCAGCAGCCAGTCGGACGGAGCGATATAGTCTTCTCCGACCAGGAACCAGCGCGGACTGGAGATCAGGAAGCCCAGCATCTCCTCGTAGATTTCGGCAGGACGACCGTAGACGTTGTGCAGTTCATTTGCCAACTGTGGGATCTGGATCGGCTGCCCGATGGTGTTGAGGATGCGGCGCGCATTGAAATCCAGGGTGCTGTGTGCATCGAGGTAGCGTGTCCAGAGGGTCCACTTGCGATCCACGGCGGTGATATGCGGGTTGGTCGTCAGCGCAACGCGCGCCAGGCGTGAGTCCACATCGGGGCGACCCACGGCGCGGGCGACATCGCCGGCCTTCATCGGCTCTCCGGTCTGAAGCAGTGCTTTATAGATGAGATCGCCAGCATAGCGAGCAGCGAGCTGCTCGGTGGTCGGCGGATCCTGCGTTTTCGAAATAAGGGCGGTTGCCACGTAGTTTTCTCCTTGTTCTCAATCCTCTGACAGAACTTACACAATCGATTCGGCGACGAGATCGTACGGACGCGCTTCTACGATTCGGGTGCGGATAAAGCTGCCCTGGGGTGCGAAGCAGCGGCGCACCAGCACCTGTCCGTCCACCTCCGGCGCATCGCGGAAGGAGCGTCCGACAGCGGTCGTGGGGTCCTGCGGCGAACGGCTCTCGATCAACACTTCCAACTCACGCCCGACCCAGCGTTGATTGCAGGCGAGCGAGATCGCCTGCTGGCGCTGCATCAGAGCGTCTTTACGGGCACGCTTGGTGCGGGACGGAACCTTGGGCATCATGTCCGCGCTGGGGGTGCCGTCCTCGACAGAGTATTCGAACACGCCGACTCGGTCGAACTGCGCCTCCTCGACAAACTTCTCCAGGGTCGCAAAATGCTCTTTGGTCTCGCCGGGGAAGCCGACGATAAAGGTGGTGCGGATAGAGACATCGGGCGCGGCGGCGCGGAAGTCGGCGAGCAGTTTCAGATAGCCTGCATTCGACATCGGGCGGCGCATCTTGCGCAGCATCTCGTCGTCGGCATGCTGGAGCGGCATATCGATGTAGTGGCAGACTTTCGGCGTGGTGGCGACGGCCTCGATAATGCCCCGATTGACACGGGACGGGTAGCAGTAGAACAGTCGGATCCAGTGAATGTCGTCTACCTGGGCCAGTTGGCGCAGCAGTTCCGGCAGATACATCTTGCCGTAGAGGTCGTAGCCGTACTGGGTCGAGTCCTGCGCGATCAGATTGAGTTCCCGCACTCCGGCGGCCGCCAACTGCGTGGCCTCTTCTATAATACGCTCGATCGGCTTGCTCACGTGCCCGCCTCGAAAAGAAGGAATGGCGCAGAAGGTGCAGGCGTGGTCGCAGCCTTCGGAGATCTTTAGGTAGGCGGTCCAGGGCGCGCCAAGTCGTACGCGTGTCGGAGTATGGACCCAGCGGTGATGCGGCTTCTCTGCGATCTGCATCAACTGGTCGGAACGGATCAAGGACTGCCCGACGATGTTGCCGATCTCCCCGATGCTGCCCGTGCCCAGAAAAGCATCGACTTCTGGCATCTCTTTGCGCAACTCCTCGGAGTAGCGCTGCACCAGGCAGCCTGCCACCACGACCTTCTTGATCTCGCCGCGCTTTTTGCGCTCAAGCGCCTCCAGAATAGTGTTGATGGACTCTTCTTTAGCGGCATCGATAAAACCGCAGGTATTGATAACGACGACATCCGTATCTCGGCTCACCGCATTGGACGTCCGACTGCTCTCGACCGTGTAGCCCTCGCGCGCCAGGAGGCCAAGCATCTCTTCGGAATCGACCTCGTTCTTGGCGCAGCCGAGGTTGATGAGGCTGACCTTCCCATGCGTGGATAGAGCGGTTTCGGTAGTGGGCATTGCATACTTTCATGCGGCGATCGTGGTATCCAGACACAACAAAAAATGCGTCCGCAACGCTGCGCCGCAGGGCAGGTTCGAAAACGATAATGACTAAACATCTAGTTTACCGCATTTGGGACCAAATTGCCAACTTTTGCCGCATTACAGCGACAGAGGAAGGACTCTTACGACCCAAAGGCCAATCAGGGGCTACTGGTGGACTGGCGGAAGGGCAACTCACTCTGATCCCGTTTCGAGTCGACGTCGAGGTCGTGCCAGAGGTAGGGGACAACAGGTGCAAGAAGGCAATCCAACCCAACAAAATCCGCCTGATTTTCGATCTCGTCTCCGGATGTGCAAACCGTACTTCTGGTGGGGACTCGCGATGGCAATCGTAGGACTGATCGACATGATTGTGTTCATGATCTGGCGACACGACAAGCCGCTCAACGATCCTGGTGGGCCAGTAGGCAGTATGGGGACAGGGATCGTCCTCTGGTCGATTTCCGGGAACATGCTCATGACGCTCTCGACTCTGGTCCTGGCCATTGGGCGATACCGCAATCTGCCTGCCGCGTCAGGCAAGTGACGTTCGCTCACAACCCATCTTTTCTGCTCGGGATCAAATACCCGATGCGATCCTTCCACGCTTCGGCACCGTAGCGTTGCCAGTGGGCGAACAGCGCGGTGACCAGTCCTCCGAAATCGTTGCTGCGGATCGTGGCGTCGTCTACGAAGACAACCCCAGCGTGCGTCTCACCCTCGGTCGCCAGTTCCATCAATAAGGGTGGAACGGTCTTCAGGTCGTAGGTTACCAGAGTGAGCCCTTCCTGCGTTGCCGCTCTCAGGAACTGTCCGGCCTCTTGACCGACGAACGAGATATTCTCATCCAGTAGATAGGCGAGCATCAGGGGCTTGACACATTCCGTTACGATGATTTACAAAGAAGGACTTGTTTAACATAAAGCCGAACAATCGCTCAGAACTCTATAGAGTTCCAGGCATATTCCGCGACGCTGAGTATCTCAGGATTGTCGGATACTGGTTAACGAAATATTTGAACGTGAGGGGCGGTTTTTGAATGCCAGGGAAAGAAATAGACGCGACGCCAGATCGACTGCCCGCAGGCTTGCAAACCCTACTACCAACCGAATCTACCGAACATTCGAATGGGCACAAAAAGCAACCTAAGAGTGCAGGCACCACTACGCTTTGTAGGGGCAGCGTGTCTATTGTCAGTCCGTTAAGGTATGCTGGCGCGAAACGTCGATTTGCAAGTTATGTACAGGAGACCCTAAAAGCAAACAATCTACGCCCCAAACTATTCATAGAGCCTTTTGCTGGAGGTGCCTCTGTCTCCCTACAACTCTTAAAGGCTGGAATGGTCGATAGGATCGCACTGGGAGAACTCGACCCATACGTCGCGTCTTTTTGGAAGACGGTCTTCTTTGATACAGAATGGCTCATTGATACTATAAACGAGGCGGTAATTAGTCTGGATCTATGGACACAATACAAACATGCTAAACCGCAAACGGTTCGAGAACACGCATGGATATGCCTTTACCTGAATCGGACGAGTTTTTCGGGCCTGCTTACAGAAGACGTTGGTCCGATAGGCGGCAAGACACAAAAATCCAAATATACGATTGATTGCCGCTTTACGAAAGCTACTATTATCAAACGTATACGTTCGATTAGTGCGCTTCGAGAAAAGGTCGAATTTGTGGAGTGCGGTAACTGGCAGGCTACATTAGAGTTGTGTGCAACAAAGAAACTTAAATCGAAGGAGACGTTCTTTTACTTCGATCCACCGTTTTACCACAAGGCTCCGTCTCTTTATAGAAAGTTTTTCCAAGATGAAGATCACAAACAACTACATGATGCCCTAATTGAATTGAAAGCTCCGTGGTTACTGAGTTACGACAATGCCGACAAAATTCGGACTTTGTATTCTGACTCTCCTCGACCACCGAAGCATGTCGAACTTTTATACACCGGAGCCCGTTCACAAAAGCAAGTTACGGTTAAAGAACTGGTTTATACTAACCTCAGCAAACTACCTCAACACAATCGCCTTTGGCGTACAAGTGCTGAGTGGGGAAAATCTTTAGATAAACTCAGCGAATAGGTTGAGGCCTGTCATGGAGGTATTGAGTACCAATGAATGAAACATCCGTTAACTCATCTTTAGGTAGCATCGTGTTGCGGGAGGATCTGCGACTAAACACTCTTTTGGCAGACGCTGCTCTTATAGGCGGAATCTACACGATGGGTTACAACGAAGCCTATGTGCTTACGAATGACCTTTGGAAGAGCAATGCAGGTGGTATACCACAGCATTGTTTCCTGCTTGCTACAGTCATCGAAAAAGGTTCCGCTCCAGATGCTGAGGATGAGGAAATCATTCTGATGCGCGTCGTAGGTCCGGCCCCACTTCCGCAAGAGGGGGAGTTATTGGAAGTTCGAGCACAGGCTATGCGCGAGATGGTTACCGCACAAGGACAGCAGGCAGTTTCTTCACCACGTGTTCTGGATGTTCTTACTCGTAATGAGATGCAGTTTTCTGCCGTAAAGGTTAAAATTCTTGGAACATTCTACGAGAACCAGGTAGCCCATGATCGTATTCTTGCGTTCGGGAGCGATATAGAAACATATTATTCTTCCAGTCGATACAAGGTCTATAAACCCTATGGGACTAGCCTTGCCGTGATTGCCAGTTATCCTGAGGTCACAGAGGACGAAGAGCGGGAACGGCAAAATTCAGGACGTGAACCGCGCCGTGTTCGTATCGGTGCTGTGCGCTATAGCTCCAGTACGCGCAGACGGGCAATTGGGCAGCAAGCAGATCGCAATATCGCTGTGCCCGTAATGGTGAACATTGAAGATTTCGTTTCAATGAAGACTGCGGTTTTTGGCATGACCCGTCTTGGCAAGTCGAATACCATGAAGACCATTGCGACTGCTGTTTTTCAGCATGCATCTGAAACAGGCCAAAGTATCGGTCAACTGCTCTTCGATCCCGCTGGAGAGTACGCAAACGTAAACGAGCAAGACCAAACTGCCTTGTCAATGATCGGGCAAGAGTTTGTTACTATATTCCGATTTGGCGCGGATGGACAAACATCTGGTGTCCGACCACTAACGACAAATTTCTTTTCGGAAGACAATCTCCAGCAGGCTTGGTCAATTGTGAGTAGCTATCTCAGCACGAACAACAGCAACGTACGATATATTGACAACTTCCTCGCGGTAAACATAATAGGGCCGGAAACTCTGCAAGATAATCCGTCGCTTTACAAAAGGGCCCGTCGTCGGCGATCAATATTCTATGCTTGTCTGCTCAAAGCGGAATTTCCGCCCCCCATTAACTTTTCCTGTTCGTTCGCTGTCAACGCTACCGTTTTGGCTGCTGTCAACAGTAACAAGGTTAACGCGTCCGCGGCTGACTTTTCCACGACCGCCCAGGGGAACCTTCAACTAAACAGGCAAAGACTTCTGGAGTGGTGTGACAACCTATCTCACCTTCTCGGTATTGCAGACGGCGCTCCTCCGACTAATCTTTCTGGACCTGCAACCACAGCTTGGGTAGCTACCATGAATGAGGTCAAGGCCTGGGCAGATGACGAGGTCCGTGCTCTTCTAACGATCTACAAGATCGGTGCTGGGGCAGGGTACAGGATATTACTTCCTCTTCGCGAATTCCACGGCACGACCCGAGATACTGATTATGCGAGCGAGGTTTTAACAGAACTCGAACAGGGTAAGATCGTCATCGTAGATCTATCTCGGGGCACAGAAAGTATACTTAAGTACTGCTCTGAATACATCATTAATTACATCCTGAAGGACGCCGCCAATCGATTTGCTGCTGGCACTAATGCACGCAAAATGCAAATATTCCTTGAAGAAGCTCATCGTCTATTCGATAGGGATAACATGAAGATACGTTCCGAGGCTGATCCTTATGTCCGACTGGCGAAAGAAGCAGCCAAATATAAGATAGGACTTATTTACGCGACGCAGGAGGTTTCAAGCGTAGATCCACTCATACTTTCTAATACCTCGAACTGGATTGTTACCCACCTAAACAATCTATCCGAAATTAGAGAACTATCGAAATACTACGATTTCGCTGATTTTAGCGAGATCACTGTGAGGGCTGAAGACGTTGGTTTCGCACGCGTGAAAACGCGAAGCAGTCGTTACATCATTCCTACGCAAATCGACAAATTTGACCAGAGCCGAATTGCTGTGGCTAGACAAGCGGGCCTAAACCGCCTTAATCCTCCTGCCCCGAACACGAATCATATGCTCCCTAATCAACCGCTTCAGAGCAGAAATCGTTCCGACGATCAACAGCAGGATCCGCAACAGATAGTGAGGCAGTAGTCATGCCCTTCCGTACAAATTCCGGTAAATTTGAGCGAGCCAGTAGTCTCGGCCATGTGCCTCTGGTTGACAGTCCGTTTATCCAGAGAGCGAGCCAAGACTTCAATGTCATGGGAACCGACAATGTCTTTGAAATTGACCCTGTCCTATTGACGTCTGCTATTGATTTACCGACACCAAATGCGCGCCCACACTGGATTATATCCTTTGACGGATCTCCCCAGGAAGTTGCAGCGCGAGAAACCTATCCGAGTACTCGGTTAGGATATATTCAAGTAGCCGGGGTATTAGTAAATCTGGACAAAATGCTTGGGCAACAGCAATATTCTCTGGTGGATCCAGCAGTTATTCAGGCTGCTATCAATGATTCTATAATGCCAGTAGTAATGCCATCATCGAATGTACGCCGGAACGATATGGCAACCGTTCGCGACTCCTGGCGAGCACAAGTCTATCTTACTCTCCTTGATTATAAAATCGAGGATACTCCACTACTTGACACCTTTTTATTATTGGTAAAGAACAGCGAACGAGCAGGACCAAATAATACTGTTGTTTTAAGTAAGTGCAACGCAAGTATAGATTGTGATGTAAAACAGATTGCCGTTCCAAGAGGAGGCATAATTTGTCCTGGGTGCGGCGAACGACTGTTTCCGACAGACGCATTACGGGTATATGAAGAGGTATCAGAGTATAATTCCAACGTAGCGGCCTTGAATCGTTTCATGCTATTGTTGGAGCAGATGACGATGGTAGCGTATATGAACTACTTTTACACCCGTAAACCGTCTCTGTTAGGTGAGGTCGCGTTTGTACTAGATGGGCCTTTAGCAATCTTCGGTCCACAAGCGTGGCTTCACAGACCGATCTACAACTACATACAAGCAATGTATCAGGACTTAACACGACGTGATCTGCGTCTTCCCATAATAATCGGTATAGAGAAAACGGGTCAATTCGCCGAACACGGTGAGAATATTGTCTCAAGGATAGAACCACGAACTCTTATGCGCCTTACAGACGACTATATTTACGGGCGCATTCTTGCTACCCGTGATAGGCCCGACACGCGATATGGACGCGATGAATACTATGGGCGCAAGTTTTTCTACAAGACAGCTCAAAGCAATATACTGACCATCTCGATACCACCTTTAGTCGATCCAGCTTCCCAAGAGGCGGAAGAAGAACTTGGGCAGTACCCGCTTTTAAGCGATGCCATGTCTCTCTTAGACGAGATCGGCACAAACCTCTACAAGAACGCTGCTATCCCACTCGTTCTGGCACATCAGTACGCTTCTATACCTCTACGTACTGGCACCAAAGTCCTCCAATTGCTTACTCAACAAATGCTAGGGCAACAATAATCCAGAAATGGTTCCCATGGAATAATGGCTTAGAATGTTTAATTGTTTTTGTGCCCAGATTAAAACTGCGTGGGCAATTGCAATAGAAGCATTCAATGGCATGTGATTAGAAGACGAGGCCCACCGTGTATATCGACCGACTCAAAATCGAAAACCTCAAATGCTTCGCGAAAGCTCATGTGGAACTCAACCATCCGAGAAAGAAGTACGATACTGTTGCCGAAACCCCGACCCTGCAGAATGTCAATCTTTTTGTCGGGGAGAACGGGGCTGGCAAGACTACGGTGTGTCAGGCGCTCTGTATTGCAATCCTGAAGACTATTATTGGGACGAGCGCTGCGGGATTTCGCAGCGAAGGTTTAGTCAGGATCGGCGAGCAATCTGCGGATATCGTCGCCAATCTCGCACTATCGGAGCAGGACGGTAGCAAGGGCAAGCCTGAAGCGCATGCGATTATAAAGCAAGTTTCCGGTACGGAAATCCTGGAAATGCGTGGTCAGCCCGCAGAATGGGCCAAGGCGCTCTTAGAGGAAGGATCCCCCGCAGTTTTCTTGGCGGCTTATGGCGCCAGCCGACGCACTGCTCTCCCTGAAGGCTACAATGAGCGCTCGCGCAATCAGAGGTATCAGAGAACGGCTTCTATCTTTGAACCACACGTCGGTCTTATACCGCTGTCTTTAGCACTGGTTTATAGTAAGCAACGTGTATCGGAGTTCGTTGAACTCGTGAATAGACTCTTACCTCCCCGAGTACAACTAACGCAAGAAATCGATACCACAAGGCAGGGACTGTTTGCAGAACTTCTCTTCAATGCGGACGGCGTACTTCTTCCTTTGTCGGGTCTCTCGGACGGATACCGCCTGCACATTGGTTGGATTGTCGATCTCATCAGCCATCTCGCCAGGGTAATGCCTCCGCATACGAAACTTGCAGAGGCAGAAGGCATTGTCATTATCGATGAAATCGATCTGTTCCTACATCCGGAATGGCAACGTCATGTCGTGAAAACGCTGGCGCAAACGTTTCCGAATATCCAATTTCTGCTGACTACCCATAGCCCTATCGTTGCTGGCACGCTGGAGAGTCAGAACATTTTTCTCATTGATCGGGTTGAGGCTCATACCTGCGAGATACTGCCTTGCACGGAAGACGTGTTCGGTATGTCCATCGATAAAATTCTGGTACGTCTGTTCGGCCTGGAATCACCACGGGCTCCCGAACTCGAAATGCAACTAAAAGATCTTGAAATGAAAGCAAGGCAGGGAGATCAGGATGCTTCCATCGAATACCTGCGTCGTCTTCGCTTGGGAGTCAAGACAGGATGATCTCCTATCCTATCTCGGATCGGAAACTTCACAGCCGAATTAAAACCGCACTTCCCCCAACAAAGAACAAGGGCGGTGAGGCTCGCAAAGGCGGTAAGAAATCGTGGCACGAGCGCGCCAGTAGCACTGGAGCTAAAATCCCTGCTACGGGGACGTTCCCCGATGATGCCGAACCCCTCTGGAACGAATTAAAAGTACTTTTCGGGCAGATTCAGGGAGACGGCAAGCGCGTGAAGTGTGGGTACTGTGAACGGCATTTGTCATTAGGCAAGGATAATCTGCCTGATGGGGACATAGACCATTTTAGGCCCAAAACTCCCTATCGTATGCTCGCCTATCATCCGCGCAACTATGTGTTGTCATGCAGAGTGTGCAATGAAACCTATAAACGCAGCCAGTTTCCCATCCATGGCCCAAAGGCCATTGCAACCAGGAAACCTGCCGAACTTGATGCTGAACTGCCTGACCTCGTTCATCCGCTTGACCCACGCGAACCAAAACTCGAAGACCTTGTAGGGTTCAATGGCGTTGTACTTGAGTCTATAGCGCCTCCAGGCTCAAGGGAAGAGCGTCGGGCAAACACAATGATTGAGATTTTCCAACTGAACGAGAGAGACGACCTGCGAAGCGAGCGTGCCAAATTGATTTGTTTGATCTATTTAGCCAAGACCGCACATTCGAATGATGCCGTTGTACAGGGGACTTTGCAACGAGCGGAGGATACATTCCAGGCGCACTTTAACTGTGCGCTATGTTACTTGAAATTGTGGCAAACCGATCGAGCATTGGCCATAAAAATCGGTGAAGAGGCGAATGCCCTCATTTGACTTCGGTCACTTCGACAATAGGGAGACCTATTTTGTACGCTCGATGGAGGGCAAGTCTTTTTCTCCTTCTCAAATAGGGTAGCGACGGCGTTCTAATGCGCGGAGAGCCAGTCGTAGCCGATGCCGGCTTCGGCCTGGAGGGGGACGCTCAGAGTCATAGCGCTTTCCATCTCGGCGCAGACCAACTCTGCGAACTCCTGGGCTCGGTCCGCAGGAGTCTCCAGCACCAGTTCGTCGTGGATCTGCAAGAGCATTTTCAAGGGCAGATTGTCGCGGTCGATGCGCTGCTGCACGTTGACCATCGCCGCTTTGATGAGGTCCGCCGCGCTGCCCTGCACAACGGAGTTGATAGCCAGTCGCTCGCCCAGATTGCGCAGGTTACGATTGGAAGAGTCGATCTCCGGAATCGTGCGCCGCCGCCCGGAGAGCGTGCAGACATAGCCCTGCTCCAACGCCTCGCGTACGCACTGCTGCAAGAACCGCTCGATCCCAGGAAAGCGCCGCTTGTACTGTGCGATCAGCTCCGTCGCGGTCGCCACACTCATGCCCTCGATGCGTCGCGCCAACCCGTAGGGGGTGATGCCGTAGATAATGCCGAAGTTGATGGTCTTGGCCCGCGCCCGTTGCTCTTTTGTCACCGTCTCCGGCGCGACCCCGAACACCTCCGCTGCGACGGTAGTATGAACGTCCTGCCCCTGCGCGAAGGCTTCCAGCAGCGCCGGATCCTGGCTGAGATGCGCGAGTAGCCGCAGTTCGATCTGCGAATAGTCGGCGCAGAGGAGCAGATGACCGGGAGCCGCGTGGAACGCCTTCCGGATCTGTCGCCCCGTCTCCGACCGCACGGGAATGTTCTGCAAGTTCGGATTGACCGACGCCAGTCTCCCGGTTGCCGTGACCAACTGATGGAAAGTGCTGTGGATGCGCCCATCTTCCGGCGCGATCGAGGCGATCAGATTGCCCAGATAGGTGCTGATCAGTTTGGTGAGCTGCCGGTATTCGATCACCAGCCTCGGCACACTCGTCTTTGGATCGTTGCGATCCTCCGTCGCGGCCAGTTTCTCCAGCACGGTAATGTCCGTCGAACGTCCGGTCTTGGTCTTCTTCGCCGAGGGATAACCCAGCTTATCGAACAGCACCTCGGCCAACTGCTGCGTCGATTCGATCTGGAAGGTGCATCCCGCTGCCGCCTGCACCTCCTGCCGCAGTTCGTCCACACGCTCTTTCAGCGCCTCGCCCTGCCGCCGCAGTTCAACAGGATCGCACAGAATCCCGTTCGTCTCTATCTCCGCCAGCACACAGACGAGCGGCGCTTCGATCTTCCGCACCAGCGCATCCAACCCCTGCGCTTCCAGTTCCGGCAGCAACTTCTGGAACAGACGCAGGGCAATGTCGGTATCTTCCGCCGCATAGACCGTCGCCTCCGGCAACGGAACCTGATCCATCGACCCCTGATCCGCCGCCGATCCGATCAGATCCGAAATCGGAATCATGCGATAATGGAGATGCGCGAGGGCGAGATGGTCCAGCTTATGCCCGGACTGCCCCGGATCGAGCAGAATGCTCGCCAACATGGAATCGAACGCGACGCCGCGCAGATGGATTCCCTCACGCAGCAGCACCAGCGCATCGAACTTGAGATTGTGCCCGCATTTCGGCAGTGTGGCATCTTCCAGCAACGGTTTCAACACGGTCAGCACGGTCCCGGTATCGAGGTGCTCTTGCGGAGTCGGGGAGAGCACCGGCACATAGACCCCGTGCCCTACTTTCCAGGAAAAACTCAGGCCGCACAACTTCGCATCTCGACCCAATCCGGTCGTCTCCGTATCCACACTGACCATCGACTGCTCACGCAGTACACTCACGAGCGCTATCAACTGTTCTTGCGTCGTGACGGCCTCATAGACGCCTGTCGCAGCCGTCTCGAAGCCCTCCTCTTCTGCGGAGACCGGTGTGGCCTCTTCTGGGGTTGCCTCTCCGCTTGAGGCGAGGCTCGAAGCGTGAGAGACCTCCCCAACCCCTCCTTCGTAAGGAGGGGCTTTCTGTATGTTCCCTCCCGTTACTAAGGGGAGGGCCGTCCCGGGACTCTCTCCTTCGACGACCGCAAGTTTACGGGCCTCCTCTTGATAGCGATTGAAGCCGAGATCTCGAAATATCGGGATCAGTTTCTGGAGGTTGATCGGCTGGACGCGTGCCTTGTCCAGCACAAACGGAAATTCTGCGTCGCGCATAAGAGTGACCAGCGCCTTCGAAATTGGCAGATAGTCCCGCGCCTTCTCCAGATTCTCTCGCCGCTTGCCTTTGATCTCGTCCAGATGCTCCAGCACACCTTCGACCGAGCCGAACTGCTGCACCAACTGCGCCGCCGTCTTCGGCCCGATACCCTCTACGCCGGGGACATTGTCCACCGTATCGCCCATCAAGGCCAGCATGTCGATGACCTGCTCCGGAGTGATACCCTTGTTGGCCAGCAGAGCCGCCGCATCCGTCACCGTGTCCGTATGGATATCGAAGAGCGTGACCCGGTCGCCGATAAGCTGTTCCAGATCCTTGTCCTTGGAGACGATCCTGATCTGCACATCGCGGTAGGCAGGGTCGTCCAGAATCCGCTGTGTGATGGTGGCAATCACGTCGTCGGCTTCCAGACCAGATCGGCCGATGATCGGAATGCCGAACCCTTCGATCACTTCGAAGATGCGGTCAATCTGCGAGGTCAGATCGTCCGGCGTCGCACGGCGCGTCCCTTTATACTCCGCATACCGATTCGGTTCCGTTCGCCCTTCCGGAACCCCGCTCTCTGCTGCCGGTTCTGCCATGCCCTCCGAGGCGTCTAGGCGTACCGCAACCGCCCCTCCGAGAGCGAGCGGAGGCAACAGAGCGAGAGCGGGCAATGCCACACCCGGCTGACGCTGAAGTTCGGCATAGAGGCGGTACAAATCGTCGCGAAATGTCGGTCCGGGCGCGTCGATGGCGACCACGACATAGTGAGGGTTGAACTGCGTCAACAGTTTCAACAGCATGCCGGTAAACCCGAAGACCGCGTGCGTCGGCTCGCTGGTGACCGGACTGTTCATGCCGTTCCGGATGGCGTAGTACGCCCGGAAGATCTGCGCATAACCATCGATAAGATACAAAACTTCCAAAGGGGCTTCTCCTTCACGGTTCGGCAGGGTGGGTACAGGCGCCTACCAGGATTCTACCAGACTACTGCGGAAACTCAGCCGCAACACCGCTTCCCTGTTGATCGTGAACATTTCGCGGTATCCCTAGATCCAACGTTGCAACGCGTTCGTTCTGGAACCGGTCTGGAGGTTGTTATGTGTGTAAAACCACGTCGAGGGAACTTAAAATCGTGCCTCTTCTTCGGCCTATTGCTGTTACTCCTGGGCGGGCTCGGAATCCGGCAAATCTATCTGCGGGGAAACGAGCCTCCTTATGGAGGCGCACGCTGGCGTCACGATCAGGAAAATTCCGTATTGGAGGCGGTGTTTCGCTATCAGATCCGGGAAAATCGTAATGCTAATCAGGTCTGTTTCCTCAGTGTGCGGGATACCGCGCCAGATCGCGCCCTCATGCAGCATTTTCAGGACCTGCCCTTTGTGCTGCCTCTCTCTCGGCGCTTCGGGTACCTCGCCGGCGACTACCAGGATCGAACCACCGGCCATGCGGAGCTGCATTTCTGGGCAGATAAGATCGCCTGGGATTCGGATTTGGAAGTCCATATCGAGGGAGGCGGGGCTGCGGCTGTAAGGAGCGGAGACGCCGGGCGATTCACTGTGCTCTGGCAGCGTGGAATCTGGAAGGTTACTTATGACCCCAGCGTCCGGTTTTAGAGCGAAGTAAATATTCGGCACGAATATAGAAAGACCGTTCGACCGGAAAAGAGAGAGGAGTCCAGGGAACCTATGTGGAAGAATCGCGTATCAGATTCTGATTGGTTATCCTCGTGCGCTGCTCCAGAAAGTGGCCTGAATGAACGTTCTACCGAGAAAAGTTGATTCCAATGCTGCCGACTGTCTCGCGAATGGCGGCGAGATGGGTGCGCTTATGCGCGCTTTCGATTGGGAGACGACTGCGCTGGGACCGGTCTCGGAGTGGCCGCAGGGTCTGAAAACCGCGTTGAGTATTCTGCTCGCCTCCGGTTTTTCGATGTATATCGCGTGGGGACCAGAGTTTATCCAGTTCTACAACGACGCCTACCGCCCCATCCTTGGAGCCACCAAACACCCGAAAGCGCTCGGACAGAGCTCTGCGGAGTGTTTCTCTGAGATCTGGGATTTTATCGGGCCGATGTTTCGCCGCGCTACTTCTACTGGTGAGGCGACCTCCCTCGTAGATCAGATGCTTCCGCTGGATCGCAATGGTTATGTGGAGGAGTGCTATTTCACGTTTTCTTATAGCGCCATTCCGGATGGGATGGGCTCCTTCGGCGGTGTGCTGGTCACCTGTATCGAGACCACCGACCGCGTTTTGAGCGAGCGTCGGGTCTCCACTTTACGGGAGTTCGCGACGGCGACAGCCGAAGCGCGTACCACCGAAGACGCCTGCCGGGTAGTCGAAAAAATTGTTGCCCGTAACCAGCAAGACCTTCCCTTTACCCTGCTCTACATGTTCGAAGAGGCGGAAAAGACATTGCGTCTGGCAGGGCGGTCTGGCCTGGAACTGGGGATGGATGCCGACCCGAGCGCCTTCACGCTGGCAGAATCGACCGTTTGGCCGTTCTTCCACGAAGCGAACTCCGAAACCGCTGTCCTGGTCACCGACCTTCGGCGTCGCCTCGCCAGTCTCCCCGGCAGTGTAAACCCGCAGTTGCCGGATTCGGCTCTCGTGCTTCCACTCACCCGTCTCGGCCACAGACGACGCGCGGGTTTATTGATCGTCGGCATCAGCCCACGTCTGCCTCTCGACGATTCCTATCGAGGGTATCTGGACCTGCTGGCAAGCAGCGTCGCGACCGTCATCGGAAACGCACGCGCTTACGAGGCGGAACGCCAGCGTGCGGAAGCCCTCGCAGAACTGGATCAAGCTAAAACCGCGTTTTTCAGTAACGTCAGCCACGAGTTTCGAACGCCGGTCACCCTTATTCTGGGAAGTCTAGAAGAGATTCTGGCCAACCCCAACGGAGAGGTATTCTCCGTAAATCGCAATGTACTTGCTATCGTGTATCGGAACGCGCAGAGGCTACTCAAACTCGTCAACACGCTCCTGGATTTCTCTCGCATCGAAGCGGGGCGGGTGCAGGCCGCCTTTGAGCCGACAGATCTGAGCGCTTACACCGCAGAACTGGCGAGTATGTTCCGCTCCACGATCGAAAAGGCCGGCATGCGGCTGCTGGTACACTGCGTTCCTCTCCCCGAACCGATCTACGTGGACCGGGAAATGTGGGAGAAAATCGTGCTCAATCTCCTCTCCAACGCATTCAAATTCACAGAATCCGGAGAGATCGAAGTCCAGGTGCGTGAGCGCGAGGGCGGAGTGGAACTCTCCGTGCGCGATACCGGAACCGGCATTTCCGAGGAGCAGTTGCCCCATATCTTCGAGCGGTTCCATCGGGTGGAAGGGGCGCGGGCGCGCACTCACGAGGGAACCGGCATCGGGTTGGCGCTTGTGCAGGAGCTGGTTAAACTGCAGGGAGGCAGCGTGCGCGTGGGGAGCGTCTACGGCACAGGAACCACGTTTACGGTATTTTTGCCGTCCGGAATCGCCCACGTTCCACCGGATCGAAATCTTCGGGAGGCGCTGCGACCTGCGTCGGCCGCGGGCGCGAATCCCTACGTCGAAGAGGCGCTGCGCTGGCTGCCCGAAGCCGGTCTGGAAGGGAGCGCCGCACTGCCGACACAGGAGTACGCAGACTCTGCTCCGACCGCAGGGCGGGCAAGAGTTCCCTGCAGTCGCATCTTGCTGGCGGACGACAATGCGGATATGCGGGCCTATGTGGCCGGTCTGCTCCGCCCCGAATATGAGGTATTCGTCGTCTCCAATGGCAGTCAGGCCCTGCAAGCGGTATTGGAGTTCCAGCCGGATCTGCTTCTGAGCGACGTCATGATGCCTGGTCTCACCGGATTTGAACTGCTCCAGGCTGTGCGTGCCAACCCCCAGACCCGAACGATTTCCGTGATTCTGCTCTCCGCCCGGGCGGGCGAGGAGGCGCAGGTCGAGGGTCTGGCGGCTGGCGCCGATGACTACCTTATCAAGCCCTTCAGCGCAAAAGAGCTGCTGGCACGGGTCGCGGCGCACCT
Organism: Chthonomonadaceae bacterium; assembly: GCA_043762265.1. GTDB lineage: Bacteria > Armatimonadota > Chthonomonadetes > Chthonomonadales > Chthonomonadaceae > JANXLO01. The sequence continues at coordinate 699 of JAYUMV010000109.1, read as the reverse complement.
GGAACTGGCGCGGACTCGGAAGGAGACGGCACAGATCAAGGAGCAGTTCCTGGTCGAACTTCAGGGCGAGCGCACTCGTCTCACCAACCTCTTCATGCAGGCCCCGGCGTTTATGGCGGTGCTGCGGGGGCCACAGCATATTTTTGAAATGGCGAACTCCGCCTACTATCAGCTTGTCGGCCATCGTGATATTCTTGGCAAGTCCGTGGCGGAGGCCCTTCCGGAGATCGCAGGCCAGGGGTTTATCGAAATTCTGGATCAGGTCTACCGGACGGGCGAGCCCTTCAAGGGGAGTTTTATGCGCGCCATGCTGCAGCCTGTGGCGGGCGCTCCCCCGCAGGAGCGCTACCTGGATTTGATCTATCAGCCTCTCGTCGAGGTGGACGGGAGCGTCTCGGGGATCCTCGCGCACGGCGTCGATCTGACGGAAAGGCATCGTGCGGAGAGCGCCCTTCAGGCCAGCCACGAACAGATCGAGACCCTGAATGCCAAACTGCGCCGGGCGATGACCGAGACGCATCATCGGGTCAAAAACAACCTGCAGATGATCTCGGCGCTCATCGACATGCAGCGGCACAGCGGCGAGGAAACGGTTCCCATGTCGGACCTGGCTCAGTTAGGCCAGAACATTCAGGCGCTGGGAATCATCCACGATATTCTTACTAAAGAGGCCCGAGCGGAGCGCGAAGCCGAGTTTAT
>JAYUMV010000108.1:0-11942 GCA_043762265.1 Chthonomonadaceae bacterium | reverse complement strand
AGCACCTTCCAGAGGCTGGCCGTCGAGAGCTTCAGATCGTGCTTGCGCTCCAGTTCGCTCTGGAGGCTTTTGGGGCCAAGCTTTCGCTTCTCGCGCAGGGTCCAGGATCAGTTTCTGTCGTTCTTCTGTCAGCGTGGCTTCCGGTGGCTTTTTCCGAGCGCGACTCTGGTCTTTGAGGCCCTCTCTGCCCAGCTCTTTGTAGCGTCGCCACCAGTGCCGGAGGGTAGGGCGTGAGATACCGCAACGGGTACAGGTAAGACCCGCATCCCCCGTTTCTTCATACAGAAGCACCCAGTTCAACCGGGCGCGAAACATGGAATCGAGCGGGTTCATAGGTCAATCCCTCATCGCTTGAGTGTACCTCTTGACCTGCTTCTCCAAACCTGCTTCTCCAAAGCGAACGGACATTGAAAGGATGTAGCTGATTTTCACAGTTTGTTTGTTGCCCTGCCGAAAATTTGTGTCGCTCTGCGGTGGTGTAGTTCGATGTACCGAGCCTGACGGTTGTTTTGGAGAGGCACCATGTTATTCGAACGGTAGGGCCATTTAGCGCTCAAGCCGATCCAAGAGGAATGCCTGCTCCCTAGCTCTTCTGATGAACGACGCAATGAACCTTCGCCGAAATCAAGGGATGTCATCCCTCGCTACGCGGCTTCGCCGGTGCGTCCTCTGGACGCGATGAGAAAGCCAGCAAGTTGATCAGGCGTAGGCTTCTCTGTTCTCTCTTGGGGCAAATGCTTGGAAGTATGGAGCAAGATTGACGAAACAGAGCCGGATGCTCAGTCCGGAGGACTGCCCGCCGAAGGCGCGTAGCGAGGGATAACATCCCTTGATTCCACGGTATTACCCTGATTCCGATGTATTGTTCGATTCGGATCTGGTTGCGGCTCTGCTATGATATAATAGATCCAAGTGATGAGGACTGGAGAACACAGCGATGGCTATGGTAAGTTACACTGCAAAGGTACACGGTAAGAGGTTGCTTGAGCTTCCTGAAGAGGCGAATTTGCTATGACTCGAGTCAGGGGATGAAGTGGAGGTTAGTGTCCGGCTTGTCCTGCATCATGGTGCAAAGAATGGGATAGAGCAGACATTTACTGCCCAGGAGCGGGCAAAAGCCTTTCGTGCCTGGGCAGAGAGCCATTCCCACAATACACCGCTACTTTCTGACGACGCAATCAGCCGAGAGAGCTTTTATGGGGAGCGAGGCTAATTGGCCTACCGCGTAGACACCAACATTCTTCTCCGAATAATTCAGCCCGTTCATGCTATGTCTGAACGGGCAGTTCGCTCTGTGGAGACACTCTTAAATCAGGGAGAGACGATCTATTTTTGTGCGCAGAACCTTCGGGAGTTCTGGAATGTGTGTACTCGCCCTTCAGAGAACAACGGATTGGGAATGACACCAGCACAGGCCGCTATAGAAGTTAAAAATCTGAGAGCCACGCTTACCTTCCTCCCCGACGATCCCGCTGTCTTTCCCGAATGGTTAAGGCTTGTGGAGTCTCATTCGGTTATCGGGGTTCAAGTTCATGACACTAATTTTGTTGCTGTCATGAATGTCGCTGGCATTACCCATTTCCTGACGTTCAATTCCACGCATTTTCGGCGTTTTACCGGGATTATTGTTGTCGAACCATAAACCCATTGTACTCAATTGATTGCAGAAATGAGTTCTGAGGATGAAGAAGAACGGTGGATGAGATCGCACAGTACAATGTGGAACGCTGGCAGGCGCTTGCGGATGCGGACGCGCTGTTTACGCGGCCGCGTCTGGATCTGACGCCTGAATCGGCGCGTGAGTTTTTGGATGCGGAAGGCATTCTTGGCGAGGTGGCGGGCAAAAAGGCGCTTTGCCTTGGCGGTGGGGGAGGGCAGCAGTCGGCGGCGTTTGCGCTGCTGGGCGCAGAGGTTACGGTGTTGGATATTTCAGAGGCACAGTTGGAGCGGGACCTTCAGGCAGCGACACACTATCAGAAGAGCGTTCGCACCGTGCAGGGCGATATGCGGGATCTTTCTGCCCTGGCGCCAGCCTCTTTCGATCTGGTGTATCAGCCTTTCTCGATCGGCTATGTGCCCGATGCGCCGCTTGTGTTCGCGCAGGTCGCGCGCGTGCTGCGGCCTGGCGGCATCTACTACGTTGCGATCGATAACCCGTTCTTTTGCGGCATGAGCGCGACGGACTGGAACGGCGAAGGCTATGTGCTGAAAGCGCCCTACGAGGATCAGGCGCTCTACATCAGTCCGGATCCAGCGTGGGTCTATGCGCGCAGCAACAAGACGTTGCCCGCAGTGCGCGAGGCGCGGCTCTATCGGCATACTCTGGCGAACACGCTCAACATGCTCCTTGGCCTTGGCTTTACACTGCTGCATCTCTCCGACAGCAAGCATATCTACCCCGACGCCACGGCGGAGCCAGGAAGTTGGGATCATTTCGTGGCTTATGCGCCCGTCTACCTCGGCTATTGGATGCGCTACCAACCGGCCTCAGACAAAAATGGATGAAGTGCAGGCAAGAATGCTGGCAGCGGAGACGTTCGGAGTACAGCCGCTTTCGGTGATCCATCAGACCTTCGGGCATAACAGCGTCACCTATGAGGTCATCCTACCAGGGCGCAGCGTCATTGTGCGTATGAATCAGAAGGCAGGGGGCTTCGCGACAACGGCGAACAATCTGATCTTACTGGCCGGATTGGGACTGCCGACGCCGTCCGTGCTGGCCGTTGATTTAAGCCGCCGTCGTGTGCCTTTCGCCTACATGATCCTGAACAAGATACCGGGACGCGACTTGCGGTACGAATTGGGTACGATGCGTTTGGAACAGATGACCCTACTGGCAACGCAGATCGTGGGATTTCAGCGGCAGGTCGGGCGGTTGCCACCGAACTGCGGATACGGCTTTGTCGGCATTGGAGAGAGAGGGCCGCACGCTTCCTGGTGGGATCTCCCCGACCATAAGGTCGAGGAGAGTGATGAAACAGAAGACAGTGGAATCGCTCGGTGGCGGGATCGCGCCCGGCGTCAGAGGCGGCGGTTTGAACCTTACCTGCGTTCTGTGCTGCCGACCTGCTTTCTGGACGACATCACCGTCAAGAACGTGATCGTTCAGGACGGCGAGCTACAGGGTCTGGTGGATTTCGACTGCGTCTGCTATGGAGACCCGCTGTTCTGGCTGGCGCTAACGGCGACGGGGATCGTGAGCGATGTCGGAATTCGAGAAATGTTCTACTTTGAAGAACTCAAGCGACTATGGGGCCTGACACCCGAACAGGAATCCGTGCTGGCGCTCTACTCGGCGATATTTGCGTTGGATTTCCTGCACCGGTTTTCCGCCTCAGAAACATCGGAGTGGCGGGCGCGCATGGAAACCGCCCTCGAACAGTGGCTCTTGCTCGCAGAGCAAAATACATCCGGAGAAACTTCTTGACAACATCCCATTCCTCGGCACCTGTCTATGCGATCATAGAGTTGGCGGAGCAGGCGCTCGCGCTGGCTTTGCCTACCATTGAGGCGCTGATGGAGAGCCATACCTCCCGCAAACTCATGGGGATCGTGATGCTCGGCCCGAGCGGAGAGATCCTGTTGGAGCGCGGGATCGGCCCCGATGTGGACAAGCCGGAGTCCGCCGACCTCCTGCAGACCTTTCTGAGAATCGCGCGCAGCAAAGCGGCGATCCACCACCGGACGGGCAGGCCCTCGCGGGAGGTACATGATCGCGCGCCGCACCTGCTCCTGGTCGGGGACACCGTGTATGGGGGCAGCGCGGCTTATGAGGGGTTGATCGTCGCCGGGTCCGGGGTGCAGGACTACTTCGACGAGACGATCGCGGCCATTCTCGCCGCAACCTTCTGGGGACTTATCAAAGCGCGGCAAGCCCGCTACCGGGACCACCATCCCGGCCAGCCGATGTATAGCCACTCCGCTGCGGAGACAGATTTCGAAGCTCGCTAACCTCTCACACCGGCCAGCGTTCCTGCGGAAACGCGGGAACGCCTCGTTTTTTGTCCCTTAGAAGCGCCTCTCCACCCGAATCGACAAACCGGAACAGTGCGAATCGGGCACTAATCGGGTATCTTATAATGGCAAGGAACGAGTCACAGTTATGCAGGATGAGCAATACGCCACCCCTCTCTCAACCACTTTTGCCTCCTTTCCACTCTCTTGAGGAGATGTCTGCTTGGAAACCTTTTATAACCAGTTAAGAACCCGAATATTACTCCAACTGACACTAATGGTACTGGTCATAGCTCTGTTGATCCCCGTGTTACGCTCCCCCTTACTGCAGCAAGCGAAGATGCTGGTCTCCACTCCGATCGGGGTAGCGTGGACGCTGCGACAGATGGGGATCCGCGCTGGCCTGCCCGACAGTGATCCGACCGACGAGCAGTCGGCGCTTACCAGCGTGATGCGCCGTTATCGCCAGGACTATATGATTCAGATCGGATATGCGCTGCGGGTCGATGCTCTTCAGGTTCTCCAGAAGCCCGACCAGGAAGACGAACGGGTCAAGCAACTGCGGCTGATCCTACCGGCCTTCCCGAATAACGTGGGGCTCTATGCGCATATTTTGCGGTTGGAGACGATCCGCGACGTCACTATTCGACGCGACACCGAATATGAAATCTTTATGAACGGGCACGCCTCCAAATATACGGCGACCGAAGATATTCAACTCGCCACTCCGGAGGCGCTCACCAATTTCGAACACGATGCTTCCGTCGGCGAACAATTAGATCCCCAAAATGCCTATTTTCCGATGATGCGCGCAGTCGGTCTCTTCGCAGCGCACCGCGACGATGAGGCGCTCGCTGCCGTACGTCGTGCCGCTCAGAAACCGAAATGGGACGACTATACCGGCGAAGAGACCGAAGCGGTCTGGCGCATCACCAAACAGGCGTTCGGCAACCGCAGCGCGGCCATTCATACCATTCTCGCTGCTTCTGTGCCATTGCCGCATTTGAAAGAGCTGCGCAACGTCAGCCGAATGACTGTCTTTAAAGCCGCACATCTGGAAAAAGCTGGCAAAATAGAAGAGGGTATCGCTCTGCGCTTGGCGGGGATCGAATGCGGCGCGATGGTACGCACCTTTTCGGGCACGACGCAAGGCGGCTATTACGGCGCGGAGATGTCGGAATTCCAGTGGCTGCGGCCCGGGGGAGCATCGCCTGTCGCCCTCGCCAGCGATATGCCCCCGGACCAGAAGAACACCATTCGCCGGGATGCCTTCCTCACCTTTCTGAAGCAGAGCGGACATGAAGCGGACGCCGCCCATGCGCAGACAGAGTTCCAGGCAGCGCAGCGCGCTCGGACCATTTTGGACAAGAGTGTCGAGCAGGAATATCCGTCGCCACCCCGCCAGGCGAAGAGCCTGACTACCTGGTGGATCGCCGGAAATGCCATGCTGGTCAATGCCATCGAGATGTTTTGCCTGGGCCTCGTTGCGGCGGCGCTTGCCCGGCGCAAACGCCGTATGGCTCCTATGCTCGGAGAACGGCGTGACAATCCGCTCATCCCCGCCATCATCGTCATCACGACCCTGCTCATTTTTCTGGCGGTGGCCGTGCAGACCCAGTGGGGTAGCGCTTTTGGCGGAGTGCGGGGGGTTCTGCACACCCTCTCTTTCACCGGTGGCGATCCCGACTCACCTGCGCGCTTTCTGGATCCGCCGGGGGCGTTCTCTACGGCAGGCACGATGCAGATCGTAGCAGTGCTGCTGTCGATGGTCGTGCCAGTGGGCACGTTTCTTGCACTGGCTTACTACAGCGTCCAGCGCGAGCAGGATCTGGAAACCACGCTGTTGCGTAATCTGCCGGAAATAGCCGCAAGCCTGGGGCTGATCTTACTGCTCGGCTATCTGGGCCTCAGCGCGCTGACCACCCGGCAAGAGGCGCGTGTCGAGGCCGTCCTACAGCATAATATCGATTCCGGTAACCGCGCGACTGCCGAGCTGGAAGGGGCGGAGTGGCCTGGGAGATAGGAACGGGAAGCGTTCAGTCAAGGCGATCTCCCAGAGTGTGAGCAAATCGATAGGAGAGAAAAGGGAAATGGGCGAAAAGAACAAGCAGCATGCTCCATTACGTTTGGGAGTCATTGGCGCGGGTTCGTTCGTGTCGCGTCGTCACCTGCCGGACGTGCAGCGAAGCGAAAATATCGTGCTCGCTGCGCTCTGTCGTCGCGACGATGCAGCCCGTCTGCGAATGGCGGAGCATTTCGAAGTCGCGCCGGAGAACGCTTTCGCCGACTGGCGTCAGATGCTCGACACTACGCCTTTGGATGCGGTCCTGATCGCGACGCCGAATTCCCTCCATTTTGAGCAGGCCCAGGCCGCCCTGGAAAAAGGGCTGCACGTTCTGCTGGAAAAACCGATGACCCTGCGGAGCGACCATGCGCATTCGCTCGTTCGGTTGGCGCGAGAGAAAGGTCTGCATCTGGGCGTGGCGTTGAACCCGCCCTATTGGGCGCACTGCCATCAGGCGCGGCACGCGCTGGCGCAGGAGGCGATGGGGCCTGTGGAGAGCGTTTCGCTCTACTGGTCGGGAACGGCGAGCTACCTCTTCGGGCGCGGCCCAAAGCCGGAGAACCTGCCCGGCGTCGTGCCGCCGACCTCCTATCGCGCCGATCCGGAACTCAATGGGGGAGGCTATTTCGTCGATGGTGGCCCGCATATGGTTTCCGAACTGATCTGGGTCACCGGACAGCGGATCCGCCGTGTGACCGCATTTATGGATGCCACGCCTTCGGATATGCGCGCCACACTCTCCGTCGAGTTCGAAAACGGCGCGGTCGGTACGCTGAACTCCATCGGCGACAGCAGCTATCCCCAGAGGCGTGTGCTGAATATCTTCGGCTGCGCCCACGGCATGGTGCAGATCAAGAACTTCGATTTTGAGACCACGATCACCCAGAACGGACGAGAGCCTGTCACGTTCAAAGAGGCCGATTTGATCCCGGTAGGAACCCCGGTCGGCAACTTCGCCGATGCGATCCAGGGGCGTGCTCCGCTGTTGTCTCCCGGCGAGCACGGCGCACATGTCGTGGAGGTCGTGGAGGCCGCCTATCACTCCGCCACCACCGGTCAGGCGGTCACGTTGATTCTACCGGACGGTCCGGCGGCGGCGCTCGCCGCAGGACGTACCGAACTCTCCCACTAATGGGAGCGAAGGACCTGTTCTGATCGTTCACCTTGTTGGATGAAAGCACACGGGGCTAGCCCTGGCCCCGCTCTAAAGGCTGTCATGGAAATTCTCGTTTTAGGCAGCGGCACTTCGCATGGGGTCCCGATGATCGGGTGCGATTGCGAAGTCTGCCGCTCCTCCAATCCCCGCAACAAGCGCTTTCGGCCCTCGATCCTGGTGCGGCACGAGGGCAAAGCCATTCTTGTCGATACCACGCCCGAACTACGCCTGCAGAGTCTCGCGTTCGATGTACGGCAGGTAGACGCCGTGCTCTTCACGCATACCCATGCCGACCATATCTTCGGGCTCGACGACCTGCGCCGGTTCAACGACCTGATGGACCGTGAGATCCCGGTCTATGGCGATGCGGACACACTGGCCGATATCCGCCGTATCTATCCGTATATCTTCAAAGAGACACAGGTGGGCGGCGGCAAACCGCGCCTGACACTGCATCCCGTCGAGACGGAATTCGATCTTTTTGGGCTCTCTATCCGTTCGTTCTACGTCATGCACGGCAAACTGCCTGTGCTCTCCTACCGTTTCGACGCGCCTGCCACCGCCACAGAGTCTGCCTTCAGCGTCGCCTACGTGACCGATGTCAACTTCATTCCCCCCGAGGCGATGGCCCAACTACACGACCTGGACGTGCTGTTTCTCGATGCCGTGAGGTTCGAGCCACACGCCACGCATTTCGGCCTCTACCAGGCTCTGGACGTGATTGCCGAACTCAAGCCGCGTCAGGCCTACCTTACGCATCTTTCCCACCACTTCGAGCACGATGCCGTCAATGCCCAACTCCCCAAAAACACAGCGCTCGCCTACGACGGACTGAGGGTCCATCGTGGCGAGCGTGCTTAGAAACTATTTCTCGATCCTATTTATTCGATTGTGCCGACATGCAGTTATGGCTGATATGAAGTTGTAACTCTATGCGATTGTGCCGATATGCAGTTATGGCTGATATGAAGTTGTAACTCTATGCGGTTGTGTCGGGTATGCAGTTGTAGCTCTAGGAAGTTATGGCGATATTCTGTTGTAACTCTATGTAGTTGTGGCGATCAGGCGGCGACCAGATCGTAGTTTCGCGCAGGCTGCACCGTCGTTCGACGGGAGCGCGGGCGCGTGGAGCCAGTCTCCAGATGTTTGCGCAACATGACCCGGGCGCGGTGAATGCGGGAGCGCACGGTGCCGATGGCGCAATGCATGGTCGCCGCAATGTCCTGATACGAGCGCTGCTCGACGTCGCACAAGAGAATAGCGGTCCGATAGTCGGCGGGCAGGGCTGCAAGCGCACTTTGAAGCTTCTCTTCCAGGATCGGGCCTATCACGATCTCCTCCGGATTGCTGTTGGGCGCGGCAAACTCATGAGCCAGGGGCTGCCCCTCCTCGTCGCCGTAGATCGGCGTATCGAGCGAGTACATGGGCACACGTTTCTGGCGGCGACGCAGATCGATCACCCGGTTGGTGATGATCCGAAAAAGCCAGCCTTCGAAAGATCGGGACGAGTCGTAACTGTCGAAATTGTGCCAGGCGCGCACGTAGGCATCCTGCGCGACATCCTCGGCATCGGCGGCGTTCCCGGTGAGGCGATAGGCAAGGTTATAGGCGCGGCGCTGACTGCGCTGAAACAGCCGTTCAAACTCTTGCTGAGAACCCGAAGCAATTGTCATCGTATCCATGGTATTCTCTTTCCCTCTCCCTATAGAGTCGTCTGTCGCGGAGAATGCGCATCCAGGCGCACGCGGACAGGGAACTTCGGAATTCGTCTATTCGGTCTCTTGAAAAAGATTCCGTATGGCGGTGCGTATCGCTTCGCAGCCTGCGTCTTTCACCAAAAAAGCATCGGCTCCTGCGGCAAGGGCGGAAGCCCGATAGTGGTCGTAGACACTCATGACCACAATACGCGTCTCATGATTGCACTGTCTTAAACAACGCGTCGCTTCGATACCATCCATTCGCGGCATCTCGGCATCCATCAGAATCAAATGCGGATGATGCTGCTTCGCCAACAGCAGGGCTTGCAGACCGTTGTCCGCTTCCCACTTGACTTGCATACGCGGGTCGGCTTCCACCGCACGGCGAAGGCACTGGCGTATGACCGCGTCGTCGTCGGCTAGCAGAATATGAATCGCTCGCATCGTAGACACTGACTCCTCAAGGGTTGTTCCCTTTATCTTGCGCTTACAGATCTATTATCCCCTGGTAAGGCCGCAGGCCGCATCGGGAGAAACCCTCATTGCGCGCAGGGGTTTCCCTAATCTTCTGGAGGCATTGCGAACGACCGAGTGCGAGCCGCCTCAAATACCCATGCAAAAGCGGCCTTCTTCTCATGCTGCATGAGAAGAAGGCCGCCGGATTTTGTTCCTTTACGCGAGGAGACTAGGGGGCAGCGGTCGTCACCGCCACTGATTTCGGCGGATAGAGGCTCATCGGTGTCAGGAAGAAGCCCATCCGGTAGCGGTATTTGCGGTTCAGATCGAACATCAGTTCCATGGGCGTTCCCGAGACAGGTCGAGTGAATCGGATTTTATCCATTTGATGCGCCGCTTCGGTATACCGCTGCGAGTTGCCTGGCTTATTGGCCATCTCCCAATAGGTGGCGAGAGCCGAGAGCACGTCGGGCGACTGCCGTGTTCCCTCCGCCATTTTGTCCAGGATGCCCCCCGCCTCCTTCAATTTTTTAGTTTGCAACAGCAGCAGCGCTTTTTGAAGGCGAGCATTAGGGTTGTCCGGATCCCGTTTGAGCACAAAATCGACGAACTTCATAGCGCGCTCGTAGCGATCCGGCTGCTTTTCCACCGCGACCCGGGCCGCGAAGTCGAGATACGGCGCCGTTTGAAAAGGCGCCAGACTCAAGGTGGTGTTGAGCGCTTCTTCCTGCTCCGTTATTCTCTGCAGGGTCATGGACAGCGCGTAGAAGGTCTCCGGCGCGTTGGGGAGGAGTTTCGCCACTGTCTGCGCCTCGGCGTGCGCCTGCGTATATTTGCCCAAAGCCGCATCGGCATAGACAGCGATGTACAGGGCGGCGGGATAGGCCGCAGCCACTTCGGCATTGACCGCGTTCCGGGCCTCCTCGTACTTGGTCGCTCGCAGCAGCGCCAGTCCCTGGACTGCCTGAGTAGCGGCATCCGGTTTCATCCCGTTCACTTCCGCGATGTGCAGGATCTCCAGAGCGGCCTCCGGAGTGCCATCGTAAAGGGTTGCGAGCGCGTAGCGATTGACACTGCTGGTGGGGGATTTGTCTTTCGTACTCGATTTGCGATACTCGAGCATCGCTTCGTGAAAGTGACCAGCAGACATGAGGGCATCGCCGATGGCTTCGTGACTCGTGGAAGTATCGTCGGTGTTCTGCTTCACGACCTCCGCCGTATGCATATCGGCGGCTTGCTGGCGCAGGCTATAGATCGAGTCTAGCTCGGTGAAGAAGGTCGGTGCATTCTCCGGGCGCAGGGCGCGGCGCATTTTGTAGGTCGCGAGGTGGAGCATCGTCGTGGCATTGGTGGCGGCATTCTTGGATTTCTCCAGGGTAGTGACGGCCTTGTCCCAGTCGGATTGGCTGGCATAGATACCGGCCAGAACGAGGGCTCCTTCCGCATTACCGGGTTCGGCTTTGAGCGCGCGCCGGCAGTATTTCATGGCGGTCGGAATATCGTTGGCTTTGAGGGCCTCGTCGGCCTTCAGGGCGAGGGCGTCGCCGCCGAGCGCGAGTTCGTTGTCGATCGTCACGGAGATGCTGAGTTTTTTGGTCTGCCCGTTGCTGTCGAAAGCGGTAACCGCCAGGGTGTGCGTGCCCTCTTTATCGGCAATAGTATCCCAGGTGAAGGTGTAGGGGATGCTGGGAGCCGTGAAGCGCAGTTGATCGTCCACATAGAATTCGACTTTATCGATATTGTCCGCGCTCTCCGCACGCGCGACGATCTTCAAGACGTCGTGGATGCTGGCGCCGTCTTTCGTATCGAGCGTCAGTTTGATGGCGGCATGCAGCGGCCCTGCGGCCGAAAACAGGCAGCAGAGAGTAAGCAGAAAGCAGCAGACGAAAGCAGGCAGACGAGTACGCATAGTTGAGTCACCCTTATCGGTTGCGAGATGAAGAGAAGCGTGGATCGGACCGCGACGCCCCCACATTGACGGCACAAGGTTACCAGAAGTTTACCAGCCGATTACCACGCTCGAATACGCAGGTGGGCGGGTGTTCCGGAAACGAAATAGGAGACATCTCCGCCGCAACGGTTGGGCGGAAGCAGGGCGCCTGCCGGACAGCGTACATGGAACGTAGCGCGTACCGACTGTCCCGGATGGACTGCGCCGAAGTAGGCCGGGTCGTCCGGGACGCAGGCCACACCGTGCGGCAGAGACGCCGTGTCCAGACCGAGTTTGACCATTCCGGGGCTCTGACGCCCCAGGTTCGCCAGGGAGACCGTAATGGTCAGCAGATGCGTGACGGGCGGCGCTTCGGCATTGGATGTGATGGGTGCGGCTGCCGCCTCTTCGCGCACCGTGATCTGCGGCACGAGTTCCAGGAGGGCCGCGCTCGTCTCTGCCAGCGCATCGGTCAGGCGCTCCAGGGCGCCCATGACGTTCGCTCCCTGTTCCCCCTCCACTACTTTGCGCTGCTGGTAGTTGCGCTGCATCGACTGCACTTGCGCCGTCAGCAGCAGCAGACGGTGAATACCGGAGAGGCGCGCGCTGCTATCCTTACCGTTACCGGGGGAAAGGCTGCTGCGCTCGCGGTCGCCCTCTTCTAAGATGTGACGCAGTCTGCGC
>JAYUMV010000107.1:0-4400 GCA_043762265.1 Chthonomonadaceae bacterium | reverse complement strand
GACGAACTCAACTTCGCCTCCGATGCCTATGCACTTCAAAGTCATGTCATTTTGCGCGGCCTCGATCCTTCCTCCCTCCTGCTCGCTCGCAGTCGGGACAGGGTGACGCTCGACGAAGGCGACCTGATCGCCGCAATGACGCCTGAGGTGCAACTCGCCCTCTTTCCCGCCGTTTTGTATCGCAGCGGGCAGTTACTCGACATGGAACGTCTGACACGTGAGGCACATCAGAGGGGGATGCTCATCGGCTTCGACTGTTCCCACTCCATTGGCGCTGTTCCCCATGAATTGAACCGGTGGGACGTAGATTTCGCATTCTGGTGCAGCTATAAGTATCTCAACGGAGGGCCGGGCGCATCTGCCGGACTCTACTTGAATCGCCGACACCATCGATGTGCGCCGGGGATGGCAGGTTGGTTTGGGAATAACAAGGCAACGCAGTTTCGACTGGATCTGGCCTTCGATGCTGCGGAAGGGGTAGGGGCTCTCCAGATCGGCACTCCCAATATTTTGAGTATGGCTTCTCTGATGGGAACTCTGCCGATATTCCGCGAGGCGGGAATGGAGCGTCTGCGCGCTAAATCGCTGGCGCTGACCGACTATCTGATGCGGCTTATCGATCAGGAATTGACGGGGTTTGGGGTCGAGATCGTCACTCCACGTGAGAAGGAGAGGCGCGGAGGCCATGTGGCGATGCGTCACCCGGCCGCGCGGGAGTTGGGAGTGGCGTTGCGCGCAGTGGGTGTCGTGCCGGATTTTCGCCCGCCTGACATTCTGCGTCTGGCTCCTGCGCCGCTCTACGTCGGCTTTCTGGACTGTTATCTGGCGGTCAGTAAGCTGCGCGCTCTTCTGGAATCCCGGTCTTATGAGGCGCACCAGGGCAAGGGAGGGCCGGTTACATGAACGAAGCTAGTGGTGTGGGGCGCATCCTGGATATCAGTCGGACGGTCTCCCCTGCGCTTGCAGGCTGGCCCGGCGATACGCCCTATCGCTTTGAGATGTTGTGCCGCCTGCACGAGGGCGCCTCGGTCAACCTTGGAACCATCCAGATGAGCCCGCATACGGGAACTCATATCGATGCGCCGTATCATTATGATGATCAGGGTAAGACGGTAAGCCACTTGCCATTGGAAACCTACGTCGGTCGCGCGGCAGTGGTAAAAGTAGAGGGAAAGCAGGAGATCCGACGTGAAGATATTCCTGTGCGTTATTTGGCGGCGCCGCGGCTATTGCTGCGCACCGGAGGCTGGGTGGATAGCGCCCGCTTTCCCGAAAGTATTCCGGTGATTGCGCCGGACGTTCCTTCGTGGCTCCACGCACATGGGGTGATTCTGCTGGGATTGGATGTGCCGTCTGTGGATGCCATCGAGAGCAAAGATCTTCCCAATCACCATGCATTGGGCAGGCATGGGATCGCGATCTTGGAAGGCCTCGACCTCACCGGAGTAGCGGAAGGCTTCTACGATCTGATCGCGTTGCCTCTGAAATTAGAGGGAGCCGATGGCTGCCCAGTACGTGCGATCCTGCGCAGCTAAGTAGCTGGCTGCAGTTGGCGCGCACTTTTTCCGGCAATGAAATCCCGTCGGAAGAAACTACGAAGGACACACGTCCGACCCCTTAAAGGGCGGAGTTCAGACCGTGAGGCGTTCCAGTTCGATCGGAAATGTCAATCGGAAGAGCGTTCCTTTTCCGTAGGTGCTCTCGATCTCGATACGACCCTGCAATACGTCGCACAGACGCTTGACGATCGCTAGGCCCAGCCCCGATCCAGGGCGCAAGGAGTGGTCGAAGGAGGGAGCACGGTAGAACTCCTCGAATATCTTCTCCTGGATTTCTGCGGGAATACCGATGCCGGTGTCCTCGACTTCCAGATTCCAGGAGTCGGGTGTCACCGGATAGGCCCGCACTCGAATATGCCCTTCCTTCGTAAATTTTAGGGCGTTCGAGAGCAGATTTAACACGATATGGGTCAGTTTATCGCCATCCGTGAGAACGGTTCCAAGAGCGGGATCGATTTCGCAATAGCAGGGAATCGCACATTCGGCGAGGTCAGGGGTAAAGTTCCGGACACACTCTCGCAGATGCTCCTCGACATTCAAAGAGCGAACCTGGAGAGGAATGCGGCCTGCCTCGATCTGGTGGCATTGGGTCAGTCCTTCAAGCAGACCTGCGAGCGCCTTGCTTCGGTTTTCAAGGGTATCAAGGTAGAGTTCGCGCTCGGAAGGATCTTCCTCGGTCCGGAGCAGATAGAGGATCGTCTGCATGGTGGCCAGTGGGTGTCTGAGATCGTGGATGACCATACTGACAAAGCGCCGTTTCTCCTCCGCGCTCGCCTGGAGCTGTGCAACGAGGAAACTTGTGCGCTCGGCTGCCAGGCGATGCTCTTCGAGTCGCGCCAGTGTTAGTCGTTCGCGTTCCACCTCCGCGCTGACCCGCATAGCCAGCAGAGACATAAACTGGATGTCGTCGTCGCCAAGGGGTTCTTCCGGACGACTATCGAGAAAACAGAGAGTGCCCACAGCGGTTCCTTCAGAACTGAGGATGGGCACTCCCAGGTATCGCGTCAACTTGAAGTGGATGGCGGGATGTCCGACCAGGTCCTCCCGCTTCGATGCATCCTGAATGAGAATGGGGCCTTTCGATTCCAGGGTGAGCAGGCAGAAAGTGCCGTGTACGGAGTTGGTAGAGAGGCGGCGAATGATTCGGTGCGGGTTGACCATCGCACGAAACTGCAGTAGGCCTTCGACGGTCAGGTTGATCATTGACATCGCGCCGGAATAGTAGCCTCCAACGGCTTGCGCGATGCGTTCAAAAACGAGATTGGGATCCGGGGCATTCAGTATACTGATCTCGTACAGTATCTCCTGCATCCTGGGTGTCATAGAGGCTCCGACAACGGGAATTTGAGAGCGGCAGGAATGCGGCACGACCCCATGGCCACCCAACCGGACTCCCACCATTTTACCATGCAGGAGCCCTTTTTCTGACGCTATTTTGTGTCAGACCAATCCGTCACAACGTGAAGTGGGAGTAGGTATGAGCGGACGGATCCTATTTGTCTGACATCAGCTTATGCGCTCCCCACCAGCCAAGTCGCCGGTTTTTTTGTGAAGAAGCATCGTGTCCAGGGTCTGCAGGAACTCGGTCACATCCAGCGGCTTGGTCAGGTACGCCTTCGCTCCCGCAACGAGCAGCCGCTCGATCTGCGAATCGGTCGCATCGGCGCTGAGAACAATCACGGGAATATCGCGCGTGGGCGCCGAAGCCTGCAGACGGGCCAGGACTTCTCGACCCGAGATGTCGGGAAGATTGAGATCCAGAAGAATGAGATCCGGCTTATGCTGACGCGCCAGATCCAGACCGATGCTGCCCTGCATGGCAGGGACAAGCGTAATGCCGGGCCGACTGCGCAGCACGATCTCTATCAGGCGCAGATTGGAAAGATTATCCTCGATAGAGAGCACCGTGGCGCGATGTTCCGCGCGGGAGGCTCGCTTGGGTTCCCACGCACCGATCGGCTGCTCGGTCAGGGTCTCCTCGGGAGAAGACACCGAGGGCAACTCGATGAAGAAGGCGCTGCCCTGTCCTGGCGTGCTTTCAAGCGAGATCCTGCCTCCCATCGCGGTCACCAGGCGCTGAGAAAGCACCAGTCCCAGGCCGCTGCCTTCGACTTCGGAGGAGGCGTTCAGCCGCTCGAACGGGGTAAAGAGTCGCGGATGGTCCGCGTGGGATATTCCTGGTCCTGTGTCCTCAACCGCAATGCGTACCCGGTTGTCGGGGGCCAGGCAGGCATAGACCCGGACGTGTCCTTGCGGTCGGTTGTATTTGATGGCGTTGGAGAGGAGGTTGAGGAGCGCCTGCTTGAAGCGCTGCCGATCGGCCAGAACATGTCGGCTGTCGAGAGTGGCCGCATCGATGTTCAAGGCGATGCCTCGCTCTGCCAGGAGGGGACTGACGAGCGTGCAGGCTTCGGAGACGACCTCGGTGAGGGCGACGGCTTCGAGGGAGAGTTCGATATGTCCGGCTTCGACGCGCGCGATGTCGAGGACTTCGTTGATGAGTTGGAGGAGGTGGCGTCCCCCTTTGAGGATGTATTGGACGCTCTCTTCCTGGAGCGGAGTGAGGTTTTGCTTGTCGAGGATCTGTCCGAAGCCTAAGATGGCGTTGAGGGGGGTGCGCAGTTCGTGGCTCATGCGTGAGAGGAACTCCGACTTGGCCTGATTGGCCTCCTCCGCCTCTTCCTTGGCACGCAGCAACTCCGCCGTTCGCTCCTGAACCCGCGTTTCCAGTTCCGAGTGTGCTCTCCTCAAAGAGGCTTCGCTCTCGCGCAGTGCGTCTTCCGATTGCTTGCGTTCGGTAACGTCGTTCTGGATTCCGACAAAGTGGGTAAGCTCCCCTTC
>JAYUMV010000106.1:0-9807 GCA_043762265.1 Chthonomonadaceae bacterium | reverse complement strand
GTCGGCATCTCCGGCCAGAGGCTTCCGAAGAACGCAGGCCGAATTCCATCCTCTGCCTGAAGTAGGCCTGCCAAATCTTCCGAGGAGGATTTCTGCGGTAAGCAGGCGATAAAGAACTGCTGGAGATCGAGCGCCTCTTGAAGCGCTGTTGCGAGAGCGTTCTGCGCAGAGGGGAAGGCGTGCTCCTCACCTTCTCCGGTCGGCACGTCTCCACGCGCCAGCATCAGGAGACGACCGGTCAGCAACTCGCCCCACATCCCATACATGACACAACTGTACTCATCACAGAAGTAGGGCTGCCCGTAGTAGAGATAGATAAACTGATGATAGAGCGCCCAACGCCACCATAAGAAGGCGGCTTTCCACTCGCTCTCATCCCAGAGCAGATCTCCGAACACCTGAATCTGTCGTGCCAGCATCTCCCGATCCGCCAGGTTCTCCGCTTTAATACAGGCCTGGACACCGATCAGTATCTGGGTTGTTGCATCGCTCCTACGTCCCTGCATACGCGCGTAGTCGGCCATCTCCGGTTAACGATAGCCCAGGAGGTAGATCATGTGATCGTCATCCAGAAGGGCGAGATCGTTGGAGCGCTGGTACAGAGCGATAACCCGCTCTGTCTCCGGGCTGGTGATTCCGGTCCTATCTTCGGCGTCGTTCTCTTCTTCCTTGGGGGATTGTAGGGATTGGAAGGCGATGCACGCCTGTCCCTTATAATTGCAGATATAAGAGAGGATGCGAATACGCGCCAGCATCACTTCTCGAGCATTGTCATTCAGCGTCTTGTCGTCCAGAGGCGTCGGTTCCCATTCTTCCGGCAGATCGTAGCGAACCTGGATCTCCTCCAGTATCCGCACAACGCTTTGCCAGCGCCGACGCTCTGCGGCACGTTTAGTCTCTGAGGGCGGAAGGGGATAGGTGAGCGCCACATGAACGCGCTCCGGTTCTCGTGGATAACGGTTTTCGAACTCTTGCAGCAGTGCATACAGAGTTCGGCCCTGCATGCCGGGCTTGCCCTGGCGGTGCATCTCCTCCCGTCGCGGAACCGGCCCCAGGACGACCCCCATGCCGGGTTCGAGCGCTATCGATCCTTCCAGCCGCTCCGCTCCGACACGGGTGAGGACCATGTAGATGGGGCCGCACTCGCTGTGTTCTTTAATAGGTTGGGATCCGCGCTTTTTCAGACCGACCCGAACCAGGCGACCGGGAAACTGGTCCTCCTCCGTAGCGGTGTATCTTGTCCAGACTCGCAGTCCGTATAGACGGTTGGGAAAGTTGGGAGAGGCGCCGATGTCGGCCGATCCTGATTTCGTTTCGAGCGTCCCCATTCTCCAACTCCATGCTTCTCGCTCTCCCTCCGTCACTTCTGAAGAGCGACGATTCGCCCGGCTTCCCTGGCGGCGTATTCTGCTCAGTAAGCGATCCGTCAGGTTTCCGGCGACGGCGATCCACACGGCCGTGATCACATTGACCGCCAACTCCGCCATCACAGCCGTCACCAGTGTGTTTGTCGCCCAGCGCCGGTAGAGACGTGTGATCCGGGAGTTGCAGTCCGTGCATTCCGCCAGATGCGTCTGCACCCTGGCGTGTTCTGCCGAGGTCATGAATCGAAAGAGTTAGCGGTCCAGATCGGATTCGGAGAGGTGAGGAGGATCGGTCGGAGGAGAGATCCTCTCTGCCTCTTTCCACTGTTGGAGGTGAGCTGCCTGAAAAATCGTCTCCCACTCCTCACCCAAAAGAACCATCTCGATGACATCGTACTCAGGGGAGTTTGCAGAAGATATCGTCTCTTCCAGAGGCAGAGTATCGTCTGATCCATCCTGAAGCGGCAGAGTATCCTCGTGCCAGGTGCGAATAATGGTCAGACAGGCGTTATTCGTTACCGTTATCAGCCAGGAGGAAAACTTCCCGGTGGCGACGGGCGGACGATGGTCCACCGTAAGCCAGACAACGCCGTCCACATCCTCCTCCTGATCCCTCCGAACTATTTCCGGAAAGCGGGTGCGAATCTACCAGCGCACGGGGACAGCATCCCGATTTGTGTACAGGCGCCAAAAGAACCGCGCCGCTTTCGACTGTTGATATAGATCGAGCAGAGTCCAGTCGCTTTCGTCCTCAATCGTTTTCAGGAGATTTTTTTCGAATTCGCCACGCGTGCCTGACCACGGTTTCGATGGCTCCAGGAGCCTGTCGAGCGCTTTTTGGGCGATGTGACCTGCAAGATAGGGCGCATTTTCCACTCCCTGTACCCGGAGATAGGCGTGTTCTCTCGCTTGCGCGCTAAACTCCCTGTTAAGCCCAGTGGCGTCCATTTTTCTCCTCCTTTGAGTTCATGCGTCGCTCTTCAATGGTTTAAGCTTTTTTCCCCGCATAAGACATTTCCTCCAACCATCTGTCGGCATCAAAGCTATCTATTTTGATAACGCACCCGCTGAAGGGCAATTAGCCCCTTTTTAAGCAATTTACACAAAAAAATAAAATATTTTGTCGCCTGCATTTTTTAGGCCTTTAACCTTCTCAGGCCTATACGCTCCCTGGTCCGCCAACTGCGGAAAGTCAGCTCTCTCCCTCTTCTTAAAAACGTTGTGCAAAAAGATTCGGTCCCATCCTTTAATTACCCTGCATAGCTTGCATTAACACTATACCGGAGAGCAAACAGACTGTCGCAGCTCAGACCGTTCTGCGCGATCCCAATGTCTATCGAGAGTTGTTTTACGCGAGGGAGAATAATATCCAATGCCTGCATCGAATACCACTTCCCGTAACGGGGCAGCACATAGTCCTCCGGCGGCGTCAACCCTACCGGGCGCCGCCGGGAATCCGCCCCCTGTTTCCCCGATGGCGGCGCCTACGCCACCGGTGGCTTCCCGTCCGCCAGGGCCATTGGGCGTCTTCCCATGGGCTGCCTTGAACCTGAACGCCATTCCTCTGCAACGTGATGCAGAGGGCAACGCCAAACCACGCGTCCATGTCTTCTCCGGGTTTCCGATCTCCGGGCGGCCGCTGCCAGAATCGGAATGGAATGCGGCTCTTGTGCGCTTGGAGGGGCGCTTCCCGTTTCGCTCCGATCTGATCCGCGTCGCCTATGAAGGCTTGCAGTATCTGATAAGCCGCGCGGCGGCAGCGCGCCTGCTCGCCGGAAAGCGCATCGAGAAGATTAACGCGGACCGCGAGAACGAACTTGTCCGCCTGGGCCGTGAGATCGCAGAGGAGCGCACTCGCATTGAGCTGGCAGGCGATCGTCTCCGTGAGGAGGAGCGCAATCTGCTGAATAGCGCGGTCCAGGCGTTCGGACAGGCTGGAGCGCGCACGCTTACCAAAGAGGATCTGCTGCAGGAGGAGGCGTCTCGTCTCGACCTGCCTTCATCGGCGGATCCAAGAGACGCTTTCTCGCAGAAAAGGTGAATTACATGAATGATCAGGATCTGCCGCAGGTGTTGGCGGAGCCAGCTCCGAAAGTCGGAAGAGATGGGTCTGCCTCTAAAGGCAGTATAGGGGAGACTCAAGGCAACAACGCACTAGCCCACTTTTTAGAGAGTAAGGGCGATTCGCCTGTGGACATGACGACAGACAAGAGAGCGGTCGCTTCCGGCACTGATATCGCCATGGTGACGCAAGAGGGGGACGTCTGGGCAGGCGATGTGAAGAACCATGCCAAATTATATGCCTCAACGATCGATGCCGACAAACCTGTGGGGCCGCAGGCGCGTGCTGCGGGCGTCCCAGCCCATACCACCAAAGCCGATGACTACCTGGCGCAGGCCCATAACGCCGTCGCAGGAACCGATCAGCCGGAGCCTGCCTTGCACTCTCATCTCCGTGCGAAGACCAGTGGCGAACCCTTCTACGATCCTCTGGCGGAGCACGATCCCTGGAATACGGTGGAGAGCGAGGCTAGCTCCGATTCGCCCTGGGAGGCGATGGCCGGAGAGATGGGAGCGGAACTTTCGGCACGGAAGGAAGCAGGCAAAGATCGCTTTGTGGTCATGACCACAGGGGCTCCGCTCTCGGAGGGGGGCGCGAAACAGATGTCGGAGAAGGGCTTCGACTATGTCCATGTGGTGGATGAGGCCTCGGGCGAACGCTCCGGATTTTTGCAGTCTTATCTCTCGAAATCGGCCAGCGCTGAGAAGGCCCTCTCCGAGCCCCTGATTCCCTATCGAAAAACTTCGTTGACAGGAGACGAGTGATGTCAACCTGTATTCTATTGAGCGAGATTGCCCAGGATCGGTGCGACTCCACAGAAGAGCGCATGCAGTCGCAGGCTGAAATTCGGATAGAGAGTGAAATGCTGTTTCAGACTCTGCTGATGCATGGCCCTGTTTTCTGGAGGCGTGCCTCTACCGGGAACGCAGACATCACAGAGACTTTTCGGACGGAGCTCTCCCTGGAAGAGGCACGGACATTGACACGTGGAATGCGCTATTTCCGATTCCGTTGCGAAGAGGAGACGTCCTTTCCAGTCCAGTCGCAGGCAGGTGTGTATCTCTACCGCAACGTACAGATGGTGGCCGGTGGCCCGGGAGCGGGGCGGCGTGCCCTGCTTCGAGAAAGCGGAGCGGCGGCTCCGCTACTGCCTATGAGCCGGACACTGTCCGGCAATGCCTCGCGCGGGTATCGGATCCCGATCCCCCACGCGCTTTCAAAAGACCCCTCCTGGGACTGCGGCAGAGCGGTGCGGGCCGCTTTGGCGCAGGCGCCCGGATGGATCGAGGCGAGCGTCCTTCCGCTTCCTCTGCCGGGACTGGCCGCAAGCTATAGGGCGCGGATTCTTATGCTGTTGGGAGAGACCGGATGGACGGACCAGGCAAACCAGGAGATCGGTATAGAGAGCTTTCGTCAGATGCTTACGGAGGGGCGGTTCTGTCGGATCGAGATTCAGGCGTCGGATGCGCGGATGGCCGAGGCCTTTCTCTGCGACCATCCTTCCGGAGCTTTCACGACGCAGATCCGCCCGCTTCCGGCGGTGGAGATCCTGCAGATGATGCAGAATCGCTCTACGCTTCTGCCTATGCTAGAAGGAATGCAGATCGCCTTCTCGTCTCCCGAGGCGGTCTCGCTGCTTACTCCCAGTTTTTCGCTCGGCGATGCCCTCCCCGCCACAAGACACTTTCGACCGCTCTATATACCCCGGATCATTCTTCCCACTTTCGCGCCTTCGAGCAAGTGCGACATCGCACTTGCCCGGCAAGATGACGGCGTAGAACTTGGTCTTACGAGCAGCGTCCTGAGTCAAGGGGTTGCCATCAATGCCGCCTCTGGAGGCGGAAAGACGGAGACGGTCCGCAATCTGATCCGGGGAATCGTTCAAGCTGGCGGGAATTTCCCGATACAGGTGGTCGATCCGGTGGGGTATGAGTACCGCGCCCTTTTCGAAAAGGAGTTGCAGGCGACCGTCCTGGACGTTCGCCAGGATACGCTGACCTTCAATCCTTTCTGGGCGCCGCGTCACGTCGATCTGGAGACTTATAGCCGCTACCTGGGCGATTTTCTGAGTTCCGAATTTTCCTTGACGGAACGTGGAAGGCAGTATATGCGCGTCGCCGTTCGGGATCTTTATGTGGAAAAACTGACCCATGTGACCGGAAAGTCGCTCGGTCGCTATGGGTTGATGGCCCTGTGCGGCGAGGATCAGCGCGCCCTTCCCGCCAGTGTGCCGACCTTCCACGAGTTTCTGGATTTCGCGCCTGCCTGTATTCGCCGCCGGGGGGAGATCGAAGATTTCCAGAAAGCGTACGAGGTTTTTGCAGACTGCATGGATATGCTGGCCGGATCGCGTCTGGATCGAATCCTGAGCGGTTCCCAGCCGATATATGGCCTCTTCGACCGCAGTTTTCTGCTGATGCTCGGCGGGATTGCAGACAAGCAAGCGCAGTCTACGTTGATGAGTCTGGTCATCGGGCTGCTGCTTCTATATCGCCGCCGCGTCGATCTGGAGTATCCGAACGACATATGCGGGCTCCTGGTATTGGAAGAGGCGCAGCGGGTCTGTCCACGCCATACGACGTCTTCTCGCGGTAAAGAGACAGTGCCGGGGGCCTCCGAGACTCTCGCCACGCTGATTGCCGATGCCGCGCGGGAGGTGCGGAAATTCGGCCTGGGGTTGGTCGTGGTGACACAAAGCCTTGCGGAGCTTGCGGAGGAGATTCGCGCAAACGTCGGATCTACGATAGCCCTTAAAACGCAACGGATAGAGGATCAGGAGATCCTTTCTCGGATGATGAGTCTTTCCCCACGGGGTGCGCGCTCGCTCGCGGATCTTGAGATAGGTCAGGCGGTGTTGCGCTTCTCGGGCTGGCGCGCTGCTACCGTAGGCCGTGTCATACGTCGTGCTCCCCTCTCAATTTGCGGCTAATAGGTACTGGTAATCACGATCTGCGGCTTCGACCAGGCGCAGAAGGGAGGCATGCAGGAGATCGATGCCATGGATACCTCGATGAGTTTTCGTGGGAGGCTGCCGACCGCTCTGGCGTTTTTGAGCCAGGAAGTCGCGTTGCACCGACCGGAATGGCTCACGCTCTATCGGTTCGATGCCAGCGTCACCTTGCTCTCTGATCGTCAGGCGCTTGCAGTAGGGAAGCGGCTGATCAAAGATCTTGTTCCCTTTCTCCAACCGGTCAGCAAGAAGGACGGTACGTACTTCGAGAATCTGCTCACAACGATCGCGGATCGCATCGAGGCTTCTCATGCGGCACAGATTCGGGTCGTTCTTTGGTCGGATGGAATCAATGACGCCCCGCCAAGCTCCTGGCGTGAAATCCAGGTACAGATGAACCGCATTGCACGCGATCCACGGGTCAAGCAGTTCTTACTGATTGGGGTAAGACCACCCTGGTGCGACCCGTGGAACAAGAGCCTCATGGTTCTGGGAGGGCGCTTTGCTATGTTGACCGATACCGAGATGCGCCAAAGCAACATCGACGCTGAGTATCGCCGCATGAACCGCTGAGAAGCTCTGTCAGAAGCTAGGCAGCAGAAATATCTCCCTGCTCTCCTCTGAATCTCTCCTGGATTTCTCTATGCCCCTTCCACTGCGCAGAGTGGAATCGAAAGGAGGTTTACAGCGATGCGCCGGTGAACGGAAGGGGCAAGAATGAAGGGGGTTCAGCATGAGCACAGGGCAGCATCGAGGGGTGGTGGTGGGGCGGCAGGGGATGGTGGCGGCATCGCAGCCACTGGCAGTGTCGGCGGGGCTGCAGGCCTTGCAGAGCGGCGGGAACTTTGTGGATGCGGCGCTTGCGACTTCGGCCGTGTTGTGTGTTACCGAGCCTTATGCCAGTCAGGTCGGGGGAGATGCGTTTATCATCGTCTATGAGGCGAAGACCGGCAAGACGACGGCGCTAAACGCGTCGGGAGCCGCGCCTCAGGCGGCGACGACGGAGCATTTTAAGGACGGTATTCCGCTGCGGGGCCTCTCCTCTGCGTCGGTGCCGGGGTTGGTGGACGCCTGGTTTACGCTGCATAAAAGGTGGGGAACGAAGCCGGTAGGAGAGCTGTTTGCGCCTGCGCTGCATTATGCGGAAGAGGGGTTTCCAGCGGGATTTCGGTACGCGCGGAACTTTGCGGCGCAGGAAGAGGTGCTGCGCCTGTTTCCCTCTACCACGGCGGCGATGCTGCCGGAGGGCGCTCCGCCCAAGCCGGGACAGATGGTAAAACAGCCTGATCTGGCCTGGACCCTGCGCCGGATCGTGGAGGAGGGAAGGGATGCCTTCTATACCGGCGCGGTCGCCGAGCGAATTCTCCAGTACAGTGCGGAGCATGGCGGGCTGTTCTCTGCTGCCGATTTCGCGGCGCATACAACGCAGATCACCGATCCGATCAAGACCCACTATCACGGCTATACGGTGCATGGGCAGCCGCCTGTCTCTCAGGGACATATCCTGCTGCAGATGCTGAATCTGGTCGAAGGTTTCGACTTGGGCGCGTTGGGGCACAACAGCACGACTGCGCTCCACTACCAGGTCGAGGCCAAAAAGTTGGCGTTTGCCGACCGCGCAGCCTATCTCGGCGATCCGGATTTCGTGAAGGTTCCGATGGAGACTCTGCTTTCCAAGGCTTACGCGGAGGAGCGCAGGCGGCTTATTCAGCCCCTGAAAGCTGCGGTCCAGGTGGAGGCAGGCACGATCGATCACGACACCACCTACTTCTGTGTTGCGGATGCGGAAGGCAACGCAATCAGTTTCATTCAGAGCGTCTTCTGGGGCTTCGGCTGCGCGGAGGTCGCGGCGGGTACGGGGGTGCTGTTCAACAACCGTATGACCGGATTTTCGCTGGATCCGGCGAGTCCGAACGTGCTGGCGCCCGGCAAGCGCACGGCACACACCCTCAACGCCTATCTCATCACCAAAGAGGTGGCAGAGGGCGCGGAGAAGGATAAACTGGCGTTTGTAGGGGGGACGCCGGGAGGAGATGTGCAGGTGCAGAGCAATCTGCAGGTGATCTGCAATCTGATCGATTTCGGGATGAATCCGCAGGAGGCGGTCGAAGCGCCGCGCTGGCAGCATGGGGGGGCGGTAGGCGCGGCAGACGAGCCGAGCGCCGGAGAGCTCGCCATTGAAAATCGGATCGCGTTGGACGTGGTGCTGGAACTGGAGAAGCGGGGACATAAGGTGAACGCGCTCGGTCCCTGGGCGCACAGCAGCTCCTATCAGGTGATTGCTGTGCATCCGGAGACCGGCGCGTTCATGGCTGGTTCGGATCCGCGCTGCGACGGACACGCGGCAGGTTTTTAGCGCACACAGACGCCGTTCTTTAGCGTGTGTTCGCGGCAGTGCGAGGCGCAATGGGCTCGACGCGGCGGAAGCGACGACGATAACGCACAACGCGGGCGCCTTCGGGCAGTTCATCGCGTTCGCGAATCTGCACCACAGCGCCCGTATCCATATCGAGGTAGACACCGGGTTCGACGACTTCGCCGGACCCGAACTCCTGCGATTTGATTGCCAGGATAGTCTCCATAGTTCCGTTCTCCTCACGGCCCGGATGGGGCCGTCTCAGTGGGAAGGCGCTTTCCCGGACAGTATAAACCGGGGATGTTTTTTCTTCCTACACAGGTATTATACCGCACCTACAGCAAGAAAAGTTGCTTTTTAGTTTTAAAATGCGAACTGTGACATAAATAGCTTGCTGAAGCATGGTGTTGCAGGTGAAAGAGAGGGCTTGCCGAAACTTCGGACAGAGACAGGCGTATTGTGATATAATGGGCGCACTGAGCGACCGTAGCAAACAGGAGTGTGAAGAGACGATGTCGGAGAAAACCCCGTTGCCGCTGCAAACCGTGAAGATCGGCAGCGCGCAGATCCATTTTCAGAACGTACAACTGCGCAAGGATGTGGTGGTGGACGAAGTTCACCTGGAAGGCGGAGAGATCGCGTTGGATCTACCGTCCGCCAATAGCGTAGTCGGAGTACGGACCGGGGAGACGCGCTTCCGGGCCATCATCTCGGAGCCGAACGTGAATCGCCTTTTAGAGAACAATATTCCCGAAGATGCGCCGGTGCGCAATCTGAAAATCGAGTTCCTTTCCGGCAAAGCGCATATCTCCGGCAACTATATCAAGATGATCTCGCTGCCCTTCACCGTCGATGCGGTGCCGCGCATTCAGAACGGGACGCGGGTGTTGCTCGACTTTCAGGCGGTCAGCGCAGGCGGCATGTTTGCGTTGCCCCCATCGGTGGTCGAGACAATGCAGACTATGATCAACGAAAAGCTGGACCTCGATCTGGCGCAGGCGCCGGTTCCGATCTGGCTGGATACGCTGGTGTGTGAGCCGGGACGGATGACCGCG
This sequence comes from Chthonomonadaceae bacterium, assembly GCA_043762265.1. Taxonomy (GTDB): domain Bacteria; phylum Armatimonadota; class Chthonomonadetes; order Chthonomonadales; family Chthonomonadaceae; genus JANXLO01. Next base: position 20 of record JAYUMV010000106.1, on the reverse strand, counting down.
ACCGGTCGCGTCAAAGTCGT